>SHXN01000161.1 GCA_009693305.1 Limnohabitans sp.
GTCATGTGCGTTGGCCGCCGTTGCCTCAACCGAGTGAACCAGTCCAGAGTCAGCATCTGCGCCAATATGCGCTTTCATCCCATGGTGCCACTGGTTACCCTTCTTGGTCTGGTGCATCTCCGGATCTCGCTCACCCGTGCTGTTCTTGGGGTTGCCACCAAACACGATTGGATTGCAGGTTTGGCTCGCGACGGAATCTTTGATAATTTGCCAACCAAGCCCATTTGGCAAGATTACGCAGACCGAGTGGTTAAAAATCACAAATAAGAATACTTACTGACTAGAAAATGCGTTAGGCTATAGGCTTATGGACATTTTCATTGCGGCCTTAATCGGTCTTCAAATCGGTAGCTTTCTTAATTTGCTCGTGTGGCGTTTGCCGCGCATGATGGAGCGCGAGTTGGCGCAAAAGCATGCGCACTACAGTGGCTCACCGTTAGAAGAGCAAGCCGCATTCAATTTATTTTTTCCGCGTTCACATTGCCCCTCGTGCAAAGCCACTTTGCGCGTGCGCGATTTAATTCCCGTTTTCAGTTATTTATTTTTAAAAGGAAAGTGCGCGCACTGCAACACATCCATCTCTTTTCGTTATCCCTTGGTTGAGATCGTGGTGGCACTTGCTTGGGCGGGATGTGCATATAAGTGTGGGCTCACATGGCAAGCATTGGCATGGGCGTTGTGTGTGAGTGCGCTCATCGCATTGGCACTCATTGATATGGACACCATGTATTTACCCGACAGCATCACATTGCCGCTGATGTGGGCTGGTCTTATTGCTTCTTCGTTGGGATGGACCTTGGCCTCACTGGTGGATGCGATGTGGGGCGCAGTGGCGGGTTATCTCAGTTTGTGGTTGGTGTATCAAATCTTTTTACGCGTAACAGGCAAAGAAGGCATGGGTGCGGGCGACTTCAAACTCTTGGCCGTCTTGGGTGCATGGTTGGGTTGGATGGCATTGCCTGGCATTGTTTTTTTTGCATCATTGGCGGGTGTGTTGATAGTGATTGTTTTGCGTTTTACCCAAAAAATCAATGCGGGCGCACCTTTTCCTTTTGGGCCTTCGCTGGT
This sequence comes from Limnohabitans sp., assembly GCA_009693305.1. GTDB lineage: Bacteria > Pseudomonadota > Gammaproteobacteria > Burkholderiales > Burkholderiaceae_C > Limnohabitans. The sequence goes on from SHXN01000161.1 coordinate 1,069, forward strand.
ATTGGCGGGTTTGGTTAGTCTTTATTGTGGATCAATCACCGATTATTTGGGTTTGATTTTTTAAATCGCTGATACATGCGATTTAAAAATACGACGAGCGGTTTGTTGCACCAACTCAAGTGTGGTGTCCAAGGTCAAACTGCTTGCACGTTTAGCACTCGTCACCATTAGAAGCGGTATATGCAACGTGGGTTTTGTAATGGCAATCACCCGATAGGCCGATGGTCGAATCGAGTGTGCCACCGCATTGCGAGTGAGGATGGCGTGTCCTGCGCCGTCGGCGACCAAATCCAAAATAGAACTCACACCATCAATTTCTAAATAAATCATGGGCTTGCAATGGTGCAATGCCATTTGCGATTCAAGATGCATGCGAATGGCGTTGGGTCTACTCGGTATTACCAAAGGCAGTTTTGCTATTTCTTTGAGTGCAATCGGTGAGGGCGGTGGATCTTCTTGTAAACCTGCGGGTCGACGTTGTACCAACACCAATTCTTCATCCAACAAAGGTTTAAGGGTGAGGCCATCGTTGTTTTGCGCGTTGTACAACAAAGCCATGTCGAGTCTGCCGTTTAACAAACTCTCCTCCATGTCGGCGCTAAAGCCTTCGCGAATCGTCAGTTGCGCATCAGGCAAATGTTTTTGAAAAGCGTGTGTCAGTGGCACTGTTAACGCATGCGCCAAACTTGGAGGCAATCCCAATGCAATGCGTCCACTTAAGTCACCACGCATGCGACCTAAATCTTCTTGCGCGCGTGACACTTGATGCAAGATGCCGCGGGCGTGATCAAGCAACAATTTGCCGGCTGCCGTGGGCAAGGCGCCGCGCCCATTTCTAATCAACAGGTTTTGACGCAATTCCACTTCTAGCAAGCGCACTTGGCGGCTCAAGGCGGGTTGCGCAATGCCTAATTTTCGAGCAGCGCGCGTAAAACTGCCGTCCTCGGCCACTGCCACAAAATATTCGAGTTGCTTGAAGTCCACGGATAGATCCTAAATGAATATCAAAGTATAAGATATATCAATATCTTATATCAGATAGTGGGTGAAAGGGCTAGTCGACGCCTGCTTCTATCGAGACAATGAATGCATTCATAAGATTTTTGGAATCAGCCATGGCCCGATTGCCTCAGACCGAAGTTCACTGTTTATTCATGCGTGGTGGCACCTCCAAGGGGCTCTTCTTCAACGCCAAAGATTTGCCTGCTGATCAAGTTACATGCGACAAAGTATTGTTAGCGGTGATGGGTTCACCTGATAAAAGACAAATCAATGGTTTGGGCGGAGCGCATCCACTCACCAGCAAAGTGGGCATTGTGTCCATGAGTCAAACAACAGGCGTTGATTTGGATTTTTTATTTGCGCAATTGCAACCCGATCAAGAGACGGTAGACACCATGCCCAATTGCGGCAATATGTTGGCCGCTGTCGTTCCGTTTGCATTAGAGACAGGCATGATCCAAGCGCAATCAGATCAGAGCACATTTCGAGTACTCACCTTAAACACCGACATGCAGTGCGACATCACCGTTGAAACGCCGAAAGGCCCAGACGGTATTCGATTTGTGGATTACAGCGGAGACGCACGCATCGATGGTGCACCGGGCACTTCTGCACCGGTGACGATTAATTTTTTAGACACGGCGGGTTCCGTGTGCAATGGTTTGTTGCCCACGGGTCAAGTCAAAGATCGCATTCGTGTAGAGCCCACCGCATTGCACTCGGGCTTTGATGCATTTGAAATCGATGTCACTTGTATTGATAACGGCATGCCATTGGTGATGTTCAAAGCGTCCGACATGGGACGAACTGGATTGGAAGACGTCGCGTCTCTGAACGCTGATACTGATTTAAAAACACGCGTTGAAGCTTTGCGATTGGTTGTATCGCACCAAATGGGTTTGGGCGACGTGAGTAAAAAAAATTATCCCAAGATGACTTTAATTGGACCGCCTGTGAATGGTGGCGCGATATCCACGCGCAGTTTTATTCCGCATGTGTGTCACGACGCCATTGGTGTGTTGGCCGCTGTAACGGTGGGCACCGCCTGTGTTTTAAAAGGCTCGGTGTGCGATGGTGTCGTTGTGATGCCCCAATGTAGTAGCAAAAAATTATCAGTCGAACACCCCACAGGAGAATTCAGCGTTGCGTTGCAAACACAAGAGCAACCTCATGCACCAGGTGGTCATGTGGTGACACAAGCCGCTTTGCTCAGAACCGCGCGATTGATCATGAAAGGGCAAGCCATGGTTGATGCATCTATTTGGAATTCAGGAGATAAAAAATGAGTTTAATCATCGATTGTCATGGTCACTACACGACAGCACCCAAAGCCTTAGAAGATTGGCGTAACCAACAAATTGCAGGCATCAAAGATGCCAGCGTTAAACCCAAAGCATCGGATTTAAAAATCAGCGATGACGAATTGCGTCAATCGATTGAAACCAATCAATTGCGTTTGATGAAAGAACGCGGTAGTGACATCACCTTGTTTTCACCTCGTGCGAGTTTCATGGCGCATCACATCGGCGACTATCAAGTCTCATCCACATGGGCTGCGATTTGCAATGAATTGTGTTTTCGCGTCTCTCGATTGTTTCCCGATCATTTTGTGTCTGTCGCTATGTTGCCGCAGTCTCCCAGTGTTGATCCTGCCACTTGCATTCCTGAGCTAGAAAAATGCGTCAAAGAATATGGCTGCGTGGGTATCAACCTCAACCCCGACCCCAGCGGTGGATATTGGACGAGCCCGCCATTGAGCGATAAGCATTGGTATCCGATTTACGAAAAAATGGTGGAGTTTGATTTGCCCGCCATGATTCACGTGAGTACGAGTTGCAATGCGTGTTTTCATACAACGGGTGCGCATTACCTCAATGCAGACACAACAGCGTTTATGCAATGCCTCACAAGTGATTTATTCAAAGATTTCCCAACGCTCAAATTTTTAATTCCGCATGGCGGCGGTGCGGTGCCCTATCACTGGGGCCGATTCAGAGGCTTGGCGCAAGAATTAAAAAAACCATTGCTGAGTGAGCATCTACTCAATAACATTTATTTTGATACTTGCGTTTATCATCAGCCAGGTATTGATTTGCTCAACACGGTGATTCCTGTGAAGAACGTGTTGTTTGCATCTGAAATGATTGGTGCGGTGCCCAGCATTGATCCCGAAACAGGCTATTACTTTGACGACACCAAACGCTACATTGAGTCAAGCAAAATTTTGAGCAAAGAAGACCGCCATCAAATTTATGAAGGCAATTCGCGTCGCGTATTTCCTCGCTTAGACGCATTGTTAAAACAAAAAGGACATTGAGATGAATAACTTAGGAATTGTCAAACGCAACATCGTTCGTGCGCCGCGCGTAGCAGTCGATCAATTGGTCAAATACGGCAGTGCCACTGTGCATGAGGCCATGGGTCGAGTCGGTTTGCTCCATACTTATATTCGACCCATCTACGCAGGTGCGCGCGTATCAGGAACGGCTGTTACGGTTTTATTGCATCCAGGTGATAACTGGATGATGCACGTGGTGGCCGAGCAAATTCAAGAAGGCGATATTGTGGTGGCCGCGATCACTGCAGTTTGTACCGATGGATACTTTGGTGATTTGTTGGCAACCTCATTCAAAGCAAGAGGCGCCAAAGCACTCATCATCGATGCGGGTGTACGCGATGTGGCTGAACTCACGCAAATGGGCTTTCCTGTATGGAGCAAAGCCATCAGCGCCAAAGGAACCATCAAGTCCACCATTGGCTCCGTTAATGTGCCTGTGGTTTGCGCAGGCGCTTATGTCAATCCAGGGGATGTGGTGGTGGCCGACGACGACGGCGTGGTGATCGTGCCTTCTGCCGTTGCACAACAAGTGGCAGATGCTGCAAAAGCACGCGAAGCCAATGAAGGTGAAAAACGCGCCAAATTAGCATCGGGTGTTTTGGGACTCGACATGTACAACATGCGCGAGCCTTTGCAAAAAGCAGGTTTGAAATACATCGATTGATTCAACAGAGACACACATGACAACTGCAGTGAACCGACCCACGAGTGGCCCATTTGAAAAAACAAAAGGCTGGTTGGATTGGTACAACCGACCCGCTAAGCCACGCTTTCAATTACCCGCAGGCGCGGTTGACGCACACTGCCATGTTTTTGGTCCAGGCTCGGAGTTTCCCTACGCACCCGAGCGCAAATACACGCCGTGTGATGCGAGCAAGCATCAATTGTTTGCATTGCGCGATCACTTAGGCTTTGATAAAAACGTGATTGTGCAAGCCACCTGTCATGGTGCAGATAATTCAGCGTTGGTTGATGCACTCATCAGTGCCAATGGCAAAGCGCGCGGTGTTGCAACAGTTAAACGT
>SHXN01000162.1 GCA_009693305.1 Limnohabitans sp.
ATAGGTGCGATTGCATTTGCGGGTAAAGCCATCATCGTTAAGTTAGCTTATCGTTACAGCGTCGATCCTGTTACCTTGATTACATTGCGCATGGCTTTTGCGTTGCCATTTTTTATTGCGCTGTCGTTGTGGGCCATGCGGCAAACGCACGCAATCGATCATCCTTTAAGCTTGAAAGATAAATGGGGCGTCATGGGTCTAGGCTTTATTGGCTACTACTTATCGAGCTTTGTGGATTTTTGGGGCTTGCAATACATCACGGCGAGTTTAGAGCGATTGATTTTGTATTTGAGTCCAACCATGGTTATTTTATTAAGCTGGTTGTTATACAAAAGACCCATCAAACCCATTCGCATGTTGGCGATGGTGGTCAGTTATAGCGGTGTGATGTTGGTGTTGGGTCACGAAGTACAAATCACGGGTGACTCAGTAGTGTGGGGCGGTTTTTTGGTTTTTCTGAGTGCTGTGCTGTATGCGTTTTATTTGGTTTTTAGTGGGCAGATGGTCAAGCGCATTGGTGCGATGCGATTGGTTGGTTTGGCTTCCACTTCAGCGTGTATCTTTACGATTACACAGTTTTTTATACTAAATAGTATATCTAATTTTGTTGTCTCCACTCCCGTTATTCATTTGTCTATTATTAATGCCTTGGTCTGTACGGTTGCACCCGTCTTATTGGTGATGTTGGCAATAGAAAGAATTGGAGCAGGGTTAACATCTCAGGTAGGCATGATTGGTCCCTTGGCGACCATTGGCATGGGCGTTTTTATTTTGGGTGAGCCTTTCAACGCTTGGATTTTTGCAGGGACCGCCCTGGTTTTGGGCGGTGTATATTTGGCTTCTAAATATGGAGACGCATGATGGACTTAGGAATCAAAGGTAAATGGGCATTGGTGGGTGGCGCGAGCAAAGGCTTGGGCTTGGGTTGTGCAACGGCTTTAGCCAAAGAAGGTTGCAATGTGGTGGTGGTGGCGCGCGGTGCAGAGGCCTTAGAGCAAGCCGCAACGACGCTTCGTAAATACGGCACTCAAATTTTGACAGTTGCCATGGACATCACGTCTGAGCAAGGCCGTGAAGCGATTTGGAATGTCAAAGGCGGTCCCGGAAAAAGCTTTGACATCGTGGTGACTAATGCGGGAGGACCACCGCCTGGAGATTTTCGCGAATGGAATCGTGACGCATGGATTAAGGCGGTAGACGGCAACATGCTCACACCGATTGAATTAGTCAAAGCAACGGTGGATGGAATGGCCGAGCGCGGTTTTGGGCGAATCGTCAACATCACATCGAGTTCTGTGAAAGCACCGATTGATATTTTGGGATTGTCTAATGGTGCGCGCAGTGGCCTGACTGGTTTTGTTGCAGGTGTTGCACGCACTAGCAAATTGGCTTCACGCAATGTCACTATCAACAATTTATTGCCAGGCGCTTTTGATACCGATCGACTCAAAAGCACTTTGCAAGGTGCGGCTAAAAAAACAGGTCAATCAGAAGAAGCCATTAGCGAAGCAAGAAAAAAAACCATTCCTGCATTGCGCTTTGGCAATCCCGAAGAGTTTGGTCAAACTTGTGCGTTTTTATGCAGTGCTCAAGCCAGTTACATCACGGGTCAAAATGTATTGATTGATGGCGGCGCTTACCCTGGCACTTATTAAGCCGATTTTCGAGACGAAACATAGATACCGCCCACAATTAAAACAAATGCTATGGCGTGATAGATTTTGGGCGGGTCACCCAATGCCAGTGAAGAAAAAATCGCTGCAAACAATGGAGTGAGGTTGCTAAAAAATCCTGCAATGTTGGGACCTACGCGTTGCACGCCCAAGCCCCAGCATCGATAAGCCAAAATCGCAGGGCCAAGCGCCACATAAATCAATGCCGACGCTACAGGCCAACCCCATACGATATGCGCATCGGTGAGCGTCCACTCGGCGGTAGTAAAGGCGCTGGTCCAAAATAAACCCATCGTGACTTGTGCCATTAAAAAATAAGCCCAGTTGCTGCGCAACTCTGCTGGGTCTTTGTTGATGGACAACAACCAACTGTAAACAGCCCATGCAATCGTTGCAAGTATCACATACAAATCACCGATTACCCATTTGACTTGCAATAAATTGTGCCAATCTCCGCGACTGAGCACCCATATCACGCCCATGATCGATAAACATGCGCCAGCTATTTGTCGCATCTGAATGGTTTGTTTAAAAAACAATGCGCCAACAGCGAGCATGAACACAGGAGAGCTTGATGCAACCAAGGTGACATTAATGGGCGATGAGGTATGCAAAGCCATGTATTGAAACGTGTTGTAACAACCTACTCCGAGTAAAGATAAAACAGCATAGCGTTTCCAATTGAGCCAAAGTGGACTGCTGAGCCTGAGCACGGGATAGGCCAAAGGGAGTAGCAATACAAAAGCCGTGGCCCATCTTAAAAAATTGAGGGTGACGGGAGGTACTAATTCATAAATGATGCGTCCTACCACCGCATTGCCAGCCCATAAAAGAGCGGGGATGACCAATAAAAGGGCGTTAAAAGGCGTCAGGGCGGATGGGGTGCTGAGTGTAATCATAGGGCCAGACTCTATCCGAAAAAAGTTTACTGGACTGCCAAGCAAGGGATAATGATTCGTGGCAGGATAGACTCCTTGCATTTGCATGGTGTAATTGTTCATACGGTTCAAAAATAAGATCAAGGAGTTTTTTATGAGTAAAGCCATACGGATTGACCAAAATGGTGGTCCAGAAGTTTTAAAAATGGTTGACGTGACGGTGGGCGAGCCTGATGACGGCGAAATTCGCATTCGTCACAAAGCAGTGGGTTTGAATTTCATCGACGTTTATCAACGCTCGGGTTTGTATCCATTTCCTATGCCCTTGCGTTTGGGCATGGAGGCTTCAGGCGTTGTGGAGGCCGTTGGCAAAGGCGTTACGCATTTAAAAGTGGGGGACCGCGCCGCTTATGCAAGCCAGCCCCCTGGAAGTTATTGTGAAGAACGCGTGATGCCCGCCAAATGCGTTTGCAAATTGCCCGATGACATCAGTTTTGAAACAGGTGCGGCCATGATGCTCAAAGGTCTCACAGCGCAATATTTGCTCAAGCGCACATTGCCTCAAGGTGGACTCCAAGCGGGTGACTTCATTTTATTTCATGCCGCCGCTGGTGGTGTGGGCTTGATTGCCTCTCAATGGGCCAAAGCATTGGGCTATCAACTCATTGGTACCGCAGGTAGCGATGAAAAATGTGCACTCGCCAAAGCGTACGGTGCATCACATGTCATCAATTACAGCAAAGAAGATTTTTTGGTGAAGGTTAAAGAAATCACTGGCGGTAAAGGTGTCAAGGTGGTTTATGACTCGGTGGGTAAAGACACTTGGGATAAATCATTGGATTGTTTGTCGCCATTTGGTTTGATGGCAAGCTTTGGCAATGCGTCCGGCCCTGTAGCGCCTTTTGCACCTGGTATTTTGGGTAACAAAGGTTCTATCTACGTCACGCGTCAAACTTTGTTCACGCACATCACATCGCGTGAAACCACACAAGCCATGGCCGACGATTTGTTTGCTGTAGTGAGCGGTAGCAAAGTCAAAATCAGAATTGATCAAACATTTCCGCTCGAACAAGCGCAACAAGCGCACATTGCATTAGAAGCGCGCAAAACAACTGGTTGCACCATACTGACGCTGTAAGCTTACGAAGTGGTGTTTAAATCACCACTTCGCCTCGCAAGGAATGGGGTAATGCTTGTGTAATGCGCACATCCATCAACTTCCCCACCAAGCGAGGGCTGTGCGGGCCGCCATCAAAATTAACGATGCGATTGCAAACGGTGCGTCCCATTAATTCGGTTGCGCTTTTGCGCGACGGCCCTTCCACCAAAATGCGCTCGAGTGTGCCCACTTTGCTTTCGCTGATGCGATGAACATTGGCTTCAACGGTGGCTTGCAAGTGTTGCAAGCGTTGAAGTTTGATGTCGTGCGGTGTGGTGTCTTCTAAATTGGCCGCAGGTGTGCCGGGGCGTGGGCTAAAAATAAAACTGAAGGACGCGTCAAAACTCAAATCATTGATGAGTTTTATCATCTGATCAAAGTCGGTTTGGGTTTCACCCGGAAAACCCACAATAAAGTCAGAACTCAAGGATAGGTTGGGGCGAATAGCGCGTAATTTTTTAATCGTGCTTTTGTATTCCATCGCTGTGTAACCGCGCTTCATTGCCATCAAGATGCGATCACTGCCGTGTTGCACGGGCAAATGCAAGTGACTCACGAGTTGCGGAACTTTGGCATACACGTCAATGAGTCGTTGTGTGAATTCGTTGGGATGACTCGTGGTGTAGCGAATGCGTTCAATGCCAGGAATTTCTGCCACGTACTCGAGTAGCAATGCGAAGTCTGCAATGTCTACGGTGTTGCCCATGGGGCCACGATACGCGTTGACGTTTTGACCCAGAAGTGTGATTTCTTTGACGCCTTGTGCGGCCAAGCCCGCCACTTCGGTGAGCACGTCGTCAAAGGGTCGATTGATTTCTTCGCCGCGCGTGTAAGGCACGACGCAATAACTGCAATATTTGGAGCAACCCTCCATGATGCTGACAAACGCAGAAGAACCTTCAACGCGAGCGGGCGGCAAGTGATCAAACTTTTCTATTTCGGGAAAAGAAATATCGACTTGAGGACGCTTTTGCGAATCGCGTTGATTGAGTAGATCGGGTAAGCGATGCAAGGTTTGAGGACCAAACACCACATCCACATAAGGCGCGCGCTCGATGATGGTGGCGCCTTCTTGACTTGCGACGCAACCGCCTACAGCAATCTTGACGCCTTTTTTCTTCAGGTGTTTGACGCGACCTAGATCTGAAAAAACTTTTTCTTGCGCTTTTTCTCTCACCGAACAGGTGTTGAAAACAATCAAGTCGGCTTGATTGACGTCGGTGGTTTGTTCGTAACCTTGGGCTTGGTGCAACACGTCGGCCATTTTGTCCGAGTCGTACACATTCATTTGACAGCCGAATGTTTTGATGAAGACTTTGGGGCTCATGATTGAGCCCCCTTAAAAGGGTGCGTGCAGCGGTTCATGGTGTTGATCCAGAGGCTGTTGAGGAAGAGGGGGATTGTAGCGGGGTTGAAATGTTTACTAAAAAACCATCATCCGTCATGCCGCAGTTCGTTTTATAGATTTATGCTTGATGAGATTAACATTGGGCGGATTCAAGTTCGAAGTGCAACTTTGATTAACTGAGGGGAGGAGGCTGAGAATGTCTAGCATTCTAGGAATGGTCTGAAAAACTCAGTTTAAACGAGTTCCCAGGCAACAAATCTTCGCCATGTGAAATTTTCTATGACCTGATTGAAAAATCACTCTCTTTTTGAGCATTTTCAAGCGATTTCTTCCCCCACTGAGGGCTTTTGCCCCGTT
>SHXN01000163.1 GCA_009693305.1 Limnohabitans sp.
ATTCAATCACCCCAAAGGATACCTCTGCCGCCATGCACTACCTCAACCATCGCCCCAGAAAATGCCTCGGCTTCAAAACACCCCAGGAAGTCTTCTGGAAGAAGCTACACTCGCGTCATAACGCGGTTGCACTTCAGACTTGAATCCGCTGGATTAAAAAAACCAATATGCGCACAATAACTGGCACTGAGAAATGCAAATGGAATGAGTTGCCCACGCGAGACGGGCGTGTGATTGGAGGTCATCAAGACCTTTTAACGATGCGCGGGTATGGGCGCAATCGGAACGTGAACATCGCCACACTGCGCGCGGTGCATCAGTGCGTGATCGATGACAACCAATGCCAACAAAGCTTCGGCAATAGGCGTTGCTCTGATGCCCACGCAAGGATCATGACGACCCTTAGTTTGAATCTGAGTGGATTGACCTTGCGAATCGATGGTGTCGCGTGGTTTGAGGATGGAGCTGGTTGGCTTAATTGCAATACTGACTTCTAAATCTTGACCCGTACTGATGCCACCTAATACACCGCCAGCGTGATTGGTTTGAAAACCGTTGGGATGCAGGCTGTCACCATGAAAAGAGCCCTTGTGAGAGACGCTCGCAAAGCCTGATCCGATTTCGACACCCTTGACCGCATTAAGCCCCATCATGGCGGCCGCAATATCGGCATCGAGTTTGTTAAACAAGGGTTGACCCAAGCCAACAGGCATACCCGTTGCACACACACGAATGCGCGCACCACACGAATCGCCCGATTTGCGCAACTCGTCCATATATGTTTCTAGTGCAGACACATCAACAATGGGCGCAAAAAAAAGATTATGAGACACATGATCCCATGATTCAAACGCTATGGTGTGCTCACCAAGTTGTGTCATACATCCTAAAAATTGAATACCGTATTTTTGATGCAACCATTTTTTGGCAACTGCGCCAGCCGCAACGGTGGGTGCCGTGAGACGTGCAGAAGAACGACCGCCACCACGTGGATCGCGAATGCCATATTTGTGAAAATAGGTGTAATCGGCATGACCTGGGCGAAAGGTTTGCAAAATATCTGCGTAATCTTTGCTACGTTGATCGGTGTTTTGAATGAGTAAGGCGATGGGTGTGCCCGTGGTTTTACCCATGTAAACGCCTGACAAAATTTGGACTTGATCGGCTTCTTGTCTTTGGGTGACATGACGACTCGTGCCGGGGCGACGACGATCGAGTTCGGATTGAATGTCTGCCTCCGATAAATCAAGCCCAGGCGGACAGCCGTCAATGACGCAACCAATGGCGACGCCATGCGACTCGCCAAAATTGGTGACAGAAAAAAGTTGACCTAAAGTATTTGTACTCATAACAAAAGATTATCCCACCGAACGCAGAGTCGTTGATGTGACCGAGTTACATTCATCGGTCTAAGCTGGTTTTTTTTCTTCAGAGGGCCAGTCCTTGATATAAGCCTTGAGCATCTTATTTTCAAAATTTTGACTGTCCACCACCGCTTTGGCTACGTCATAAAAACTAATCACGCCCATGAGTTGACGATTTTCAATCACCGGCATGTAGCGAGCATGTCGATCAAGCATCATGCGACGCACCTCGTCCATTTCAGTTTCGGGAGAACACGTGAGCGGATGGTCACCCATCGCGCTTTTGACCGTGGCATCTCCAACAACACCGCCATTTTTGACAATGGACTGAATGACCTCTCGAAACGTCAGCATACCCACCAAATCACCGTGGTCCATGATGACAATCGATCCCAAATCTTTTTCCGCCATGATTTGAACTGCGTGCGCCAAAGGCTCTAGGGGTGTCAATGTGTAAAGGGTGTTGCCCTTGACGCGAAGAATGTCGCTGACTTTCATGCTCAATATTCCCAATTGTTCCAATGATTCGTATCCAGTCCACAATATAGCCCATTGAAAGCGAATTGACCATCCATCCCTGCTTTTAAGGAATTTTTTATGCCCGGTTATGCAGACCCCCAATTTGACACCCTAGCCCTGCACGCAGGCGCGCAACCCGACCCCAGCACGGGCGCCAGGGCTGTCCCGATTCACATGACCACGTCCTTTGTTTTTGAGTCGAGCGATCATGCCGCGTCCTTGTTTAATTTGGAACGTGCGGGACATGTTTACAGTCGAATCAGCAACCCCACCAACGCCGTATTAGAGCAACGCGTGGCCGCCCTCGAAGGCGCCATCGGCGCCATCACCACGTCAAGCGGACAAGCGGCCTTGCATTTGTGTGTGGCCACATTGATGGGAGCGGGCTCGCACATCGTGGCCAGCAGTGCTTTGTATGGTGGCTCGCACAATTTGTTGCATTACACACTCAGTCGCTTTGGCATTCAAACCACATTTGTCAAACCAGGCGACCTCGATGCATGGAAAGCGGCCATTCGCCCCGAAACACGTTTGTTCTTTGGCGAAACCGTTGGCAACCCAGGCCTCGATGTGTTGGACATTCCTGCTATTTCACAAATAGCGCATGAAGCAGGTGTACCTCTCTTGGTTGATGCCACACTCTCTTCGCCCTATTTGATTCAACCCTTGTTGATGGGCGCAGATTTGGTTTATCACTCCGCCACCAAATTTTTAAGCGGACACGGCACAGTCATTGGTGGCGTCATTGCCGATGGCGGAAGTTTTGATTGGGAAAAAAGCGGCAAGTTTGCAGAACTCACGCAAGCGTATGAAGGCTTTCACAACATGGTGTTTTCTGAAGAAAGCACCGTGGGCGCATTTTTATTGCGCGCACGACGCGAAGGTTTGCGTGACTTTGGCGCGTGTTTGTCACCGCACAGTGCATGGTTGATCTTGCAAGGCATAGAAACATTGCCCTTGCGAATGGAACGACACATGGCCAACACAGAAAAAGTAGTCGAATTTTTAGCCCATCACCCCATGGTAAGCAAAGTGGGCCACCCATTGATGCCCGATCATCCAAGTCACGCATTAGCCCAACACCTTCTCAAATTTGGACCCAAGGGCGCGGGTTCGGTATTTAGCTTTGATATCAAAGGATCGCGCGAACAAGGACGCGCATTCATCGAGAGCTTGCAGATATTTAGTCACTTGGCCAATGTGGGTGATTGCCGCAGTTTGGTTATTCATCCCGCAAGCACGACGCATTTTCGAATGAGCGACGAAGCACTTTTGCAAGCAGGCATCAGTCCCGGCACGATTCGTTTATCGATTGGACTTGAAGACCCTGCCGATTTGATTGCTGATTTAAAGCAAGCATTAAAAGCTGCAGAAAAACTTAACAAAGCAGGTTAATCATGCAGATTCAACTTCAGCAACAATCGATTTACGTTTACACCGGTGGCAAGCCACTGATTGATACACAACCCACTGTGATTTTTTTACACGGCGTGCTCAACGATCACAGCGTTTGGATTTTGCAAAGCCGATTTTTTGCTAACCATGGTTGGAATGTTTTGGCCGTTGATTTACCAGGACACGGCAAAAGCACGGGTTTGGCACCTACGATCATTGAAGAAGGCGCGCAATTTGTCAAAGACTTGATGAGTCACTTTCAACTCAACAAAGCCGTGTTAATTGGACACAGTGGCGGCTCTCTCATCGCCTTAGAAGCAGCATCGCAATTACAAGAAAAAATTTCAAAATTGGTGTTGATCGGTACGGCATTTCCGATGGCCGTATCGCAAACCTTGTTGGACTTGTCCCTCAATGAACCTCACAAAGCCATTGAGATGATCAATGTTTTTTCAAGATCCACCTTGTCTGCGCCCCCATCTGCATTAGGGCCAGGCACTTGGGTTTATGGCGCTAATCGCGCACTCAATCGACGCATACTCCAAAGCAATCCACACGAAAATGTTTTTCACAAAGGATTCATGGCGTGTCACACGTATACCAATGGCCTTCATGCGATTAAACAAATCACTTGCCCTGTTTTGTTTATATTGGGCAAGACCGATCAGATGACGCAACCCAAATTTGCAAAAAAATTAATTGAACAAGCAAAAATAAAAAATCAACACGTACAAGTGATTGAAGTGCCTGGCGGTCATCACCAAATGAATGAAACGCCAGAAGAAACACTCAAGGCTTTGCGTGAATTTTTAATTCAAATCGTCCGATAATTTCAAACTGTGCCATTTGCACCAGAGCGCTTGCGTACCGGGCTTATCTGCCAGCAACAACACATCCATCAAGGGCGCCAATGGCGTTTGCTCGGCATGAATCAACAACACAAAGCGTGGTGAACGCATGACGTCTTCTTCATTGAGTCGCCCCACCCAATCGAGTCGCGTTAACACTTCAATGGATTCTTCTAAATTGAGTTGATCAATTTTTAACTGTGTCGATAGTTGCGACAAATCAAGACCTGTTTTGTTGGCTTACCGAACATCTTGCAACAATCTCACGATATCCAAGGCCAATTCAAACATCCAACCCGGTTGAGTGGTGTCACGATGAATGCCACTGAGCAGATAAGGCAAACTTGCCACCAACACAGCGCCCAACAAAACAATCACCCACGTGGTGTAAATCCATACCAACAAAAACGGAACAATTGCAAACACACCATACACCACAGAAAAAGTAGACATTTTTCCGATATAGGTGGTGAGCCCTTAACGCGCCAATTCAAGCAATGCATTGGTTGTGAGACCGCCCACCAAGGCGTGCGTCCAAGGCACATGCGTATTGGGCACGTATTTGTAAAGTGACGCGATGGCAAATAGAAAAATAAAAAATTCCAAACTATCAAGCACCCAGCGAATCAAACTGCCTTCACTGCTGTTGCCCATGCCAGAAAATGCAATCACAGACGTCATCATCACCACACTTGCAGCAATGATCAGCGGCCCCAAGGTGATAGCAGCCCAATAAAGCAACAAGCGTTGATGCCAAGGTCTGGGTTTGCGCACTTGCCAAATCGCATTGAGTGTACGATCAATGGTGAACATTAAGGCCACCGTAGAAAATAACAATGCCGCAAAACTCGCCGAACCCAAACGACTCGCTTTGGTGGTGAATTGGGTGAGATAGCCCAGCACTAGTTTGGAAATACTGTCAGGTATGAGACTCTCAACCAACCAAAGTTGAATCACGGTTTGAAATTTTTCAAAGATTGGAAAGGCCGTGAAGACCGCCAAAATCACGGTAAAAGCGGAACGATGGCAATGGTGGTGGTAAAGGTGAGCGAACCCGCCGTCTGCCCCAGTTTATCCTCGCGGAAACGCTCGCGCAGGCTTTGACCCGCACTCCGCCATTGAAATTGTGCAAGCCCCGAGTATTTTCCAATCCAGGTATGAGCCTGAAGAAGTGTCTTTCCAAGGACTTTGGAATTAGGATTGATCGGAGTAGTAAAGCTGAGAGTTTACGATTTTTTTCTGGATCTAGTGAAAGAAGCAAATAGCTTGCTTTTGGCTAAATTCAT
>SHXN01000164.1 GCA_009693305.1 Limnohabitans sp.
ATATTTGGGACTCCATTCCGACAAATCAATCCTCACATTGGGTTTGTGCGTCGCCACACTCAAGGCCTCGTCTTGCCAAGGAAAACTCGGATGCGGCATCACAATTTGAATATCTGGAAAATCAATCGCTACATCATCTAAGTTCATGGGATTGCTATAGGCCAAACGCAAACCACCGCCACCATGCATACCTCTGCCAATACCACTGTGATCTGCATGAAAAATCGCTGGCAACTGATGTGCGTTGATCACTTCATAAATCGGCCACGCCATTTTGTCGCAAGGGTGATAGCCCTGTACTGTGGGGTGAAATTTAAATCCTTTGACGCCTTCTTCTTTGATCAAGCGCTCAGCCTTACGTGCGCCCATTTTTCCTTTGTGCGGGTCGATGCTGGCAAATGCAATCATCATGTCGCTGTTGACGCGCGCAACTTGCGCAATTTCTTCATTGGGGATTCTTGTTCAGCCCAGTTGCGATTCACTGTCCACCGTGAACATCACCAAACCGATTTTTTTCGCGGTAATAGGCAACAGTTTCTGCAATTGTGGGTCTACGATTAGAACCAAAGTATTTATCAGCGGCGCGGTCGTATTCTTCACCATAATTGTCAAATGGATTGCGACAACTCGCCTCCGCATGCGTGTGAATATCAATGGCGATGAGATTGTTGTGATCCATGAAACTACTCCAACTGCAATTCAAAACCGCTGTTCACCAATGATGCCTTGTTTTCGCCAAGGGTTTATTCTTAGTAGGCTGACCACAAGTCGCTTAAAAGGGTTATAGGATATAACCATAATCGATTCTAATCTTTTCCTAACTTCAAACCTATTTTATGAACAACCCCGATTTCAATCGAAGCTTTGATGGCGATGTGGCCATTATTCGCCTCACACGCCCCATTAAACGAAATGCACTCAACGACGCTTTGATTGAATCGATTCGTTTGGCATTTGACACCATGCCCCAACATATTCGTTGCGCCGTCATTGCGGGCGAAGGCGATCATTTTTGTGCAGGACTTGATTTGAGTGAACTGCAAGAACGCGATGCGGGTCAAGGATTGATGCATTCGCGTTCATGGCACACAGCGCTCATACGCGTCGAGCGTGGGCCCGTTCCTGTTGTTGCCGCTTTGCAAGGCGCAGTGGTGGGTGGCGGTTTGGAATTGGCAAGTGCTTGTCATATTCGCGTTGCAGATGACACTACTTTTTATGGATTGCCTGAGGGCTCGCGCGGTATTTTTGTGGGCGGTGGAGGTTCGGTGCGAATTCCAAAATTAATTGGCGTTGCGCGCATGACCGACATGATGATGACGGGCCGCATTTACAACGCCATTGATGGCGAACGCGCAGGCTTTGCACAATATTTGGTTGAAAAAAATCTTTCTTTTAACAAGGCTTTGGAATTGGCCAAACGCATTGCACAAAATGCACCGCTCACCAATTACGCGTTAATGCATGCATTGCCCCGAATCGCCGAACAATCTTCTGATCATGGTTTTTTTACAGAAGCCATGATGGCTGGTATTGCGCAAAGCGCACCCGAGGCCAAACAACGCGTGCGTGATTTTTTAGAAGGCCGAGCCGATAAAGTAAAAAATCATGAGTGTTGAGAAAAAATTTCGTCACCTTGAATTTGGCGTCACACGCGTCGCGTTACGTAAAGGCGCGCAGGGCACAAACTATCTCAAAGCTGAACAAGCGCTGGGCGAATACCCAAAACGACTCACCGACCGATTGGCCCATTGGGCGCGCGTTTCGCCCGATCGCACCTTGTTTGCAAGACGCATCAACCAACAAGGTCAACTCGGTCCATGGCAACATTTGACATTTGCACAAGCATGGAAAAACGCCAAACAAATTGCGCAAGCACTCATTGATCGACAACTCAATACCCAAAGATCCGTGTTGATACTGAGCGAGAACAGCATCGAACATGCACAACTCGCTTTGGGTTGCATGATTGCAGGCGTACCTTATGTGCCCACGTCCCCACCCTACTCACTCATCAGCCAAGACTTTGACAAACTCAAACATGTCATCAAAACCGTCACACCGGGTTTGGTTTTTGCATTCGATGCCCAACGTTATGGCAAAGCAATTGATGCCGCAGTTGATATCAACACCGAAGTCGTATTGTGCGAAGGAAGTTTGAATACACGCGCCCACACGCGATTTGCAAATTTGTGCAACACCGTTGCAACACCTGCGGTTGACCAAGCAATGGCAAACACAGGCCCCGACACGATTGTGAAATTTTTATTCACCAGTGGCTCCACCAAAATGCCCAAAGCAGTGATAAATACGCATCGCATGTGGTGCGCCAATCAACAACAAATGGCGCAATCGATGCCAGTGCTTGAAAAAGAATCCTTAGTGTTAGTCGATTGGTTGCCATGGAGTCACACCTTTGGTGGTAACCACAACTTTGGTATGGTGGTTTATCACGGTGGCACCCTATACATCGATGACGGCAAACCCACGCCGGCATTGATTCACGAAACCTTGCGTAATCTGCGCGAAATCGCACCAACGGTTTACTTCAACGTACCCACTGGTTTTGAAGCCATTGCTAACGCCATGCAAACCGATCACGTGTTGCGTCAAAAATTACTTTCGCGCGTACACATGTTTTTTTATGCAGGCGCAGCATTGGCTCAACCCATATGGGATAGTTTGTTTGCATCGCAAGAACAAGAAGTGGGCGAACGCATTGTGATGGCCACAGGTTTGGGCATGACAGAGAGTGGCCCCTTTGCTATTTTTATTACTAATCCGCATGTTCGCTCTGGTGACTTAGGCGTTCCAGTACCAGGCCTCGAACTCAAACTCATCGCTGTCGACGGCAAAACCGAGGTCCGCTACAAAGGTCCCAACATCACGTCTGGTTATTGGCGCGCGCCCGACATCACGGCAAAGTCATTCGATGAAGAAGGTTTTTTTAAAACAGGGGACGCTGTTCAATGGATTGATGAAAACAACATTCATTTAGGTTTGAAATTTGATGGTCGCATTGCTGAAGACTTCAAGTTGGCAACAGGCACTTTTGTAAGCGTAGGCCCCTTGCGCGCCAAAATCATTGCCGCAGGTGCGCCCTACATTCAAGACGCAGTGATCACGGGCATTAATCTCAAAGAAGTGGGTGCGATGATTTTTACAACGCCTGCTGTGAGACAACTTTGTGATTTACCAACCAGTGCGTCATTGCAAGACGTATTGCAACATGCGGATGTTTTAAATTATTTTCAAAAGATGCTCAATCAATTGGCACAAACCGCAACGGGCAGCGCGAATCGAATCGCAAGATTGTGTTTGCTTTCAGAACCACCCACCATTGATCGAGGGGAAATCACCGATAAAGGATCGATCAATCAACGCGCCGTGTTGGCTCACCGCGCACAACACGTGCAAGCCTTTCACAACGACGCATTGCCGCACACACTGCGGGCGGGTGTCTGACAACAATTGAGTTAAAGATGAATTAAGGCGCCAATAACTTTTCACGAATAACCAATGCTGATAAAACTTTTAACGGCTCTGGCCCGCCCCCTGGAATTCCAACTTGAGTCGCATTAAGCAACATCGACACCATCACATACGTACCCGACAAAACAGTCAAGTCCACCACGGTTTGCTCGCCCATCGCATCGATCGCTTTTTTCCATAAGTCATCGGACACGTGGTGATTGAGTGAAATCTGAACGCAATAGTCATACACCAACTTCTCATCATCCAACATCTTCGATGGTCGTTGACATTCACGCAATTGCACCATCACTTCATCGCGCAAACCCGCTTTTCGCGCAATCGTTTCATGCGCCCACCATTCATACTGCGCGGTCGATATGCGTGCTTGAATCAAAATTGCAAATTCATTCAATCGCTTGGGCACTGTCGTTCTAAAGCGCAAATAATCCAGCAATAAAAAACAACGATCCGCCATTTGTGGACTGCGCAATAAAGCGTTGTAAGGCCCGCCTAAACCAGCGCTTGATATTTTTAAAATTTCATCGGCTAATATTTTTGTTTCTGGAGCAAGAGATTCATAAGAAATTTGTGCAAAACGTTCATTCATTATGTGATTCCATTCAATTTACAATGCGGACTTGTTATTTCCCAAGGGCTTTCAACATTTCACCATGTTTTATGGGCCAAGCAAGACACATCAACGACACAAAAGGAACTCATCATGCAAACCCTGCCCTCTGGCCTTCAATACATCGATACTGTCGTCGGCGACGGTGAAACTGCAACCGCAGGTCAAGAAGTGAGCGTACACTACACAGGCTGGCTTTATGCTGACGACCAGCGCGGCGCAAAATTCGATTCCAGCTTAGACCGCAACTCTCCTTTTGAGTTTTCATTAGGCGCGGGCATGGTCATTCGTGGTTGGGACGAGGGTGTTCATGGCATGAAAGTGGGCGGTTCGCGGTTCTGTCGCAATAAGGAATTTTGAAGAATCTTACCTACTACCAGTAGTGTATTTTCCCGATGCCAAACACTACCTATAGCGTCCCTGAAAAACTGGGAATCCTTATTGCGACAGAACCCAACCCATTGGGCGAGGGGGCGGGGGGCTAAGGTCGCTCTTTCCTTACCTCCTTACATCATGATGTGTCTATTTGTTGGCTAACTCGTATAAAAGGTCGGGGCGGTTATTTATGATCCTCATGAGCTCTTGCATCGCTTTTGTAACCTCAGCATTCGGGGTTCTGCTCCCCATCTCATAACGACTGAGCGTGTCATTTCTAATATTTATCTGGCACAAGGTGTTAAATAGCTTTGATGCCTCGATCCCCGAAATCTGTCGGGCTTGCCTAAAGGCTCGGAACTCTGCACCAATCGTTTCATTTGGGTTGAGTTTTCTTCTTTGTCGCTCCGTTTTATCCTCAATCTTTTTCTTCTCATAGATTAATCTCAAGTCTCTCGGGGCTTCTATTTCTATTTCTTTATCAAACCAGTTAAGTTGCCAGCCTTTTTTAAATGTCGTCATCTCGCTCGTTCTAACCCCGTCGACATATCTCCAGTCGCCAATAATTTCGTCAATCTTGAGTCGGTCAAGTGCTAGGTCAAGCCTCTCCGCTTTCCTCCTGTCTAAGTCGTCAGCTGTTTCCGTAATAACTTGCTCCCACAACTCCCTTGTTTTAATGGTTCGGGTTGGTCGCCCCTTCGCAATATTTATCTTCCACCAAAACCCAAAAGACTTCGTTAGTCTCTTTTCGTAAAACTCTTTTGTCGGATGGTATTGACCTGCGTTTAAAAACTGATCCAATTTGAGTGAGAGAAACTGTGTGTTTTTATCATTCGAAAGGATTAATTTATGCCCAAAGGCGTTCGATTAAAGCCCGAGCAGATTGTGGCCAAGCTGCGCGAGATTGAGGTCAAGATTGGT
>SHXN01000165.1 GCA_009693305.1 Limnohabitans sp.
AGAAAGCGTTAAAAGTTATGAAGCGCATCACCCGATTGTGAGAACGCACCCTCTGACGGGACGAAAAGCACTTTATGTGAATGTGGCGCACACCCGTGGCATTGTTGGACTCACCGATCAAGAAAGCGCACCATTGCTTCAATTTTTTTTTGCGCATCAAGTCAAGGCCGAATTCACCTGCCGCTTTGTTTGGCAAACCCACTCATTGGCATTTTGGGATAACCGCTGCGCTCAGCACAAACCCGTCAATGATTACTATGGTTTTAAGCGCCTGATGCACCGCATCACCCTTGAGGGAGATGTGCCAGCCTAATCAGCGACTTGCAGACCCCGCAGCAAATCCATTACATTTCAATTCTTTATCCTCTAAGATAGAGGATGCTGTTCAAATAAAAATTCAAACAGGAGTTCATGTGTCATCTACAGTAACCATCAACGGTGTATCGATCGCCTATCGTTTTGACGGACCCGAAAATGGTCGTGTTGTCTTACTAAGTAATAGCTTGATGTCAAATTACGATATGTGGGATTTAACCGTTCCCGCACTATCAGATCGGTATCGCGTTCTTCGTTACGACACCCGAGGCCATGGTCGATCAGGTGTAACTCCAGGCCCTTACAGCATTGACATGTTGGCTGATGATGTATCTGCCTTACTCAAAGCTTTAAACATTAAAGCTGCCCATATCGCTGGACTTTCAATGGGAGGCATGATTGCGCAACAAATGGGGGCACGTTACCCTGATCAAGTTCTTTCATTGGGTCTTTGCGATACAGCCAGTGAAATGCCACCTCGCCAGACGTGGGCTGAACGACTTGCAATCGCCGAAAAAGAAGGTATTCCAGGATTGGCCGATGGAACCATCAAGCGGTGGTTCACGGCAGGATTTGTAGAGCGCGCTCCCAAAGAAATTGAAAAAGTTCGAAAATTTATTTTAGGCACACCTGTCACAGGCTATATCGGTTGCGCCAGTGCCGTTCGCGACATGGCTCAAACAACCATGCTTTTAAAAATCAAATCCCCAACATTGATCATGACGGGTCGATACGATCCTGCTTGCACCGTCGATCAATCAACAGTTTTGCATCGAATAATTGAAGGATCAGAGATGGTTGTTATTGAAGATGCTGCGCATCTTTCAAATATCGAGCAACCCCAGTTTTTTAATCAAACACTTAGAAATTTCTTAGATCGAGTTGACGATCAGTTATAGATTCTTCACTTTTTATGAAAGGTCATACCATGCGAACTTTCTTCCGATTTTTTTTAATAGGGGCAATTGCGTTGGGTGTGACTTTATCCAACGCACAAGACTATCCCAACAAACCCATTAAATTTATTGTTCCCTTGACGGCTGGGTCTGGTGCTGATATTGCGGGTCGAATCGTTGCGAGACATTTGAGTGAAATGTGGAAACAACCCGTTGTGGTTGAAAACAGACCAGGTGCTGGCGGTCAAATTGGCACACAAGCTGTTATCAAATCCGACCCCGATGGGTATACATTGTTGGTGCAATCGGCCTCGCATGCTGCCAACCCCGCCATTTATAAAAAATTACCTTATGACCCGCTTAAAGAATTGATTGATGTCTCAATTCTCGGCATCACTCCCTATTTAATGGTGACAGCCAAGGGTGGAGATTTCGCCACACTCAAAGCTTTGATCGATGCAGCCAAAGCCAAGCCTGGCAATATTCCTTTTGCATCCGCAGGTATTGGAAGTTCAACTCATTTAGTTGCTGAATACTTTGCACAAAGTGCTGGACTCAAAATGCTTCATATCCCCTACAAAGGCTCACCAGAAGCCATACAGGATACGATTTCTGGTCGTACATCTTTTTATATGGCACCGATCAACACAGTCGTCGGGCAAATGAAGGAAGGAAAACTCACGGCATTAGGAATATCTACCAGCAAACGTGCCGAAGTCATGCCTGATGTTCCATCTTTATCAGAACAGGGCTTGAGCAACTTTAATTTGTCATTATGGTTTGGTGTGTGGGCCCCTGCTGGAACACCAATGGCCATTGTTGACAAAATTCACTCGCAAATATCAGCAGTGATGCAAATTCCTGAGGTGAAAGATCAATTTGGAAAATTGGGCATCACACCTTCGCCCATGAAGCCTGGAGAGTTTTCAAAATTTGTGAGAGATGAAATCAACACCTATCAAAAAATTGTGAAGGAAGCTGACATTCAGCCTCTTTGATATCAACGATCTCTTGACACACTCATTTCAATTCATTCAAAATTAAATTCCAATGATCAACAAAATAGTGAGCAGCGTGGCTCAAGCAATGATTGGTATTCAAGATGGCTCCACCATTTTGATTGGCGGTTTTGGAACAGCGGGCATTCCCAATGAATTGATCGATGGACTTCTTGAACAAGGCGCCAAACATCTCACCATCGTCAACAATAACGCGGGCAACGGCGATAAAGGATTAGCCGCCATACTCAAAGCGGGACGTGTTAAAAAAATTGTTTGCAGTTTTCCAAGACAAGCAGACTCCTATGTTTTTGACGAACTCTATCGACAAAAAAAAATTGAATTGGAACTGGTACCGCAAGGCAATTTAGCCGAACGCATCCGTGCGGCAGGCGCAGGCATTGGCGCATTTTTTTCGCCTACGGGTTATGGCACTTTATTAAGTCTTGAAAAAGACGGATCTCCCAAAGAAACACGCATCATCGATGGCAAACCTTATGTATTGGAATATCCAATTCATGGTGACGTTGCTTTAATCAGAGCCGAGCGAGGCGATCGATGGGGCAACCTCACTTATAGAAAAGCCGCTCGTAATTTTGGCCCTGTGATGGCCACCGCTGCCAAACTCACCATTGCCACCGTACATGAAATTGTGGAGTTGGGACAACTCGATCCAGAAACTGTTGTTACACCAGGCATTTATGTTTCACGCATGGTTCAAATCGATCGCGTATTGACGCAAGCCGGCGGATTCAAAGCTGCTGACTAGGAATATTAAACCATGAATCATTACAAAAAAAGAACCCAGCTTGAACTCGCACAGCGCGTTGCACAAGATATTGAAGATGGCTCCTACGTCAATTTAGGAATTGGTCAACCCACCCTGGTGGCCAATTACATTTCACCCCAACTAGAAGTGATCTTGCACAGTGAGAACGGCATTTTAGGAATGGGGCCCACACCGCCTGAGGGTCAAGAAGATTTTGATCTCATCAATGCAGGTAAACAACCCGTTTCATTAAAAGCAGGTGGTGCATTTTTTCACCACGCCGATAGTTTTTCAATGATGCGAGGCGGTCATTTAGATATTTGTGTATTAGGCGCTTTTCAAGTCTCTACAAGCGGGGATCTTGCCAATTGGAGCACGGGTAAAGCTGGATCCATTCCCGCTGTGGGTGGCGCAATGGATCTTGCAGTGGGTGCCAAACAAACCTGGGTGATGATGGATTTATTCACCAAGCAAGGCAAAAGCAAAATTGTCAATCAATGTACGTATCCCATCACAGGATTGGCCTGCGTTAAAAAAATATACACCGACTTTGGAACCTTTGAATGCAGTGCCGATCGATTAAAAGTGATTGACTTGATTGAAGGCATCACAGCAACTGAATTAGAAAAATTAATGGGACTTACACTGATACACATATGAATAAAAAAAGACTCGAAGGCAAAGTGGCCATTGTTGTGGGCGCAGGTCAGCAACCCGGACAAACCATTGGCAATGGAAGAGCCGTCGCCGAACGATTTGCACAAGAAGGCGCATCGCTTTTAATTGTGGACGTCAATGCTGATTTTTTGAAAGACACTTATAAAAAGATTCAATCGTATCGTGGCAAGGTTTTTAAAATAGTGGCTGACATCACTGATGAAAACGCATGCAAACAAATCGCACAGGCTTGTATGCAACATTTTCAACGAGTCGATATCTTGCACAACAACGTAGGACTCTCTAAGGGCGATAAAAAAACGACTGAGCTTGATACTTCCGTTTGGGATTACATCATGGACCGCAACCTCAAAGGTATGTTCATGATGTGCAAACAAGTCTTGCCATTGATGATTGCACAAAAATCGGGTTGCATCATCAACATTTCTTCCACCGCTTCACGCGCAGCAAGACCCACACTCACCTACAAAACAAGCAAAGCAGGCGTCAACGCCATGACGCAACACATTGCCATCGAAAATGCACCTCATGGTATTCGTGCCAATGCGATATTGCCGGGACTCATGGACACACCGATGGCGATTAATCGACGCGCGCAAGAGCGCGGTTTGGATGCCGAGGTGATTCGACGTGAACGCAATGCGCTTGTACCCATGGGACGAGTGGGCTCTGCTTGGGACGTCGCCAATGCAGCTGTATTTTTGGCGTCTGACGAGGCGGCATATATCACGGGTGTTTTATTACCCGTTGATGGTGGGCTTCTTGAAAAACGTGGATAAATCATTAAATAAGTTAACACTTTATAAGCATGAGTTTTCCCTAGTACATGTACGTATCGATTAAAACTAAAATTTACAGGTTAATAAAAAAATGACGAAAAAGTTTTGCTGAAACATGGAACACAAAGACGTGATTTTTTACAAAAATCAGCCGCTCTAACATCGCTATCCGTCATTGGAACGCCCGTATTGATTTGTTTATTGGTGATCGCATTTGTTCCTGCCTTCAGTGTTTTTCTTCCAAGGGCAATGGGTTATTAATTCATGAAGATTTTTTTATCTCATACCCAGTCGATAAGAAAAAATTATTATGGCGATCAAGCCATTGCCGAACTCCAAAAATTAGGTCACGTCACACTGCATCAATCTGAAAATGCTTTAGAGCCCCATGATTTAATTCGGGCTTGCTGTGACATTGATTTAATCATTGCAGATCGCCTCACCACAGGGCATGCAGACATTTTTCAAAATCTGCCACAACTCAAAGCCTTTATCCGATGCGCTGTTGATATCAGAAATATCGACACACAAGCTGCAAGTCAGGCAGGCATACTGGTGACTCGTGCCATACCTGGCTTTGTAGACTCGGTTTGTGAATTGGCATTAGGATTTTTAGTCGATCTTGCCCGCGGCATCTCTCGCAGTGTTACGTCTTATCACAACGCAGTATTTCCTGAAATTCGAATGAGGCGTCAACTCAAAGGATCCATCATTGGCATTATTGGTTATGGCGCGATTGCTCGACGACTTCCCTATCTCACGCATCATTTAGGCATGCGAGTGATTGTGTCGGATCCCTACGCCACAATGACTGAGTCTTTTGTAGAAAAAATGGATTTGCAAACATTGCTCGCAACAGCCGATCATGTTGTTTGTTTGGCAGTTGCAAATTCAGAAACTGAAAATTTAATGGGTGTAAAAGAATTTAACACCATG
>SHXN01000166.1 GCA_009693305.1 Limnohabitans sp.
AAAGACCGCTGCCGCAAATAGTGCCTAAATTGGCGACTAAAAATTCTCTTTGAGGAGTGAGTGCAATTCCATTGGTTAAAAAACCTTCGGGTACATCATGCACGGTTTGCTTGGGTTGGTCGAGTTGATGCAAGCTGCATTGGTGATCGGATACAAACAATTCGCCTTTGGCGGTTGCAATCACACTTTCGGGACGATGCAAATTCTCACCTGAAAAATTGAGCTCCTTGAGTTGAATGTTCATGATTTTTAAAGGGGTTGCGTGAGCGAATAAATTTCCAAACCTTTTGAATCAATCGGTTGGTACATTTGCGTCGTGAGTGGATCGTGCCCCGCAATGATGTGATGGGGCGAGTCGGCTAATTTTTCAATCAAGTCATATCCATTGAGCATATCTTCGACATCAATTACAATTGGAAAGGGCGAGCGTTTTTGAATATTCTCTAAATAATGACTCGCATCAGACGCCAGCACAATCCAACCGCGTTGTGTATGTACGCGCACAATTTGAAGTCCGCGTGTGTGTCCGCCCACCCAGTGCACCGTAATACCGTCTCTTAGTTCGAATTCACCGTTTTGAAAAGCCACGCGTTCTTCAAAATTAGCGTAGACCAAATCACAGACGTCGGCGGGGTCGTACGCGTGTCTGCAAAAAGCGTGTCGCATTTCTTTGCCCGTTGCATAGTGGATCTCGCGCTCTTGCAAATGAAACCGAGTTTTGGGTAGTAAGCGTGTGTTTCCTGCGTGATCGTAATGCGCATGAGTGATGATGGTGTCGTGAATGTTTTCAAGAGCAATGCCTGCAGATTTGAGTGATTCAATCGGGCATCTCAAAAAAGTACGTTTGCGTTGCGCGGCCGATTGCACATTAAACCCAGTGTCAACAAGAATGGTTTCTTTGCCTGAGCGTAAAAACCAAACAAAGTAGTCCATGTGCACGGCTTCATCGTGCGGATCGTAACTGATAAAGAGTTCTTGTCGCCTGCGTTGTACCGTGGCGTAACGCATGGCATAGGCTTCCCAAATCTTCTTTGACATGTGGTCTCCTTTAATAAGAACTCAGCACGCAAGCACAATTATTTTTTCTGGGTGAATGCATACATGGCTGTGTGATCTGCCCCTTTGTCTAAAGTCTTTTCTGCTTGTGTCCATGTTTGAGTGCAAACATTGGCAAATGTCTTTGGCGTTTCCATGCGTGTGATGAAGTCATGCGCCGTTTGCAGATCTTTGCGCATCAAGGCCAAAGAAAATCCAGAATTAAACGTGCCAGAGAGCATGAAGTTTTCTACCTTCACGTCAGTGGTATTGTTTTTTCCTGTTGATGCATTAAAAACTTGATTGACCAAATGTGGATCAATGCCGAATTTTTCAGCAGCGACCAATGCTTCGCAAACAGCCAATAAGCCAGACGCTGAAACATAGTTGTTGAGCGCTTTGACCGCGTGTCCTGCACCAGCGGCGCCCACATGAACCAAGGTTTTTCCCATGGCTTGCAAAATGGGTTTTATAGTTTCAACCGCAGGTGCTGAGCCGCCCATCATGATGGGCAAACTACCGTCTTTGGCGCGCCTAACGCCACCCGAGACAGGCGCATCAATGAATGAGATTTCTAGTTGAGCCAGACGATCAAAATTGGCTCTGGATCGCACAGGGTCTGATGAACTCATATCAATGAGCGTTTGCTTCGCATTCATGGCTTTAGCCAATGCCTCGTCACCCTCCCATAACAATCGATCGACGATGTTGATGTCGGGAAGCATCAAAATAATCACATCACATTTTTTTGTTAATGCAGTCGCACTAGTTGCCATTTCAAAATACGTTTCACTTTTGAGTTCTTGCGCAACCAGTGGATTCAAATCAAAACCTGTGACTGAATAATGGGCTTGTAACAAATTGCGGATCATGGGCATGCCCATCTGCCCAATTCCAATGAATCCGATTTGAGGTTGAGCCACGTTTAAATTCCCAAGTCTTTGAAGACTTCTTTGGCGCTTCGAAAACTATCGATTGCCGCGGGTACGCCACAATAAATAGCGGTTTGTAAAAATACTTCTTGAATGTCTGCTTTGGACAGACCGTTGTTGATAGCGCCACGCACATGCAGTTTTAATTCATGAGGGCGATTGAGTGCGGTGATCATGGCGAGGTTGATGATGCTGCGTGTGCGACGGTCAAGGCCGGGGCGGTTCCACACTTCGTTCCAACAATACTCGGTGACCAACTCTTGCATAGGCATGTTGAAGTCATCTGCGTTTTTAATCGCGTTATCGACGTAGTCAGCACCCAGTACTTCACGGCGGGTTTTGAGGCCTTTGTTAAATGCATCTTTGTTCATGTTGCGCTCCTTGAAATTAAATGAAAGGGGTTGTTGTTGAGGTCATGGTAATACAAATCTAATGTAACCTGTGCGACATTGCAACGTAGGGTCAATGGGTGTGCACGAATTGATTTTCTAATTTATCATGTGGCCAGTCTTTTCGTCGACAAAAACAAAACTTAAGGTTGTATATGGCTCGTTTACCCTACCTCAATCCTTCCGATCTCGCTTTAGAAAACCAAGACCTTTTAAAGCGACCCATTAATTTATTTCGCGCCATGACGCACAGCCCAGGTGGTGCCCGTGCCTTTCATGCCTTGGGTGAATACATTCGTTGGAATAGTCCGCTGGACGCGCGCTTGCGCGAGATGGCCATTATTCAAGTGGGTTACATCACACGCTCTGTTTATGAATACACGCATCACGTCAAACTCGGTCTTGACTTTGGAGTCACCCATGATGATTTGATCGGACTTGCCGCTTACGCCGCAGGCAAATCCAACTCATTGGATGAATTAGCCAAGGGTGTTTTAGATGCTGCCACCGAGATGACTAACGGTCACGCCATGAGCGATAAGACATGGAATTTTTTGAGTCAAAAACTCAGCCCCGAACATATCACAGACTTAGTCATCATCATTTCGTTTTATAACGGCGTAGTTCGATTTTTAGAAACGATGCAGATTGATAACGAGCCCGAGTTTCAGGCGTTTTTAGCTCAATATCCATTTGCACCGCTTTAAAAAAAATATGTCTAAAACCACATCTCGCTCTCTTTCGCTTGCACATTTAACGGTGCTTGAAGCCACGCCACCTCAATTGGTCACAATCGCTGCAGATGCAGGATTTGATCAAGTGGGTTTGCGTATTTATGCCAATCCAAGCGTGGGTGCAACGCCTTACAACTTGCTCGGTGATACGCTAATGATGCGAGAGACATTGAGTCGCATGTCAGATACGGGAATTTCGGTGCTTGATATTGAATTTTTAAGATTTGCGACCGATGTTTTTCCACGCATACCCAATGGATTTTTAGAGGCTGGCGCCATGCTAAAGGCCCAATATATTTTGGTCATGAGTGCATTGCCTTTAGAAGAGGAAACCATGGACAATTTTTGCAAATTGTGCGAGCGTGCAAAAGCATTTAATTTACACGTGTGTTTAGAAAACGCTGTTTATACAGGGGTCAAAACTTTGGCCGACGCGGTTCGCGTCGTTCGCAAATCGGGTTTTACCAACGGATCTGTTTTGGTTGATGCGCTTCACTTCAGCCGATCAGGCGCAAAGCCCGCAGATATTCAAGCCCTTGATGCTCCGATGTATCGGTATGCACAAATTTGTGACGCCAAAGAAAAAATACCAACACAAACCCATGATTTGATTATGGAAGCTCGCACGGGGCGTTTATGGCCAGGCGAGGGAAGTTTGCCTTTGCGCGAATTGATCGCCGCATTGCCAAGCGATATTCCTTTGGCCATGGAGTCGCCGGTTTATGCAAGCCGAGAATTGCCCATGAAGGATCGTGCGCAAAAAGCGTATCAATCACTCACTCATTTACTATCTCATTAATTAAAATAGGGGACTTCAATGAACGGACGAGTCGCAGGCCGAGTGGCCATTGTTTTTGGTGGGGGTCAAACGCCCGGACAAACCGTTGGTAACGGTCGAGCAACCGCCATAGTTTTGGCGCGCGAAGGTGCGCATGTGATTGTGGTGGATCGCAAATTGCAACTCGCACAAGAAACGGTGGATTTGATTCAAAAGGCCAATGGTCAAGCGCAAGCTATGCAATGCGACGCGACCAATGAAGACCAGGTTCAATCGATCATAACGAAAGTTCATCAGCAACTTGGACACATTGATATTTTGCACAACAACATTGGTGTCAGTATCGAACTGGGCGATCAAACTGCCGATGTATTAACCGAAGAAGCGTTTGATCGCAGCTTCGCAGTCAATCTCAAAAGTGGTTGGATGAGTATCAAGCATGTGTTACCCATTTTTCGCAAGCAAAACAAAGGCTCTATCGTAAACATTTCTTCATTGGCCGCTGCGCAAGCCTACCCCTTGTTGGGATATAAAACCATGAAAGCAGCGGTGATTGCCATGACAGAAAACGTGGCCGCCGCTAACGCCAGCTATGGCATCCGAGTCAATGCCATATTGCCTGGTTTGATGAACACACCCATGGCGATTGAAGCGCGTGTGGGGCAAGGCCGTGCACGCGAAGAAGTGATTGCTGCGCGTGACAGTCGTATCCCATTAGGAAAAAAAATGGGAACGGGTTGGGACGTTGCAAACGCTGCATTGTTTTTACATTCTGATGATGCGTCATTCATCACAGGTATTGCACTCATTGTTGATGGCGGTGAACGCGTCGTACATGGTTTGTAACTATTAATTTTTTATTGTTGGAGTAACGAATTGAAAACAAATAAAAGTTTAGGATTTATTGGCACGGGCGCAATGGGCGCTCCCATGGCAGAACGTTTGATTGCATCGGGCTATCAAGTTGCCGTCTATGACCCCAATCCATTGGCTGTGAAGCCTCTTGTTGCAATGGGTGCCCGAGCCGCAACATCTGCGCGCGATGCCGCAACAGGTGTGAGTACTGTTTTTGTGTGTTTACCGTCGCCGCAAGTCAGTCGTGAAGTGGCTTTGGGTGAATCAGGCATTGGAAAAAATTTACCCGACCTCAAAATTTATATTGAAGCATCCACCATCGGAACATCTGCCGTGAAAGAAGTTGCGCAAGGACTTCAACAACAAGGTATTTCTTTACTGGATGCGCCTGTGAGTGGCGGACCTCGCGGTGCACGCGCAGGCACTTTAGCGACGATGGTGGCTGGCGATCGCGCAATTTATGAACAAAGCCTGCCTATTTTTGAAACCATTGCCAAAAAAGTTTTTTATGTTGGTGCCGCACCTGGCTTGGCTCAAATGACCAAGCTCGCCAACAACATGATTTCTGCAGCAGGGATGGCTGCCGCATCAGAGGCTGTGGTATTGGCCGTTAAAGC
>SHXN01000007.1 GCA_009693305.1 Limnohabitans sp.
ATTGGGTTGCAAAGAGTGCATTGGGCATTATTGATCCGCATTTATTGGCATTGGGTCGATGGGCCTTAGCGGGATCTATTTTGGCTTTGATTTCGCGCCATGATATTTGGCAACATCGCCATCACATTCAAAGCGTTTGGCATCAATATGTTGTACTAGGAACGCTTGGTATGCTGATATGCGGCGCATGGGTTTACTGGGGCGCGCAAACGACCACTGCCGTCAATATTTCTTTGATTTATGCCGTGTCTCCTGTTTTGATTGCAGTAGCGTCTGTGTGGGTGCTTAAAGAACGCATGGTTGCACGTCAAGTCTTGGGTGTAGTGATCGCGCTTGTGGGTGTTTTGCATGTGGTGGCCAAAGGCCAGTGGTTAAGGCTTGCGCAGGTTGAATGGGTGATGGGAGACTTTTGGATTTTGTCTGCCGCATCTTCGTGGTCTGCATATGCGGTATTACAAAAAAAATGGACATCACCGTTAGGCTCTACCGCACGACTCGCATGCATGTGCATGGGAGGTATGGTGACTTTAATTCCATTTGCCTTGTGGGAACTTACCTGGCCTAATTCACCATCACTGACATGGACTGCGCTCATGATGATTGTGATCGTTGCATTGATTCCAGGGATTGGTGCGTACGGAATCTATGGTTGGTCTCAAAAAGTATTGGGTGCATCACGCGTGAGTGTGACCCTTTATTTAAGTCCGTTATGGGGGGCGTTCATTGCGTGGGTTGCGCTCAATGAATCTTTATGTTCATATCACCTCATTGGCGCGCTTCTTATTTTGCCGGGCGTGGCCTTGGTGATGCGAAAACCCACGCTCTAAACAATTATTCGGCTGATGGCCCAGCAATACCGCCCACAACTTGGCTAAATCCCCCGTCGACATAAGTGATTTCTGCAGTCACACCAGCGGCCAAATCACTCAATAAAAATGCGGCAACATTTCCTACATCTTCAATGGTGACATTGCGTCTGATGGGTGACGCATCAGCGACCACACTCAAAATTTTCCCAAAACCTTTGATGCCACTGGCCGCCAAGGTTTTAATCGGACCCGCACTGATGCCGTTAACGCGCATGCCATTGTTTTTACTGCCCAAAGACTCTGCCAAATAACGCACTGATGCTTCTAATGAAGCTTTGGCCAATCCCATGGTGTTGTAGTTGGGTACGGTTCGCATTGCACCCAGATAGGTGAGTGTGAGCAAGGCCGATTTTTCGTTCAAGTAGGGTAGTGCGGCCTTGGCCATCGCTGGAAAACTGTAGGCGCTGATGTCGTGGGCAATTTTGAAACCTTCTCGGCTCAGACCATTTAAAAAATCTCCCGCAATGGCTTCGCGTGGGGCAAAGCCAATCGCATGGACAAATCCATCAAAGGCGGGCCAGTGCTGGGTTAAATCCGACATCAATTGAGAAATTTGCTCGTCGCTGCCCACATCGCAATCAAAAATCAAAGAAGAGCCAAATTCCGATGCATACTCGGTGATTCTGTCCTTGAATCGTTCGCCCACATAGCTAAAAGCCAGCTCGGCGCCTTGTGCGTGACAAGCCTTGGCAACGCCATAAGCGATGGATCGATTGGACAAAACGCCGGTGATGAGGAATTTTTTACCGGACAGAAAGCCTATTTTGGGGTTCATGAACCTGCTCCTTGAAAATCTTGGAGAATTGTCGCATGCGAATATTGTTTTTTATTTTTCTTTTTTGTATTCAGGCTGGAGCTTGGGCAGGCCACGCCTACGGCCAATTTGGCGATATCAAATACCCCGCGGGCTTTGCGCACTTCGATTACGTCAATGCTCAAGCGCCTAAGGGTGGTGAAATTGCCATGGTCGCGCCCACACGAGCGTCAAGTTTTGATAAATTCAATCCCTTCACCTTAAAAGGTTCAGCACCGCCTGCTATTAGCAGTTTGGTATTTGAAACATTGCTCACAGGTAATTTTGAAGAACCCACCACCGTTTATGGTTTGCTCGCTGAAGACGTCACCGTCGCGCCCGATCAATTATCGGTCACCTTCAATATCAATTCGTTAGCCAAATTTCACAACGGACAACACGTGATGGCCGCAGACGTCAAACATTCGTTTGACAAACTCATCAGCAAAGAGGCCGCACCGCAATACAGAACTTATTTCAGCGAAGTCAAAAGCGCCGTTGTCATCAACGAACGCACCATTCGTTTCGATTTCAAACGTGCCAATGCGGAGTTGCCTTTGATTGTTGGGGGCTTGCCCGTGTTCCCTCGCTCTTGGGGAGGCGGCAAGCCTTTGGATCAAATCGTCACCGACCCGCCCATTGGATCGGGCCCCTACAAATTGGGTCGGATGGATTTTGGTCGCGACATTCAATACGAAAGAGACCTCAACTATTGGGGCAAAGATCTCAACGTGCGACGCGGCACCTACAATTTTGATCGCATCATTTATCGCTTATACAAAGACAACACCGCACAACTCGAAGCATTCAAAGCGGGCGAGTTTGATTACATTCAATCGTTTGTTGCACGCGAATGGGCCCGTGCCTATCAAGGCAAAGCGTTTGACAGCGGCAAACTCATCAAACAAGATCTCAAGCACGGCAATGCGGGCGACTTTCAAGGCTTCATGTTCAACACACGCTTGGTCAAATTTCAAGATGTGCGTGTGCGCGAAGCCATTGGCCTGGCCATGGATTACGAATGGATGAATCGGCAATTGTTTTACAACGCATACACGCGCGTTCACGGCTATTTTGTTGGCAGTGATTTTGAAGCGAAAGATTTGCCATCGGCGCAAGAACTTCGACTGCTCGAGCCATTGAAAAATAAATTATCACCGGCTGTTTTTAATCAATCCGTTCCTGTGCCACCTGTGACGAGTTTAGATCCTAATTCAGGTCACACATTGAGAGATCATTTACGACGCGCGCGCGATTTACTCACCCAAGCGGGGTGGACTTATCGAGATGGTGCATTGCGCAACGCCAAAGGCGACGCATTCACTTTGGAATTTTTAGATAACTCAGGATCGATGGGGCGCGTGGTTACACCTTACGCCAAAAATTTAGAAAAATTAGGATTCAAAGTCAATTACAAAGTGGTGGACTTTGCGATTTTACAAAAACGATTGGATGTGTTTGATTTTGAAATCATCAGCAACCGCATGGTCGGTAGTGAAGCACCAGGCACAGAACTCTTGGAGCGCTACGGATCCAAATCTGCCAATATCGAAGGGTCTAGTAATTTAATCGGTGTGAAAGACCCTGTGGTTGATGCATTGCTAGACCGTGTTGTAGCGGCACAAACACGCGCGCAATTGGTGCCCGCATTGCGCGGACTCGATCGTGTTCTTAGACACCAACACTACACCGTGCCGCATTGGTATGGCAGTGTGCACCGCGTGGCATGGCGTGCAGGACGTTTTGAGCAACCCGCCGTCACGCCGCGCTACTATCAACCCGAGAGTTGGATCTCTTCTACATGGTGGGCCACGTCCGCCAATTTGCAAGGAGTGCGTTGATATGTTGAGTTACATCATCAAACGATTGCTCTTGATGATCCCTACTTTGTTTGGTGTTTTATTGGTCACGTTTGCTGTGATTCAATTTGTGCCCGGTGGACCCGTTGAACAAATGGTGTCTCAATTGCAAGGACGTGACAGCGGAGGCGAGGGTGCCGTAGCCTCTGGCGCAGGCTATCGCGGCAGACAAGGCGTAGACGCCAAACGCATCGAAGAAATCAAACAGTTGTATGGTTTTGACAAACCCGCACACGAGCGATTCATTCAAACGCTGCATCAATTTGCCACCTTCGATTTAGGTAAAAGTTTTTTCTATCCCAAAAGTGTTTGGGAATTGGTCAAAGACAAATTACCTGTTTCCATCAGCTTAGGTCTTTGGACTTTTTTTCTCAGCTACCTGGTTTCTATTCCACTGGGCATCGCTAAAGCGGTGCGCGCAGGCTCGCGTTTTGATACATGGACTTCGTTGCTCATCTTGGTTGGTTACGCCATTCCTGGTTTTGTTTTAGGCGTTGCATTGCTGGTTATTTTTGGTGGACAACTGCAATGGTTTCCCTTGCGAGGCCTCACTTCTGGCAATTGGGAACAACTCAGTTGGGGCGCCAAAGTGGTGGATTATTTGTGGCACATCGCATTGCCTGTGACGGCCAGCGTGCTCGGCGCATTTGCCGTCACAACCATTCTCACCAAAAATGCATTTCTAGAAGAAATCGGCAAGCAATACGTGCTCACTGCAAGAGCCAAAGGCTTATCGAAAAAAACTGTTTTATGGAAACACGTGTTTCGCAACGCTCTCATTCCATTGGTCACTGGGTTTCCTTCTGCATTCATCAGCGCATTTTTTGCAGGCTCCTTGCTCATTGAAACACTTTTTTCTTTGGATGGATTGGGTTTGCTCAGTTATGAGAGTGTGATGCGGCGCGATTACCCCGTGGTCTTGGGTACTTTGTATTTGTTCACACTGATTGGTTTGTTCACCAAACTCGTCAGTGATTTGTGTTACGTGTGGGTTGACCCGCGCGTGAAATTTGATTGACGTACATGGCTATCGTTTCTTTATCCCCCACACGTCGCGCATGGAATCGATTTCGCGCCCATCGATTGGGCTTTGTGAGTTTGGTTTTATTTTTGATTTTGTTTATTGCCAGTCTTGGCTCTGAACTTATCTCTAACGACAAACCTTTGATTGCCAAATACAACGGACAAATTTATTGGCCCATTATTAAAAATTTTCCTGAAACACATTTTGGTGGTGACTTTGAAACACCCACCGATTATTTAGATCCATTCATTCGCGCCCAACTCGCCAAAGAAGGCAACTGGGCCGTTTATCCCATCAACCCGTATTACCACAGCACACTCAATTATTTTGCCAAGGCGCCCAATCCATCGCCCCCCAGATCAGACAACTGGTTGGGCACCGACGATAGAGGTCGCGATGTTTTGGCGCGCATTTTGTATGGATTTCGCGTTTCTGTTTTGTTTGCATTAGCGCTCACCATCACGGGCACGTTGGTTGGCGTTGCAACAGGTGCAATTCAAGGTTTCTTTGTGGGTAAAACCGATTTAGCCATGCAGCGATTCATTGAAATATGGAGCGCGATGCCCGAGTTGTATTTGCTGATTATTTTTTCTGCTGTGTTCGATCCCAGCGTGACATTGCTATTGGTTTTGTTGAGTTTGTTTGGATGGATGAGTTTATCTGATTACGTGCGCGCCGAATTTTTGCGCAATCGACAACTCGATTACGTGCGTGCGGCTCGCGCATTAGGTTTATCCAATTGGGCCATCATTTGGCGACATGTATTGCCCAACAGTCTCACGCCTTTGGTTACTTTTTTGCCCTTCAGAATGAGTGCGGCCATCTTGGCTCTCACCAGTTTGGATTTTTTAGGATTGGGCGTGCCACCAGGCACACCGAGTTTGGGCGAGTTATTGGCGCAAGGTAAAAACAACATCGATGCATGGTGGATTTCTTTATCCACATTTGCGGTCTTGGTTTTAACACTCTTGCTTCTTACATTCATGGGCGACGCATTGCGCGACGCCTTAGATCCTCGCAAAGTGAATGCACAGCCATGACTACACTGCTTCAAGTTCAACAACTCAGCGTTTCATTTGGTCAACTCGAAGTGGTGCATTCCATTGATTTTGACATTGCGAAAGGCGAAAAAGTAGCCTTGGTTGGCGAATCGGGTTCGGGTAAAACAATTTCTGCTTTGAGTTTGCTCGGTCTTGCACGCGGTGCGCTGGTCAAGGGGCAATGTTTGTTTAATGGTCAAGATTTATTGCGCATGAATGAGCAGCAATTGCAAGGCATTCGTGGCAGTCAAATCGCCATGATTTTTCAAGAGCCCATGACCGCACTCAATCCTTTGTTCACCATTGGTGAGCAAATCGCAGAACTGCTGCAATGGAATGAGGGCGCATCGCGCGAATCGGCGTGGCAACGCGCCATTGAATTGCTCAATGACACGGGCATTCCTGAGCCCGAGCGACGCGTTCATAGTTATCCGCATCAACTCTCTGGGGGTCAACGACAACGCGCCATAATTGCGATGGCCTTGGGATGCAAACCTCAATTGCTTTTGGCTGATGAACCCACCACTGCGTTGGATTTGAGTTTGCGCGGACAAATCCTAGATCTGCTCGATCAATTGCAACAACGACACGGTATGTCGGTGTTACTTATCACGCACGACTTAAATATGGTTCGTCGCTTTGCGCATCGCGTGGTGGTGATGGATAAGGGCCGTGTGGTGGAGCATGGCAAGGTGCAAGATGTTTTGGCAAGACCCCAGCACCCCTACACTCAACAATTGGTCGATAGCATTGCCAAGCGTCATGTACCCGACCGACACAGTAATGCGCCTGTTTTAATTAATGCCCAACAACTACGAGTCACCTATCCCGTTGCGATTGCAGGATGGCGCGGTTGGTTTCGCAAAGGTGAATTTGTTGCCGTTCAAAGCGCAACGTTTCAAATCAAAAAAGCACAAACCTTGGGTGTGATGGGCGAATCAGGTTCTGGCAAATCCACATTAGCCTTGGCTGTATTAGGACTTCTTCCTTTCGAAGGTCAATTGCATATCAAAGAAAAATCTTGGTTGCATCAAACGCAAGCGGATTTGCCACTGCGGCGTGCGGTTCAAGTTGTGTTTCAAGATCCTTTTTCGTCTCTTTCGCCGCGTATGACGGTGGAGCAATTGGTGGGCGAGGGTTTGCGTCTTCATTTTCCCGATTTATCCTTAACCCAGAGGCAAGAACGCGTCCTCCAAGTCTTGTCTGAGGTGGGCTTGGACGAAACCCAATTCCCTGGCCTGCTCGCTAGATACCCCCACGAGTTCTCTGGCGGGCAACGCCAGCGGTTGGCGATTGCTCGCGCATTAGTGGTCTCGCCTGAAGTTTTGGTTTTAGACGAGTCGACCAGCGCCCTGGATGTATCTATTCAACGCCAAGTCATTGATTTACTTCAAAAATTACAGTTTTCTAAAGGACTGAGTTACCTACTCATCGCACATGATGTCGACGTCATTCGTGCCATGTCGCACGATGTGTGCGTGATGAAGGATGGACAAGTGGTGGAGTCAGGCGATGTAGATGCAGTTTTGGGTAACCCACAACAGGCTTACACCCGTTTGCTTGTGTCGGCGAGTAGACAAAATTTAGCTTAAAGGCTTGAAAATCAAGTATTTACGGGTTAAAATAACTATTTGATGACCAAATGGGCGGAATACCAACCGCCCGTTTTTTTTGGTCAATCGCATTTTTGAAGGATATTGACAAGGTCCGTGGCACAGCAAGACATCATTGAACAAACCGTCACAGGTTTGGGATACCAACTCGTTGAGATCGAAAGATCTGCGGGTGGTTTGTTGCGAATCACCATTGATTGGCCGTGGACACCAGGTCAACCCGAGCAATTTGTGCAGGCCGAAGACTGCGAAAAAGTTACTCGGCAATTGCAATTTGCTTTAGAGGTGGATGCAGTGGAATACAGGCGCCTAGAGGTTTCATCTCCTGGCATCGACAGGCCCCTGCGAATACAACAAGATTTCGAACGTTTTGTCGGATCCATCATCGACATCACGCTCAAAGCCCCCATGGGGGCCGATGCAGGTGGTCTGGTGGCCGTCAATCGTAAAAAGTTTCGAGGCACGCTAGAGCGTGCCGAACAAAGCGGAAGCTGGCAAATCACTTGGCGTGATGAGCCAACAACCAAACCGGGACAAAAAGTCAGCCAAAAAAGGAAGACTCCCCCGTTGCAAGTCTTGGGATTTGTGCAAAAAGAGTTGCGTGAAGCACGTCTTGCCCCCATTGTTGATTTCAAAGGCCGCAAGGTCATTTAAGAAAGAACAGGAGTACTCAGCCATGAACCGTGAAATGCTCATGTTGGTCGATGCCATCGCTCGCGAAAAAAATGTTGAGCGTGATTTGGTTTTTGCGGCCGTTGAATCTGCGTTGGCACAAGCCACTAAAAAATTATTCGAAGGCGATGTTGATATTCGCGTAGCACTTGATCGCGATAGCGGCGACTATGAAACATTCCGTCGCTGGTTGGTCGTGCCCGACGAAGCGGGTTTGCAAAATCCAGACTCAGAAGAAATGCTCATGGACGCCAAAGATCGTTTGGCTGATGTAGAAGAGGGCGAATACATTGAAGAAGGTATTCCTTCATTGCCCATCGGTCGTATTGGTGCGATGGTCGCCAAGCAAGTCATTCTGCAAAAAATTCGCGACGCAGAGCGTGAAATGCTTCTCAATGACT
This sequence comes from Limnohabitans sp., assembly GCA_009693305.1. Lineage (GTDB taxonomy): Bacteria > Pseudomonadota > Gammaproteobacteria > Burkholderiales > Burkholderiaceae_C > Limnohabitans. The sequence goes on from SHXN01000007.1 coordinate 8,272, forward strand.
TTTTAGCGCGTGGCGAAAAAATATTTGTCGGAACCGTCAAGCGAATGGACAAAGGCGACATGATCGTCGAGAGCGGTCGCGTTGAAGGTCGTTTGCGTCGCTCCGAAATGATTCCCAAAGAAAATTTACGCAATGGCGATCGCTTAAGAGCCATGATCATGGAAGTCGATCTCACATTGCGCGGCGCACCTATTGTTTTGTCTCGCTCTGCGCCTGAGTTCATGATTGAATTGTTCAAACAAGAAGTCCCCGAAATTGAGCAAGGCCTTTTAGAAATCAAATCATGCGCTCGCGATCCAGGTTCGCGCGCCAAAATTGCAGTCATCTCGCACGACAAACGCGTCGACCCCATCGGCACCTGCGTGGGTGTTCGTGGCACACGCGTCAATGCCGTTACCACCGAGTTGGCGGGTGAGCGTGTTGACATCGTGTTGTGGAGCGAAGATCCTGCGCAATTTGTCATCGGTGCATTAGCCCCCGCCAATGTCATATCGATTGTGGTCGATGAAGAACGTCACGCCATGGACGTTGTCGTTGATGAAGAAAATCTTGCAATCGCCATTGGGCGTGGCGGTCAAAACGTTCGCTTGGCCGCAGACCTCACGGGTTGGAAAATCAACATTATGGACGCCGATGAGTCGGCTCTCAAGCAAGCCACCGAAACTGAAAAATTACGTGAGCTGTTCATCACCAAATTAGACGTCGATCAAGAAGTGGCCGATATTCTCATTGAAGAAGGTTTCACCAGTCTTGAAGAAGTGGCTTATATTCCCATCAATGAAATATTGGAAATTGAAAGCTTTGATGAAGAGACCGTCGCTGAATTGCGCTCACGCGCCAAAGATGCTTTGCTAACGATGGAAATCGTTCGCGAAGAGAGTGTCGAAGAAGTTTCGCAAGATTTGCGCGACCTTGAAGGCCTCACAACCGAGTTGATTGCAAAGCTGGCAGAAAGTGGCGTTCATACACGCGATGATTTGGCCGATTTAGCAATCGATGAATTGGTGGAAATCACCCAACAGACCAACGATGAGGCCAAAGCCTTGATCATCAAGGCTCGCGAACACTGGTTCGTAGGCCAAGAGTAATGGTCATGAAGAGGAACACCAAATATGACCAGCACCACAGTAGTAGAGTTTGCCAAGGAACTCAAAAAGTCCACTAATATCCTGCTTGAACAACTCAAGTCAGCAGGCGTTGCCAAGGCTTCCGATCAAGATGTACTGACGGATTCAGATAAGCAAAAACTTTTAACTTATCTCAAAGTAAGCCACGGAACCGATACGTCTCAAAGAAAAAAAATCACATTGGTTAAAAAATCAACCAGTGAAATCAAACAGGCCGATGCAACTGGCAAAGCCAGAACGATTCAAGTTGAGGTGCGCAAAAAACGCACATTTGTCCAGCGTGATGAAAATGATGCTGAATTAGATTCACCCCCTATTGCTCCCGTCGACGAATCACCCGCTGTAGCGGGGCTCCTACTTGATCACGCCGAACTCGCACGTCGCGAAGAAGAGGCGCGTCGTCAAGCAGAACTCATCAGACGGCAAGAAGAAGCATTGGCAGAAAAACGCAGATTGCGTGAAGAGCAAGAATTAAAAGATGAGCAATTAACCGCTAGCAAACAAAAAGCAATCAGCTCCCCTGACGATTCTGCTGAACAAGCTGCTCAGCGACAAGCTAAAGAACTGGCTGATAAACAAGTAAAGGCCAGCAAGCTGAAAGCGATTGAGCAAGAAGAGGTTGGAAAAGCCAAGGATTTAGAAAAACGTCGCAAAGTGGCTTTGGATGAAGCCGAAGCCATTCGTGGAATGATGAACGCACCCCAAAAAGTTTTGGCTGCCAAAAAAACCGAGGTTTCTAAATCTTCAGCGGACGGTTCAAAACCCAATATCAAAGGCACCCTGCATAAACCTACGACTGGCACTGGAAAACCTGCAGTCGCAAAGACAACCGGCCCATCAACAACTGTCAAAGAAAAAGACGGTCAAAAAGAAGTCAAGAGCTCTAAGCTTTCTTCAAGCTGGGCAGACGAGCAAGCCAAGAAAAAAGAAATCAAAACACGCGGCGATGCAAGCGGTGGTGTGGGTCGCAACAGCTGGCGCGCAGGCCCTAAAGGCAAACGTGAAAAACACCGTGACGAAATTCAAACGCCTTCTGCTCCCGTTGAAGCGCGCATCATCGAAGTGTACGTTCCAGAAACAATCACGGTTGCAGAGTTGGCGCACAAAATGGCTGTCAAAGCATCCGAGGTAATCAAGCAGTTGATGAAACTAGGACAAATGGTCACTATCAATCAACCGTTAGATCAAGACACGGCCATGATTGTTGTTGAAGAGATGGGGCACAAGGCCATCATCGCGGCACTGGATGATCCTGAGGCATTTACCGAAGAAGAAGCATCTGCGCATCATGGTGAATCACTAACGCGTGCACCTGTCGTTACCGTGATGGGTCACGTTGATCATGGAAAAACATCTCTGCTCGATTACATCCGCACCACCAAAGTGGCCTCGGGTGAAGCAGGCGGAATCACACAGCACATTGGCGCCTACCATGTCACCACGCCTAAAGGCATGGTTACATTTTTAGATACACCAGGACACGAAGCCTTTACAGCCATGCGTGCACGTGGTGCTCAAGCCACTGATATTGTGATTTTGGTTGTTGCAGCTGACGACGGTGTGATGCCACAAACCAAAGAGGCAATCAAACACGCTCGTGCGGCAGGTGTTCCCATCGTTGTTGCCATCAACAAAATCGATAAACCGGAATCCAACCCCGATCGCGTCAAGAGCGAATTGGTAGCAGAAGAAGTGATTCCAGAAGACTTTGGCGGTGACTCACCGTTTGTTTCTGTTTCAGCAAAAACGGGACAAGGCATTGACGAATTGATAGAACAAGTATTGCTTCAAGCTGAAGTGCTAGAACTCAAAGCGCCAACCGATGCGATGGCCAAAGGCTTAGTCGTTGAAGCCAGTTTAGATAAGGGGCGCGGTCCTGTGGCCACCATTTTGGTTCAATCAGGCACATTGCGTACAGGGGACGTTGTTCTTGCGGGACAAACATTTGGTCGTGTTCGAGCCATGTTGGATGAAGCCGGCAAGCCCATCAAAGAAGCGGGCCCATCCATACCTGTTGAAATTCAAGGTCTCACCGAAGTACCGCAAGCCGGTGATGAATTCATGGTGTTGTCTGATGAGCGGCGTGCACGCGAAATTGCAACCTACCGTGCCGGAAAATTTCGCAACACCAAGTTGGCCAAACAACAAGCAGCCAAACTTGAAAACATGTTTTATGACATGGCCTCTGGCGAAGTCAAAACATTGCCTATCATCATCAAAGCCGATGTGCAAGGTTCACAAGAGGCGTTGGCAACATCGTTGCTCAAGCTATCTACAGAAGAAATCAAAATTCAATTGGTTTATGCGGCAGTGGGTGGCATCAGTGAAAGCGATGTCAACTTAGCCATTGCTTCCAAAGCAGTGGTGATTGGTTTTAATACAAGAGCAGATGCTGGCGCACGCAAGTTAGCCGAAGGCAATGGTATTGAACTGCGTTACTACAACATTATTTATGACGCTGTCGATGATCTCAAGCTTGCGATGTCAGGCATGCTCACACCCGACAAAAAAGAAGAAGTCATTGGTATGGCCGAGATTCGCCAAGTGTTTCGCATCAGCAAAATCGGATCGATTGCGGGCTGTATGGTTACCAATGGCGTGGTTCGACGATCTGCCAAATTACGATTACTTCGCAACAACGTGGTGGTATTTACGGGCGAACTCGACAGTCTCAAACGATTCAAAGATGACGTGCGCGAAGTCAAAGAAAGTTTCGAATGCGGTCTCAATCTCAAGGGTTACAACGACATCGTTGAAGGCGATGTGTTGGAGTTCTTTGAGATCAAGGAAATCGCGCGTACGCTGTAAAGCTTCATGCCCGCCAAAAAATCATCCACTCCCAACCGCGGGTTTCGCGTTGCCGATCAAATCCAAAGAGATTTGGCCGAATTGATCGCTCGCGAACTCAAAGATCCGCGCATTGGAATGGTGACGATTCAAGGCGTTGAAGTCACACCCGATTACGCGCATGCCAAGGTTTATTTCAGCGTTCTGAACTCTGATCCTGAAGTGACCGCAGAAGGTTTAAAACAAGCCGCTGGTTTTTTAAGAGCTTGTCTTTTCAAAAGATTGCATATACACACAGTGCCTACACTTCATTTTTTAATCGATCGCACACCTGAGTGCGCAGCCGATATGAAAGCACTCATTGCAAAAGCCGTTTCTTCACGCGCTAAAGAGGTATAATCATGAACGCGCCTCGCACTCGGGTGCAAAGGCGCCCTGTGCATGGGGTGCTTTTGCTAGACAAACCGCTGGGTCTTTCCAGCAACCAAGCTTTACAAAAGGTCAAGTGGCTGTTGCGTGCCGAAAAAGCAGGGCACACAGGCACCCTTGATCCTTTGGCCACAGGCGTTTTACCTTTGTGCTTTGGTGCGGCCACCAAATTCAGTCAATTGCATTTGGATGCTGAAAAAACCTATGAAGCCATCGCGCGTTTAGGCATACGCACAAGTACAGCAGATGCAGAAGGTGATGTCATTTCAACGCAAGAAGTGAATGTCACGACAGCAGATATCCAACGCGTTGAACAAAAATTCACAGGCCCGATCGAACAAATTCCGCCTATGCACAGTGCGCTCAAAAAAGATGGCAAAGCCTTGTACGAATACGCGCGTTTAGGCATTGAAATTGAAAGACCCGCAAGACACATCGTTATTCATCAACTACAACTTGAAGAGATCGATGCGAAGGATGGACAACGTTTTTTAAAAATGGTTGTTCATTGCTCCAAAGGGACTTACATCCGCACCTTGGCTGAAGATATTGGCATTGCATTGGGTTGTGGTGCGCATTTGACGCAACTGCGACGCATAGCAACGGGTTCATTTCAAATCGGTCAATGCATTGGACTTGAACAACTTGAGTCTGAAGACGATCAACAACGCGCACAACACATTCAACCCGTTAAAAGCTTGGTGGCGGGTCATCACACTGTCACACTCTCGAGCGCTGATGCAGGTTGTTTTTTGAGCGGTGTGCGACGTCGTGGTTCTTGGCCTGATCACGACCAAGTCGCTGTTTATGGTTCCGAGCCTCGTGCTTTTTTAGGAACCGCCCATATTCGCGCTGGAGAGTTAATCCCAGAGCGACTTCTTAACCCCCATGAAATTCAATCCATTTTTTATTAGAGACCACTGTATGACACGACAAATTCGAAACATCGCCATCATTGCCCACGTCGATCACGGCAAAACCACTTTGGTCGATCAATTGCTCAGACAAAGCGGTACGTTTCGCGCCAACGAAAAAGTAGCAGAACGCATCATGGATAGCAATGATCTTGAAAAAGAACGCGGCATTACCATTCTTGCCAAAAACTGCGCTGTTGAATGGAAAGGCACACACATCAACATCGTCGATACACCAGGACACGCAGACTTTGGTGGCGAAGTAGAGCGCGCATTGTCCATGGTCGATGGCGTGTTGTTGCTCATCGATGCTGTTGAAGGCCCCATGCCACAAACTCGATTCGTTACAAAAAAAGCATTGGCACTCGGATTAAAACCCATTATGGTGGTTAACAAGGTTGATCGCCCTGGCTCACGCCCTGATTACGTCATCAACGCTGCATTTGAATTGTTTGACAAATTAGGTGCCACAGAAGATCAACTGGATTTTCCTGTTGTTTATGCGTCGGGACTCAATGGATGGGCATCCCTCAAAGAAGGCGAAATCGGTGAGCAGTGGGGCCCAGATTTGGCACCGTTGTTTGATACGGTTTTAAATTACGTGCCCGCACATCAAGGTGATCCCAATGCTCCCTTGCAATTACAAATCAGCTCACTCGATTACTCCACCTATGTGGGACGCATCGGTGTAGGTCGTGTCAACGCAGGAACATTGCGCCCCAACACCGATGTGTTGGTGATGGAAGGACCCGATGGCAAAACCACCAAAGGTCGCATCAGTCATATTTTGCAGTTTGAAGGTTTGGAGCGCGTGCAATCACAAGAAGCAGGCCCTGGTGATATCGTTCTTATTCATGGTGTTGAAGCGGTTAGCATTGGTGTCACCATCACCGACCCTCTCAATCCATCGCCATTGCCGATGTTAAAAATTGATGAGCCCACGCTCACCATGAATTTTTGCGTCAACAACTCACCTTTGGCTGGGCGCGAAGGCAGATTTGTCACGAGTCGTCAATTGGGGGATCGTTTAGAAAAAGAATTGCAAGCCAATGTGGCTTTGCGTGTGCGCGATACCGACGAAGACGGTATTTACGAAGTATCGGGTCGTGGCGAACTTCACCTCACCATCTTGCTCGAGAACATGCGTCGCGAAGGTTACGAGTTAGCGGTCTCCAAACCACGCGTGGTGTTCAAAGATGTGAACGGCGAAAAACACGAACCCATCGAAATGTTAACCGTTGATATCGAAGAAGGTCACCAAGGTGGCGTTATGCAAGCCTTGGGCGAGCGTAAAGCCGAACTCGTTAATATGGAACCCGATAGTCGTGGTCGCACACGTTTGGAATACAGAATTCCTGCACGCGGACTCATTGGTTTTCAAAACGAATTTCTCAACGTCACACGCGGCACTGGTTTAGCAAGCAATATTTTTGATGGCTACGAAGCATTTCGTGGTGACATTGGTAATCGCAAAAATGGCGTACTCATCTCCATGGACGATGGAGAAATTGTTACCTACGCATTAGGCAAGTTAGACGATCGTGGCCGTATGTTTGTCAAACCAGGCGACCCTGTGTATGAAGGCATGATTGTGGGCATTCACAGCAGAGACAATGATTTGATCGTCAATGCAGTCAGACAAAAACAACTCACCAACTTTCGCGTAAGCGGAAAAGAAGACGCGATCAAAATCACACCGCCCATTGAATTAACTTTAGAATACGCGGTTGAATTTATCGAAGACGACGAGTTGGTTGAAATCACTCCCAAAAGCATTCGCTTGCGCAAGCGCCATCTCAAAGAGCATGATCGCAAACGCGCGAGTCGCGAAGGCAGTTAAATCCAAAGGAAGAGGGTATGTTCAAAACACCCATGACGCATACGCAGGCGGTTTTAGGCATGGTTGCTGCGGCCGCCCTGTGGTCGATGGCGGGTGTGGTGACGCGTCAACTGTCGCAAACGCAAAGTTTTGAAATTACCTTTTGGCGCAGTTTGTTTACTGTGATGACGCTCTTGGTTTTGCTACCTTTGCTTCAAGGCAAACAAGTGTATAAAACCATTCCATGGCGCAACACCATGTTGTGGTTGTCGGGTTTATGTTGGGCATTCATGTTTACCGCCTTCATGATTGCACTCACCATCACATCTGTTGCCAATGTATTAATCACATTAGCAGTGGGGCCGTTAATGACGGCCATCGTGGCCAGTGTTTTTATTGGTCATCGCTTAAGTTTGCAAACATGGCTTGTGATTGCTTGTGTGGGTCTGGGTATCGCGTACATGTTTGAATCGCAAATTAATTTACAGAGTGGCAAACATGTTTGGGGTATGGCTATCGCATTTTTAGTGCCGATTGCAGGAGCAACCCAATGGACCTTGTCGCAACGTGCACAGGCGCAAGGAAAATCATTTGATTTCTTGCCCTCCATATTGATTGGCGCTGTTGTTTCTTGCTTTGTCACGTTTCCACTTTCGTGGCCCATACAAGCCTCGTACACAGATTTAATCTGGTTAGCTTTTTTAGGTTTCTTTCAATTGGCAGTACCCTGCGCTTTACCCGTCTTGTGCGCACGCGTTCTTGCCGTCCCAGAAGTATCGTTGCTCGCATTGCTTGAAGTTATTTTGGAATTGCTTTGGCTTGGTTGGGTACCAATGAAAAGCCCGACATCCCTGTTTTATGGGGCAGTTCGGTTGTTTTGTTGTCATTGTTTTTTAATGAATGGCTTTCTTGGAGGAAACGTTGATGAGCCACGTTCAGGTTGGAGTTGAAAAAAATACAGGTCGCATCACGCTTAATCGTCCGCAAGCGCTCAACGCTTTATCTTTGCAGATGATTCGAGACCTCACCGTCGCACTCGTTAACTTTCAAAACGACCCCCAAATTCAGGCTATCACAATTCGCTCACAAAGCAAAACAGGGCCCTTTGGAATATTGAGTGCAGGCGGGGACATTCGTTTTTTTCATCAAGCCGCTTTATCAGGTAATCCTGCCTTAGAAGATTTTTTTACCGAAGAATACACGCTCAACCATCTCATCCACCATTACTCAAAACCTTACATCGCATTCATGGATGGATTGGTGATGGGGGGCGGCATGGGCATCACGCAAGGCGCGTTTTGTCGGATCATCACAGAGCAAACCAAGATGGCAATGCCCGAAACACTCATCGGCTTATTTCCTGATGTGGGCGGTGGATATTTTTTAAGTCGATGCCCTGGTGCAATCGGCGAATACCTTGCTTTAACAGGACAACTTTTAACAGGCGCAGAACCTTTGTCTGTTGGATTGGCCGATTGGGCGGTTCAATCCACATCCTTGCCCGATCTTTGGAATGCTGTTGCAGATATCAACTGGACAGATTCTTCAAAAGGTTTGCAACAACTCAAGCAACAATTTACCACTCACACCATGTCATCAACGACGTCTCACGGCGCTTGGTACGATCCGCGCATCGAAACTATTTTTTCTTTGCCCGATGTGAACAGCATCGTTCATGCTCTGTCGTCTCGCACCGATGAATGGGTGCAACGCTGTTTGCAACAGCTTCAACAACGCTCGCCCCTGATGCTGTGCGTGGTGCTCGAACAAATCCGCATAGGACGATCACTCAATCTTGCGCAAAATCTTCAGATGGAACGTGATATGGTCAGGCATTGTTTTTATTCGGAGCATCTGGGACGTTGGGGCAAAGCTTCAGAAACCGTGGAGGGCATTCGCGCATTGGCGGTTGACAAAGACCACAAACCGCAATGGAATCCCACTCAACTCTCCGAAGTCACGTCAAGTATGGTGGACAGTTTTTTTGTGAGTCCTTGGCCCCATGATGCGCATCCCTTGCGTCATCTTCAAAATTAATTCAACAACATGGCAACTGCACCCAAAGTTTTATTCGGATTTCACGCCGTGGGTGTGCGACTCAAAACCGTGCCTGCCAGTGTCATTGAAGTTTATATTGATGCGTCGCGACGCGACGCTCGCATGCGTCAATTTCTGGATCGATGCAAAGAACTTTCGGTTCGCGTGATCGACGCTAACGCTTTGCGATTGGCCAAACTGTCAGGTGGTCACGGACACCAAGGCGTTGTTGCGCGTGTTCAACATCTCGAACAAACGCATTCGTTGGATACCTGCTTGGATCAAATCCCCGCAGGTCAACCTCCATTGTTATTGGTCCTTGATGGCATCACCGATTCGCATAATTTGGGCGCATGCTTGCGTGTGGCAGACGGTGCAGGTGCGCATGCAGTGATCGCACCCAAAGACCATGCGGCAGGTATCAATCCAACGGTCGCAAAAGTGGCAAGTGGTGCGGCAGAAACCATGCCTTATTTCATGGTCACCAATTTATCTCGAATACTTCAAGAATTAAAAGAAAGAGATATTTGGGTCATTGGCACGAGCGATGAAGCAACGGTCTCTTTGTACGAAGCCGATTTAAGCGGTCCTGTTGCTTTGGTCTTGGGTGCAGAGGGTACGGGCATGCGTCAATTGACTCAAAAAAATTGCGATCAATTGGTGCGCATCCCCATGATGGGCGCTGTCGAAAGTTTAAACGTATCGGTCGCGAGCGGTATTTGTTTGTACGAAGCCGTGAGACAACGTCAAGCCAAAAAAAAAATTTGTTAAAAACAGGTTTAAATCAAAGCGAAAATACCCGCTAAAGCGCCGCCTGCAAACATCCACAAAATATGAATGTCCGTGCGCCAAAATAAAATCGCCGCAATCAACGTCACGATTTGCAATTGAGGCGCTGCCCAATTGAATCGATGACTGCCACTGAGTAGCCAAGCCGTTGACAACAACAATGAAATCACAATGGGCGCCATGCCTACCTTAAAAGCACGAACGCCTAATCGATTGCGATTGCGTTGCGCCCATTGAGTAGCAAAAAAAGTCATCACACAAGAGGGCATCAAGATGGCGGTGATGTTCAATAAAAATCCCGTGGCGGCAAAACCAAATGCACCGATACCTCCCGAAACGCCACCGCCCGATTGAAATCCCAAATCCCAACCAATGAGTCCCACAAATAAAATATTAGGCCCCGGTGCCGTTTGTGCAATCGCCACCAATGAAGTAAATTGACCATCACTGAGCCATGCATGCTCATCCACAATGAATCGATGAATATCAGGCGTTGTCACAATTGCGCCGCCCCCCGATATTGTCGACAACATCGCCAGATGTAAAAATAAAGATAACCAATCGGTTAGTGGCATATCACTCTTTTTGTTGTTGAATCAAACAATGGCGTCCCCATAAAAACGCCAACGAGCCAAAAATCAATAAGGCTCCAATCAACGGTAATCGGTAAATGGCGACGGCAACAAACGCGACGCTTGCAAATAACAGACATACACCCAAACCCATGGGATTGGATTTGAGAGCAACCATCAACTTAATGCCCACGCCAGCAATCAATCCCGCGGCCACCGCACCCATGCCACGCAGTGCGCCTTGCACCATGGGGTGATCGGCAACCTGCGCAAACAAAGACGCAATGATGAGCACAGCGATGGCAGGCATCATCAACAAACCCAACACGGCCGCTACAGCGCCCGTGAACCCAAAATAACGCACGCCCAACATGATGGCTAAATTAATGACGTTGGGCCCTGGTAAGACTTGTGCCACGGCCCATTCTTCAACAAACCCTTCGTTGGTGAGCCATTTTTTTTCATCCACCAATACGCGTTGCGCAACGGTGAGAACGCCACCAAAACCTTGCATGGCCAAAATCGTGAAAGAAAAAAATAAATCGAAGCGCGAATGAGGGTGGTCGCAATCGGGATTCATACCGTCATACCACCCGATATTTCAATCACAGATCCGTTGATATAAGACGCTTGATCACTGGCTAAAAATGCATACAGGTTTGCAATGTCTTGCGCTTTTCCAAGACGCTTCAAGGGCACGCGATCGATCATTTCATTCAATACTTTTTCGGGGATGGTTGACAAAATAGGTGTTTCAACAAACCCAGGCGACACCGCATTGACGCGAATGCCTTTAGGACCCAATTCGCGACTCCATGTTTTGGTAAATCCAATGACACCAAATTTAGACGCCGTATAATTGGTTTGACCAAAGTTGCCATAAATACCCACCACTGATGATGCATTGAGAATCACGCCACTTTGCTGAGCCACCATGGTGTCAACCACGGATTGTGCGCAATTAAATACACCATGCAAATTTACGTCGATCACCCGATCAAATTGTTCCATTGTCATTTTTTGAAGACGTGCATCTTTGGTAATGCCTGCATTGTTCACCAACACGTCAATGCGTTCAAACTTTTGAATCACTTGCGCAACCATAGTGTCAATCGCTTCTCGACCGGTCACGTCAACCACAAACCCGATACTTTTTGCGCCCAACGCAAGGCATTGTTTAACGGATTCGTCCACGGCCTTGCGTTGAACATCACACGCAATCACAACGGCGCCTTCTTTGGCAAATTCAAGCGAAGTCGCCAGACCAATTCCTTGCGCCGCGCCTGTGATGATGCAAACCTTGTCTTTTAATCGTTGTGAATCGTTCATGATGTTCAATAAAGATAGTGGACAAAACGACTAGTTTAACGACTTGCCACCAAGGTAAACCAGACCTATGTCACCTGAGTTTTGATTAGCCCTTGTCCAACACAGGTTGTTGCATAAGCCTTACACTCTAAGGCTTATGAATGCGCCCGTCGATGTCTCTTTTTTCGAGCGTGCCGCCAAGCCCTTAACCACCTACCGTAAGTATTGGGCCTCGCGTTTTGGTACAGCTCCCTTTTTACCCATGAGTCGAGAAGAAATGACGACTTTGGGCTGGGATAGTTGCGACATCATCATTGTCACGGGTGACGCTTATGTCGATCATCCCAGCTTTGGCATGGCGGTCATTGGACGCACGCTAGAGGCTCAAGGTTTTCGTGTGGGTATCATTGCGCAACCCGAATGGCAAAGCGCGGATCCTTATCGAACATTAGGCAAGCCCAATTTATTTTTTGGCGTTACTGCGGGCAATATGGATTCGATGATTAACCGCTATACGGCCGATCGAAAAATTCGCAGCGACGATGCGTACACTCCTGGCGGTGTGGGCGGCAAAAGACCCGATCGATCTTCATTGGTTTATAGCCAGCGCTGTCGTGAGGCCTATCCCGATGTGCCCATTATTTTGGGCGGTATCGAAGTATCGTTAAGACGCATTGCACATTACGATTATTGGCAAGATAAAGTCAGGCGTTCTATTTTGGTCGATGCCAAATGTGATTTGTTGTTGTATGGCAATGCAGAACGCGCCATTATCGAAATCGCTCATCGCTTGGCTGCCAAAGAACCCATCGATCAAATCACTTACGTGCGTGGCACCGCATTTGTCGTTCGACATGCACCCCAAGATTGGTTTGAAATTGATTCAACCACTGTGGATGAGCCTGGGCGTATCGAAGCGCACGTCAATCCTTATTTGATGATTTCTGAACAAGCGCAAGAGCAGGGTGAAACCTGCGATGCGGGTGCATCCAAGCCGCTTCAATTCATGCCCAACCCCAATCGATCGGTTCAAAATCGATTGCCCAATGGAAAATTAATTGTTCCGCCTCGCCAACAATCAGTCATTCGTCTGCCGTCTTACGAGCAAGTCAAATCAGATCCTGTTTTATATGCGCATGCCAATCGTGTATTGCACCTAGAAACCAATCCCGGCAACGCACGAGCCATTGTGCAAGCGCATGGAGAAGGCAAAACTGCAAAAGATGTGTGGATCAATCCACCCCCCATTCCATTGGCGACTGCAGAAATGGATCATGTGTTTGATTTGCCCTATGCACGTTCACCGCATTTCAGTTATGCCGACAACTTGGGTGGTCATGATGGTGTTACCAAAATTCCTGCATGGGAGATGATTCGTTTTTCAGTAAACATCATGCGCGGTTGTTTTGGTGGATGTACTTTTTGTTCCATCACCGAGCACGAAGGTCGCATTATTCAAAGCAGAAGTGAAGATTCCATCATTCGCGAAATAGAAGACATTCGCGACAAGGTGCCAGGTTTCACAGGCGTTGTTTCTGATTTGGGAGGGCCCACTGCGAACATGTATCGCATCGGTTGCAAGTCACCCGAAATCGAATCCGCATGTCGCAAACCCAGTTGTGTCTATCCCGGCATTTGTTCCAATCTCAATACCGATCACACACCACTCATTCATTTGTACAGAAGATCGCGCGCACTCAAAGGCATAAAAAAAATTCTCATTGGTTCGGGCTTGCGTTATGACTTGGCCGTTGAAAGCCCTGAATACGTCAAAGAATTGGTCACTCACCACGTCGGGGGTTATCTCAAAATCGCACCCGAGCACACCGAGATAGGGCCTTTATCCAAAATGATGAAGCCTGGCATCGGTTCTTATGATCGATTCAAACAAATGTTTGATCGCTATTCTGCCGAAGCAGGAAAAAAACAATACTTGATTCCTTATTTCATCGCCGCTCATCCCGGAACGCGCGACGAAGATATGATGCATTTGGCCGTGTGGCTCAAACAAAATGGTTTTCGTGCCGATCAAGTGCAAACTTTTTATCCAAGTCCAATGTCCACCGCAACTGCGATGTATCATAGCGGAAAAAATCCACTCAAACGCGTTGGGCGCGATAGCGAATCGGTCGATATTGTGCGAGGCGATCGTCGACGCCGACTTCACAAAGCATTTTTGCGTTACCACGATTCCAACAACTGGCCCTTCCTTCGCGAGGCGCTCAAAGCCATGGGGCGAGCTGATTTAATTGGCAATGGCAAACAACATTTAATACCGCGCTATCAACCACTCACCGATGGTACCTACACCAGCGCGCGTCGAAAAAACAGCACCTCTGCAGGTGTTAAATCTTCGCCCGTCACCAAGGGTCGCATACTCACGCAACACACGGGCTTGCCGCCCCGTAAAAAAACCTAGCCACTATTTTGTAGCGTCGAGTGGCAAGCCTACATAATTTTCTGCGAGCGAACGCGACAAAGATTCACTGTGAATCAAATAATCCAACTCGGCCTCTTGTATTTTTTGCCCGAAGCCTTCGGTATCAGGAAAACGATGCATCAAACTGGTGAGCCACCAAGAAAAACGCTCAGCTCGCCAAATGCGACGCAAACAGCGATCCGAATAATGATCAATGCCAAGAGATGATTTTTCTTGATAAAACGCAATCAATGCATCGCTCAAAAATTTCACATCGGTGGCCGCAAGATTCAAACCTTTCGCACCCGTTGGTGGAACGATGTGTGCAGCGTCTCCTGCTAAAAACAATCGACCCACACGCATGGGCTCGGCCACAAAACTTCGCAAAGGCGCGATGCTTTTTTCAATCGAGGGGCCTGTGATGATTCGACTGGCTAAATCTTCGTCCAATCGAAGTCGTATCTCATCCCAAAATCGTTGATCCGACCATAGTTCAACCTTGTCGGACATGGGGCACTGCACATAGTAGCGACTGCGCGTGAGGCTACGCATGGAGCACAACGCAAATCCGCGTTCAGAATTGGCGTACACAATCGCATGCGGTGATACGGGTGGCACGTCGACCAAAATGCCAAGCCAACCAAAGGGATAAATTTTTTCGTACTCTCTTATGGATGAGCGAGGAATGCTGGCTCGACTGACGCCATGATAGCCATCGCATCCCGCAATAAAATCGCAATCAATCGAGTGATGCACACCATTTTGTGTAAAACTCAAGCGTGGATGCGTTGAATCAAAGTCATGAAGTCCAACATCTGCAGCTTCATAAATCGTATCCAAGCCCAAAGCTTTTCTTTGATTCATGAGATCGCGCGTCATTTCGGTTTGACCATAAGCCGTGACTACTTTTCCATCGGTCAAGCCACTCATGTCAATCGGGTGTCTGGTTTTTTGAAACACCAGCTCAATGCTGTAATGTACCGTGCCGTGGCTCGATACGCCTTGACCCACGCCTGCTTCGTGCAATAAATCAACGGTGACTTGCTCGAGGATGCCCGCGCGAATTCGGCCCAACACATAATCGGCCGATTGACGCTCAATAATGACATGATCAATGCCGGCACGGTGAAGCAGGGCGCCCAAAAGTAAACCGGAGGGGCCTGCCCCAATAATGGCTACTTGGGTTTTCATCTGATGTCCTTGCTGATACAACGAGCAATTCGATTTTAACGATGATTGTTAATGGCCGATCACTTTGGCTAAAAAATCTTGGGTTCGTTCGTTTTGTGGGCGATCAAAAAAATCATTGGGATTATTTTCTTCAATGATTTGACCGTTGTCCATAAAAATCACCCGATCGGCCACCGCTTTGGCAAATCCCATTTCATGCGTCACGCAAACCATGGTGATGCCTTGATTGGCCAACTCCACTATGACATCCAACACCTCTTTGATCATCTCGGGGTCAAGCGCAGAAGTGGGTTCATCAAACAACATGATTTGAGGCGTGAGGCACAAAGCCCTTGCAATGGCTACGCGTTGTTGTTGACCGCCCGACAGTTGCAGCGGATATTTGTCCGCTTGTTCTTCAATGCGCACGCGTTTGAGTTGTTGCATCGCGCGCTCGGTGGCTTCTTGAGGAGAAACTTTACTCACCCAAATAGGAGACAGCGTGAGATTTTCTAAAATAGTGAGGTGTGAGAATAAATTAAATTGTTGAAAAACCATACCTACTTGTTTACGAACGAATTCAATGGCTTTGATGTCGTCGGTGAGTTCTGTGCCTACAACGTGTAAATGGCCTTCTTGGTGCTCTTCCAATCGATTGATGCATCGAATAAGTGTGGATTTTCCAGAGCCCGATGGACCACAAATCACAATGCGTTCGCCTTGACGAATAGTTAAGTTGATATCGCGCAAAACATGGAAGTTGCCATACCATTTGTTGACACGATCGAATTGAATAATGGTGTTGTTGTTCATGATTTCAATCTCGGTTTATCGCGCATGACTGCGGTGTAATTGACGCTCAACCCAGAGGCTATAGCGCGATATGGAAAAACAAAAAACAAAATAAATAAGCGTGATAAAAAGATAGGCTTCAATTTTGAAGGGCCGCCAATTAGGATCGCCATTGATGGCCAAACCCAAAGAGCCCGATAACTCATATAGACTCACAATCGTGACCAGCGAGGTATCTTTAAAGATCGCAATAAAATTATTCATGATGCTAGGCACAACATGTGCCAAGGCCTGCGGCAAAACCACCAAGCGCTGAGTTTTCCAATAACCCAATCCCAATGAATCGGCCGCTTCAAATTGGCCTCGAGGAATGGCTTGTAAACCACCGCGTACAATTTCGGCAAGATAAGCTGCAGCAAACAAAGTAATACCAATGAGAACGCGCAATAACACGTCGGGTGTGGTGCCTGCGGGCATCAAAAGCGGAAACATAAAACTCGCCATGAACAACACAGAAATAAGTGGCACACCGCGAACGAGTTCGACATAAGTGATGCAAAGTGTTTTGATGGCTGGCAGATCGCTGCGACGCCCCAAAGCCACCAAAATTGCAATGGGAAAAGCAAAAACAATCGATAGCGTGGCCAGCATGATGGTAAGGGGTAAGCCGCCCCATTGATCGGTATTCACGCGAGTGAGACCCAAATGCACACCAAAGAGGCTTCCGCCCATCAAGCCAAAAAATGCAAGAACAACTACCGCCCAAGCGAGTATGAGTTTTTTATTCCAAAAATAACGAATGCAACTCACAACAAGCAAAGCAATCATGAGCAAGGTTGCAAGCAAAGGACGCCATTGCTCTTCAAAGGGATAGCGACCAAAAAGAATCGGACGGTATTTTTCATGAATCACACCCCAACAAGCGCCAATGCCTCGGGCTTGTTGACACAGATCGGCATTGTTTTGAAAAATCGCCTGCCAGAGGCTCCAATTGACAAACTGCGGAACAAATAAAAGAAGAATTAAAAAAATCACCACTGTAATCACGATGTCTTTTTTGGAGCCAAACAGATTTTTTTTCATCCAAGCAAAAACGCCAATCACACTTGCGGGTGCGGGTCTTGCAGGAATCGGTGTGTAAGAGGATGCGTGATTCATCTCATCGCTCCTTGATCGCCATGCGACGGTTATACGCATTCATCGAGACCGATGTGATGAGTGACAGACTCAAATACACCATCATGACAATGGCGATGCATTCAACCGCATGACCGGTTTGGTTTAAGGACGTATTGGATATATTGACTAAATCGGGATAACCAATAGCCACCGCAAGAGAAGAATTTTTGGTTAAGTTGAGATACTGATTGGTCATGGGGGGAATAATCACGCGCATGGCTTGTGGCAACACCACCCATCGCGTGATTTGCCAAGGCGAAAGACTCAAACTTTGCGCCGCCTCGACTTGTCCTTGAGAAACTGATTGAATACCGCCTCTAACCACCTCAGCAACAAAAGCCGTGGTGTAGAGCGTTAATCCCATGGTGATGGCCAAAAACTCTGGCGTGATGGTGGCGCCACCTAGTATCTCGCCCTCTACAAAATAAGGCACGTCCCACAATCCAATCCAACCCGATCCCCTCCAGTCAGGTATGGGAAACGCAAGCCCGCCTTTGCTCAAGAAAAACCATTCATTGAAATGCAACGCCTCTTGTGGGTTAGGCATGATTTCAACCAACAAGATATACCACATCAACAATTGCAACAACAACGGAATATTTCTAAAAAATTCGGTATACACATAACAAAGGCCACGCGCCAATGCATTACCTGATACACGACCCACACCAATCAGTACACCAAAGATCGTACAAAGAAAGATACCCGTGATGGATACACGCAGTGTGTTGAGTAGACCGACCAAAAAAGCTTTCCAATAGGCCTCATTAGAATCAAAAGGAATCAGCGACTCGCCGATATCAAAACCTGCGGTTTCAAATAAAAAACCAAAACCACTTTGAATGCCACGCGCTTTCATATTGGCCAATGTGTTGGACATTAACCAAGTAACCAATGAAACAACAACGAGCAAAACCAAGGCTTGATAAATCCAAGCGCGTGTGGTTTTGCTATTCCAGCGAAAAGTGGTCATGAAAAAATTTAAAGGGCGCTCCTACTTTGGTAGAAGCGCCTTTTGAAGTGAAGTTTGATATTAACGAACGGGAATGGCGTATTGCAATCCACCTTTGGTCCACAAGGCGTTGATGCCACGCTTTAAGGCCAAAGGTGTTTTTTCGCCCACATTGCGTTCGAATATTTCGCCATAGTTGCCAGTTGCCGCAATGGCACGAACAATCCAATCGCGATCAAGGCCCACTAACTTGCCAGTATCTTCTGTTTTGCCAAGCAAACGCTGAACAACAGGGTCTATGCTTTCGGCTTTTTGTTTTTCAACATTGGCCGATGTCACACCGTTTTCTTCGGCTTCAATTAAACCGTAAATAACCCATTTGACCATTGCAAACCATTCGTCATCGCCACGACGAACCAATGGACCCAAGGGCTCTTTAGAAATCAGTTCTGGCAAGATCACATGTTCTTTGGGATCTTTGGCTTCTTTGGAGCGAATAGAAGCCAAGCCCGATGCGTCTGTGGTGTAGGCTTTGCAACGACCAGCAAAATAGGCTGAATTGGTGGCGTCTAATTTTTCAAACACAACGGGTTTGATGTTTAAGTTGTTGGCGCGTGAAAAATCGGTTAGATTTTTTTCTGTAGTGGTGCCTGATTGAACGCACACGGTGGCATTTTTTAATTGCTTGGCACTTTTAAGTCCGGATTTGGCTGTGGTCATGAAACCTTGACCATCATAAAAAGTAACTACGGTTTGATGCAAGCCCAATGAGCCATCGCGCGTGAGTGTGAATGTGGTGTTGCGCGACAAGATATCGATTTCACCCGATTGCAAAGCAGTGAAGCGCTGAGGAGCTGACAAAGGAACGTAACGCACTTTATCTGTGCTGCCCAATACGGCAGCAGCAACGGCACGACATATGTCCACATCCATACCCGTCCATTTGCCTTGACTGTCAGCTGCACTAAAACCAGCTAAGCCCGTGTTTACGCCACAAACCAGTTGGTCTCTTTGTTTGATGGCGTCCAAAGTTTTGCCAGCGAAGGCCGATGTGCTTACCGTGGCTGCAATTGCAAGACCCGCTATCGCAACCATGGATCGTTTGAGAATAAAAGTGCTTGTCATCATTTGAAATCTCCTGTATTGATAAAGCCTGAAAGCGATTGTCCTAGAAAAAAACACCATTTTGGCAGGGGTTGTTACTGATTCATGGTGATTTACACACCTAAATAGGGTGTGATTAATTGGGGATTTTCTTGAAATTGTGCGCTTATGGCCTCTAAAACCACTTGACCTTTGACCAAGATCAAATTTCGATCGGTAATTTGGGTCACGTGTTGCCAATTTTTGTCCACAATAATGCTGCTCATGCCGCTTTCGCGGACCAAGCTACAAATTTTCCAAATTTCTTTGGCAATCAAAGGCGCCAACCCCTCGGTGGCCTCATCCAAAATCAAAACATCGGGATTGGTCATGAGTGCGCGACCAATGGTGAGCATTTGTTGTTCGCCACCACTGAGTTGCTGACCGCCATGATGCAATCTTTCTGCAAGATGCGGAAAAGTTTCCATCACGCGTTCATAAGTCCAATCCATTTGACCTTGAGTGCCACAACGTGCGGCCATGATTAAATTTTCTTTGACGCTTAAATTTCCAAAAATACCGCGATCTTCGGGCACATAGGCTATACCGAGATTGGAAATTTGGTAGGGCGATTGGCCCGTCATATTTTTGCCCTTGATGCTGACCACCCCCCGACGAGGTTTTACCAAGCCCATCACCGATTTAAGCAAGGTGCTTTTGCCCATGCCATTGCGGCCCATCAAACCGATGGTCTCACCAGGCGACACTTTAAAGTCAATGCCACGCAACACATGGCTTTCGCCATAGAAACTGTGCAAACCTTGAACATCGATCAAGTGATTCATGATGTCGTCTCACCCAAATAAGCGGCTTGAACCAAGGGATCCGATCGAACGTCATTTGGCTTGCCCGTTGCGGTCACTTGACCGTTGACCATCACAGTGAGTTGATCAGCCAATGCAAATACAGCGTCCATATCGTGTTCGACCAACATCATGGCGTGAGATTTTTTTAATTCAAGCAAAAGCTCAATCATGCGTTGCGCCTCTGCCGTGCCCATACCCGCCAAGGGTTCATCGAGCAACAACACTTGCGGTTGCGTCGCCAATGTCATGGCGATTTCTAACTGGCGTTGTTCACCATGACTGGTTGCTCCAGCGATGGCATCGTGTCGATGGATGAGAGACGTTTTTTCAAGCGATGAATGCGCGAGTTCGTTGATCTGCGAATTTAGCAGTGCGCGCCCCAACCATTGTTTGGGAAGAAAACTCTTTTGAACAAAGCGCGATTGCGCAGCGAGTCTGACATTTTCCCAAACGGTGAGAGGTGCAAAAATATTTATTTTTTGGTAGCTGCGCCCCAATCCTGCGTGCGAGAGTTTTTCGGGTGACCAACGCGTCACGTCTTGTCCGTTTAATAAAACCTGTCCTTCAGTGGGTAATAAATCGCCAGACAACAAATGCGTGAGCGTTGTTTTGCCCGCACCATTGGGGCCAATCACTGCGTGTAAATGATTGTGATGAAGCGTGACCGAAACACGATTAACAGCAGCTAATCCACCAAATCGTTTGGTTAAATGAACGGCTTCTAAAACAGCTTGGCTCATGGGTTTGTCACTTTCTTTTGCATCCAACCCAAAAGGCCGCGGGGCGCAAACACCACAATCAATACAATGACCAAGCCCATCCACAATTGCCAATGTTTACCCATCTCAAATCGTCCGACTGTGGGCAAGTCTTTGAGAAAGTAAAGCAACAATTCAAAACTGAATGCACCCAATATGGCGCCAGCAAAATTACCCATGCCACCCAAGATCAACATCATGATGACATGGGCA
>SHXN01000167.1 GCA_009693305.1 Limnohabitans sp.
AAACAGGGCAAAAACCCTCAGTGAGGGGGCAGGTCGCATGAAAATGTTCAAAAAGAGAGTGCTTTTGCGATCGGAGCATTGTAAATTTCATAGTGTGACAATTTACTGCCCGAGAGCTTTTTTAAACTGAGTTTTTCAGACCTTCCCTAAGTTTTTTTGAGCCTGCTGTCATCCAACTGATAGCTCATGGCGTTAGTCAAGAGTCCAAACCAATAAAGGGGGATTTGCGATGAAAAAATATCTGATTTGCACTTTATTTATATTTTCAAATTTATTTGGATCTTTATCTCAGGCTCACCCCAATGGGCCTCACCAAGGGCGATACGAGTCTCATCGACAAAACCACCACCACGGCCGTTGGATTGCGCCTTTGGCCGCTGCAGCGTTGGTTGGGGGCGCGGTTTATGCAACACGACCTGTGTACGCCAACCCACCCGTTGTATTGTCGCAACCTGTGTATATGGAGCCGCTGCGCGTGGCTTATTTTTGCCAACCTTATCAGCAATACTATCCAACTGTTGGCTCTTGCCCTCTGCCTTGGCAAGTGGTTCCTTATTAAAGATAACGCGCTAATCTAAACTGACAGTGGTGCGCTCACCCGCGCGCAATGAATAGCGCACCTGTCCACCTAGTTTTTCTAATTCGACGACAGCGCGTTTGCTTCCATAAACTTTATTGCGTAACCAAACAAACTCTGCCTTTAAGTCAGTTTCCGATGCCATTGTTTTGTGCCAGCATTTGATTTCAGGCGCCCATCTGTAATTTCTGGCCTTGAGCAAATTTTTGCTATCAAAGGGCGCGCCTGTGGCATAAAGTTTGGTTTGCGCTTGATTGAGTGTTTGTAATAGTGCGAGTAGCGCAGGTTGTTGACTTTGTGGCAAGACCCGATGAAGCAGTTCGAGCAAAGCCCAGCAATCGGTTTCGGCGCGATGCGCCTCATAAAAAATACCCTGAGTGGTGAGCAGATATTCGAGTTTGGCTGACCCAAAGCCCTCGGCTTTCCAATCAATATCGCGAATGCTACAAGCCCAGTTGAATTCTTTGAAAATGGGCCAGCGCTCTTCAATAAAGGGGCGATCAAAACTGGCGTTGTGTGCAATCACAACTTGAACGTCTGCTAAAAGTTGTTCAACCTTTTGATCGTTGATTTTTTTTCCATCGACCATTTCATTGGTGATTCGGTTAATAGCGGTTATTTCTGGTGGAATAGGAAAATCAGGGTCTTCTAATTCATCAAAAACGTCGAGGACACGATGGATGGTGCCATGGAGGGGATCAAATTCAAAAACAACCATGCCCAGTTCCATCACCCGATCGTTTCCTACTTGAAGCCCTGTGGTTTCTGTATCGAGCACCACGGCTTTCATGAGTTTTTGACCCGTGACGGCAGGCGAATAAAACTCTTTGGGCGTGAGGCGACGCAATACTTTGTAATCGGGATGTTGATCCAATTCTTGGGCCAACAATTCTGCGGATTGGGGGAGTGGATAATTTTCAGACATCCCCTGATTGTGCCTTCTTCCGTGGGGAATTAAATAAGTGATGGGTGCACATTGGTTAAGATGCAACGCATGAGAAAAAAATCTTGGTTAGGTCTTGCCGTTTTGATCGTTGTTGTTTTGGGCCAATGGTTGCTAGTTTTAATTCGACCGACCATTCGCCAGTTGCTTCAGCCCGAGGCAGTCGCTCTGAAAACCTTTCGTCGCCCTCACAGGTGGAAGTGATCGGGACTTATTTCAATCCGCCCGACAATACGGCTCAGGCTGTTGCCGATACGATCGATCTGTCCAAAAAAGAAGTACGCGTTCAAGCCTATGGGTTTACGCACAACGGCATTGCTCAGGCGCTTGTCAGAGCCCATCAGCGGGGCGTCGATGTAAAAGTATTGTTGGACAAAAAAAGCCAAACGACCAATCAATATGTGGTTAATTTATTGATTGGGTCTCAAATTCAATATCGACTCGATGGTAAACACGCGATTGCACATAACAAGGTGATTATTGTTGACTCCGACATTGTGATCACGGGTAGTTTTAACTTCACCAACTCGGCACAAATGCGCAACGCAGAGAATTTGTTGATTCTGCGCTCGAATAGCTTGGCAGAAAATTATAGAGCCAATTGGATGACTCATTGGGACCACAGCAATTAGTTGTTCAACCCTAAAGTGCCGCCAATTGGTGGCTGAACCCTTTTTATAATCTAGGGTTATCCCTAATATGACAACCGTGACAAGGCTTTCTAAGCTTGGTCACACAATGTTTTTTAATACTTTTTTATAATCGACTTTTGGGAGGCCCCTTATGTCATTAACACCCGAACAAGTATTGGCTGCTCACAAAGCCAATCTCGAAACTTTGATGGGATTTACACAACAAGCCGTCGCCGGCGTTGAGCAGTTGATTCAACTCAATTTGGCCGTTACCAAGGCCGCTATCGAAGATTCACATAAAAATACCCAGATGGTGATGGGCGCTAAGGACTCACAAGAACTGGTTGCGATGCAGTCCACTTTGTTTCAACCCTTGGCAGAAAAGATGATGGCCTATAATCGTCAATTGTTTGAAATTGTTTCCATTCAAGGCGGTGCAGTTTCGCTAGGCGTAGAACAAAAATATGCGCAAACTTAAAATGCATTTCAAACCATGGTGGATAACGTGGCTAAAAATGCGCCCGCTGGCTCAGAGCCCGCTGTTACTGCTTTCAAAACTGCATTAGCTGCTGGTAACCAATCCATGGAGTCGGTACAAAATGCCGTTAGGCAAGCGACAGATTTGGCGCAAAGTAATTATCAAAGAGCCACAGACTCCGTCATCAATTCCAGCAAGGCTAAAACCAAAAAATCTTGATTTTTTGAGTTAGCCTCTCTAACGGAATCATGCGATGCCGTTTTTTTTTGAAGATGGATGGGAGGATTAGCTATGGATCAGGTCACGGGCGTGGTTGTCGGCGCAGGCGTTGTTGGGTTGGCCGTTGCTCGTGCGCTTCAAATCAATCTGGGCGGTGAATGGTTGGTTTTGGAGCAAGAAAATGCAATTGGCACTCAAACCAGTTCACGCAACAGTGAGGTCATTCACGCAGGCATTTATTATCCCAAGGGCTCGCTCAAAGCACAGATGTGTGTTCAAGGTAAAAAAATGCTTTATAACTATCTGAAATAGCGTGGTTTGCGATTCAAGCCCTGTGGCAAATTAATTGTAGGAACACACGATGAGCCTTTGAATCAGCTGTTACCGATTCAAAACAAAGCCCAAGACAATGGCGTGAACGATTTGGTTTTGTTGGATGCGCAACAAGCGCGCGATTTAGAACCTGAATTATTTTGTAAAGCCGCGTTGCTTTCACCCAGCACAGGCATTGTGGATAGTCATTCTTTGATGTTGAGTTATCAAGGCGATTTTGAGAATGCAGGCGGGGTGGTGGTTTTTTATGCGAGTGTGAATCGAGTTTTAGTAAAAGATCACGGCTTTGAATTGACAATGAAAGACGATACTTGCATTGCGAGTCGATATTTAGTCAATGCCGCGGGCTTATTGGCGCCACTGTTGGCCCATTTCATTGAAGGCTATGCATCTTCGTTTGCACCTCAACCCTATTACGCCAAAGGCAACTATTTCACACTCAGTCGAAAGTCATTCTTTCAACGATTGATTTATCTTGTTCCAGAAGCGGCTGGACTTGGCGTTCATTTAACTTTGGATATGGGCAATCAAGACAAGTTTGGTCCTGATGTGCAATGGGTCGATGACCCGCTCGATTTAGAGGTGGATCCGAGTCGTGGGGATTCTTTTTATGCCGAGGTGCGCAAATACTAGCCTGCCTTGCCCGACGGTGCCTTAGAGCCTGATTATGCGGGTATTCGACCCAAAATCAGTGGGCCCCATGACGCGGCTACAGATTTTGTGATTCAAGGCCCACAAACGCATGGCGTTGCAGGCTTGGTTAATCTTTTTGGAATTGAGTCCCGTGGATTGACCAGCAGTTTGGAGATTGGTGACGCAGTGCTTTGACTTCTCAACGATTAAAAAATTTAACGATTCGATTGAAAATATTTTTGTATCGATAAGGCGCATTCAGTGATGAGAGTGGGGCCCTTATAAATAAGGCCTGTATAAATTTGAACCAAATCAGCGCCTGCTTTTATTTTTTCTACAGCATCCGAGCCACTGAGGATACCGCCAACGCCAATGATGGGAATTTGAGGGCCTAAAGTTTGTCGCAATTGTTGAATGATGCGATTGCTTTTTTCAAAGACGGGTGAGCCCGATAGGCCGCCTGTTTCTTGGGCGTGTTGAAGATGTTGAACCGATTGTTTATCGATGGTTGTATTGGTTGCGATGATGCCCCATGATTGAGTCGAGGACGTATCAACGTGTCGCAACAGTGTTTGAGACACACTTTGTATTTGTATTTCATCGAGATCGGGTGCAATTTTAATGAAGATCGGCGTATGTTTTTGATATTGAGTTTGTAATGCCTGTCGTTTATTTTCTAACGCACGTATCAGCGAATCAAGTGCCTCATCGGTTTGCAAACTGCGCAGTTGATGGGTATTGGGGCTTGAAATATTGACTGTCACATAATCTGCATGGGGATACACACCTTCAAGTCCAATCAGATAGTCGTCAGTGGCCTGTTCAATGGGCGTCGATGCATTTTTTCCAATATTCAAACCCAACAACGTGGATTTTTTTTTCGCGGGTTTTCTGCAGACAGCCAATTGGACGTTTAAAATAAATCGATCAAGCCCGTCATTGTTAAAGCCCAGTCGATTAATCAGCGCTTGCGCCTCGGGCAAGCGAAACATCCGCGGCTTGGGGTTGCCAGGCTGGGCTTTGGGGGTCACGGTTCCCACTTCGACAAATCCAAATCCCATGGCCGAAAAAGCATCAATACATCGCGCGTTTTTATCCAATCCAGCGGCTAAACCCAAGCGATTGGGAAAACGAAGTCCAGCAATCGTGACGGGATCGTTGATTAAGCTTTGGCAATAAGACCATTGAAGCGGCGTATTTTGAGTTTTTGCCAAGAGTGACAGCGTTTGATCGTGGGCCTCTTCGGGGTCCATCACAAATAAAAAGGGGCGAGTGAATGCATAGGGAATCAAGGACATGGCTAAACTCTAGGTTTTGAAACAAGATCGGATTTTCGCCCATGAATAGCAACACCACCCCAATGAGCCAAGATCAGCTCAAAGCCATGGTTGGCAAAGCGGCTTTAGATTACGTGGGGCAAGGTGAGGTCATTGGTGTGGGCACGGGTTCAACGGTGAATCATTTTATTGATGCTTTGGC
>SHXN01000168.1 GCA_009693305.1 Limnohabitans sp.
TGAATTTAGCCAAAAGCAGGCTATTTGCTTCTTTCACTAGATCCAGAAAAAAATCGTAAACTCTCAGCTTTACTACTCCGATCAATCCTAATTCCAAAGTCCTTGGAAAGACACTTCTTCAGGCTCATACCTGGATTGGAAAATACTCTTACCCAAAACCCATTAAATGTGGCTAGGCAGAACCCACAATATCTCAGAAAGGACAAAAAGGTATCCCCCCCTACTTCTTTTGCAAAGATTAATGCTTGAAAATACTTCCATTCAAATGTAAAACTGGCTACATGGTGGCTACATAGATAGCAAAAATAAAAAATAGTTAGCGGTTACTACACCTATAACTCTTGAATTGTTTGGGGTGGCTGATGGGGCTCGAACCCACGACAACAGGAATCACAATCCTGGACTCTACCAACTGAGCTACAGCCACCGTAGAGTTACAATTATAACGACTTGTGGAAAGACTGACTTTTTTGTTCAAGAGGCCTTGGTTGGACTCAAGGGATTGGGTACACGAATCTGCACTTTAAATTTTTCTTTCAGAAAATTGTAATAACTCAAACTTTCTGCGGCAGAAATTAACTGCTGTAATCTTTCATGCATTGCCTTTTTGTCAGTTTGCTCAGTAGCCGCACTCACCTGATTGATACGAGCGATGGCATACCCTTGTTCACCCAAGTCAACCCCCACCCATGCGGGAAGTGTTTGAGCTGGCGCTCTATAAACCGCATCCAAGAGTTGTGGCGGCAAGTTAGAGGGTTTATTACGAGACAAGGTAACGAAGGCACTCAATTTTTGTGCAGGCTCGCCTTTTTTCCATGAATCTAATTTTTGGACGCCTTCTTTTTTTGCTAACTCGGCGGATTGATCTTTCACCAAGGTTTCTGTCACCAAAGGTTTGACTTCATCCAAAGCCAAAGTTTTTGCGGGGAAATATTGCATCACTCGTGCAGACACCAATTGATTGGGTGCAGTTTCAACGGCTTCGGTGTTGCGTTTTTTATCTAGGCTATCAGCAGAAAAAATGGCATTTAACAACTCAGGGTTTGATAAAACATTTTTAAGTGCCAGATCTGCAATACGTGTGAGACCTGATGATTTTTGAATTTGCAACTTAAGTTTTTCAACCAGGGGTTGCAAACTGTCAGATTGTTCATAAACAGTATTGGTGAATTGTTCGGCCACTTCAGCAAATTTGCGCTGGGCTTGTTGCTTGCGAACCTCGGTTTCTATTTTGGGGCGTAATTCTTCAAAGCTAGGCACCTTGGGAGATTTGACATCGGTGAGTTTGATGATGTGATATCCGAAATTGGACTCCACCACATCACTGATGTCACCTTTTGCTAATGCAAATACAGCGTCTTCAAAGGGTTTGACCATTGCACCCCGCGCAAAAAAATCAAGATCGCCGCCTTTAGTGGCAGAGCCCGGATCTTGTGAATGTTTTTTTGCCACATCGGCAAAGGTTTGCGGCGCTTTGCGCATATCTTGAAGCAATTGGTCCGCCAATGACTTGGCTTTTTGTCGATCCGCCTGTGAAGCAGACTGAGGTGCGTTAATCAAAATATGACTGGCACGTCTTTCTTCTTTGGCAGAAAGTCTTTCTTGATTTTGTTGATAGTAAGTTTTTAAATCGGCATCGTTGAGCATGATGGTTTTTTCAACTTGCGCCAAATCCAATACAACGTATTCAATATCGGCTTTTTCGGTGGATTGAAAACGTTGGGTGTTTTTGTCGTAAAACGCTTGAATTTGTTCAGCGGTCGGTTTAATTTGCGCACGGTAATCGGATGATAAAAATTGAACAACTTGGACTTCACGTTGTTGCAACCACGTATCAACAGCCACATTGGCCCATACAGGCTTGGCAAATGCAGAAGCAGAAACGCCCATCATGACTTGACGCACCGACAAATCACTTCGAATGGATGCCTCGAACATTTCGGGTGACATGCTTTGCGCCGCTAACAATTGCTTGTAACGCTCGACGTCTAATAAACCATCATGTTTGCGCAAAGCCGCAATGGTTGGATTTTTTTGCAACTCTTGGGCGAGTTTGGCGTCACTGGTGATGAGCTTGGCATTTTCAACTGCGGCTTGCAAAATTCGATCACGAACCATGCGATCCAAAACACTGTATTTAAATGCATCCGAATCCAATATTTTTAAATCAATGTTGGGCATGGAGTTGCGTGTTCGATCGGCTTCGGTGCGATGTGTGGCGTCCCACTGTGATTGAGTGATTTCAACGCCATCAATAACAGCGACAGCAGCACCTTTGTCACGGAAACGATTGTATCCATCGATTCCGAACAAAACGAATGAAGGAAATATGAGTAAAACCAGCAGAAACTGCATGATCTTTTTATGCTGACGAACAAAATCAAACATGCTTGAGGACTCGGTTGGGGGTCAAGAAAAAAGAAAAGGCGAACCCAGTTCGCCTTTGAATCTTTGGTGGGTGCTGACGGTCTCGAACCGCCGACCTACGCCTTGTAAGGGCGCCGCTCTACCAACTGAGCTAAGCACCCCACCGATTCAATCTGTTAGTTTAGAGCATCTTTGAGTGCTTTACCTGGACGGAACTTAGGAACTTTGGCAGCATTTATTTTAATAGGTTCTCCGGTGCGTGGATTTCTGCCTGTGCGGTCCGCACGTTTGGTTACTGCAAAGGTACCAAAACCGACCAACGAGACCGTTCCGCCTTTTTTGAGTGTTGTTTTAACAGCACCAATCATCGCTTCAAGTGCGCGCGTTGCAGCAGCTTTCGAAATATCAGCATGCTTGGCAATATGTACAATCAATTCATTTTTATTCACAAAAAAATTCCCCAACAATCAGGTGTCAAAATCACATAGGTTTTCAAAGAGGTATAATCTTATTCTTTTTTAATTCGCAGACAAGTAAAAAACAAAGAAAAATAATTTTTTTACCCTAATGCACTGACTATGGCTTTCCCTAGGTCAGAAGTACTTGCCTTACCCCCTAAATCGGGTGTACGCGGCGCTCCACTTTGTGGATCAAGGGTTTTTTCTATTGCCGTCAAAATCGCATCGTGAGCATCTTTGTAACCTAAAAATTCCAACATCATGGCACCGCACCAAATTTGACCAATTGGATTTGCAATACCTTTGCCTGCAATATCGGGCGCTGAGCCATGCACAGGTTCAAACAAAGATGGCATTTCGCCTGTTGGGTTGAGGTTGGCACTAGGTGCAATACCAATCGTCCCTGTGCAGGCAGGGCCCAAGTCACTCAAAATATCGCCAAATAAATTGCTGGCCACGACCACATCAAAGAAATCAGGACGCTGAACAAAGTGAGCGGTCAAGATATCGATATGAAATTTGTCGAGTTTGACTTGCGGATATTGTTTACCCATCAGTGCGACTCGCTCATCCCAATAAGGCATGGTGATCGCAATGCCGTTGGATTTGGTGGCACTGGTGAGATGTTTTTTGGGTCTTGACTGCGCCAAATCAAATGCAAACTTGAGCACACGATCGACGCCAATTCGTGTCATGACACTTTCTTGCATCACAATTTCACGCGGCGTTCCTTCAAACATTCGGCCACCAATACTGGAGTATTCGCCTTCGGTGTTTTCACGCACGATGTACATATCGATTTCGCCTGGTTGCCGCGCAGAGCCATCTCTGCGAACCACGGGCGCAATGATGCCAGGCATCAAACGTGCAGGACGCAAATTGATGTATTGATCAAACTCACGGCGAAATAAAAGCAAAGAGCCCCACAATGAAATGTGATCTAGAATTTTTTCAGGCCAACCCACAGCACCAAAATAAATGGCATCATGCCCATCGATTTGCTCTTTCCAGTTATCGGGCATCATCTTTCCGTGTTTTTCAAAATAGTCCCAACTTGAAAAATCAAAATGATTGAATGTGAGGGGGATATTCATTTTTCGCGCGACGGCGTCTAATACCCTTAAGCCTTCTGGTATCACCTCTTTACCGATTCCGTCTCCTGCAATCACTGCAATTTTTTTGTTTGTCATAGTTACCTCTTTAGAATTTTTTGAATGATAAGTCATTGCTCGCTATTTGTCTGACTTTGTGCTGCCTGGGCGCACCACCAAGCTGACACCCACCGCCGTTAAAGCAATTCCGATTAAAGTGAGTGCGGCAATCACCTCGTCAAACAAGATCCAAGCCAGAAAAGCGGTCGTGGGCGGTACCAAATACATCAAACTGGTAACTGAGGCTGCAGCGCTGCGTTGTATCAACATGTATAACAAAGAACTACCACCAAGGGTTAGGCCCAAAACCGACCAAGCCATGGACCCCCACAATTGAACATTCCAATCCATGTCGCCCGTTTCTAGAAATGCCAGGGGCGCTGTTAAAAGAAGCGCAGAAATTAATTGAACTGTATTGGCGCTTCTGACATCGCAGGGTTGAACAAACTTTTTTTGATAGGGCGTACCAATGGTGATGGACACAAGAGCAGTCAAAATACAAAACAAACTCCAAGGCGTGACTTCCATTGAAGATTCGATTTTTTTGGATACCACCAACATCAAACCTACAAAGCCGAGAATTAATCCCATCCATTGTCTTTTTGTCACTTGCCCGCCTGTTGAGGAAAGCCATATGCCTGTCAGCACGGGTTGAAATCCAACAATGAGAGAAGTCAGGCCCGCGCCCATTCCAAGTTTGACTGCCGACCACACACCCCCTAAATAACCCGCATGCATCAATGCGCCCGTCACCGTCAAATGAAACCATTGCTTGGAATGAGTGGGCCATGCGACTTGTGCAAAATAAATCCAAATTAAAAAACAAAAAATTGAAAAAAGATAACGCCAAGCCAAAAAATGAAAAGGCGGTGCATAAGGCATGGTTCTGTCGCAATAAGGAATTTTGAAGAATCTTACCTACTACCAGTAGCGTATTTGCCCATGCCAAACACTACCTATAGCGTCCCTGAAAAACTGGGAATCCTTATTGCGACAGAACCAAAAACTCATCTGCATTGCAAAAAAGTCTGCACGATTTAATTCAATCAGTGACAAATTGCCACCGAGTTACATGACTTTGTATACCTTATCACAGATGAGTGATGATACTTTTACTCAAATGTGTTCTGATGAAGTGATTACACCCAATATGACTGCGTAAGCTTCCCTGTCAAGTAGACAAATTGAAATTAGAGATTCCGGTTTTAAATTCCCTAGTCATGAACTCCAGCGGAGTGGCATTTCCTAGGGAGTCATGTGGACGGCACTCGTTGTAATCCACCACCCAAATGTCTGCAGCCTCT
>SHXN01000169.1 GCA_009693305.1 Limnohabitans sp.
GTGCGATTTAACTGCGATACCGATTGCCAACGCATCGATGTTGGATCAAGCCACCTCGGCGGCTGAAGCGATGACATTGGCCCTGCGCGTGGGCAAATCCAAATCCAAAAAATTCATGGTGGCTGATGATGTGTTGCCGCAAATGATTAGGGTGATTCAAACGCGTGCGCAACCCTTGGGCATTGAAGTTTGTACCCCGCACGCTGCTTATTTGGCGTGCAAAGATGAATACAAACGATCGATGCTAGGTCGCATTGTGGGCGTGAGTGTGGATACACGAGGCAACCCCGCTTATCGCTTGGCCTTGCAAACACGCGAGCAACACATTCGCAGAGAAAAAGCCACGTCTAATATTTGCACTGCGCAAGTGTTGCCTGCGGTGGTGGCAAGCATGTATGCGGTTTATCACGGACCCATTGGATTGAAACGCATTGCACAACGTATTGCCACTTACACGGCTATTTTGGCCAAGGGTTTAGAAAACGCAGGCGTTGTGGTTGCCAATGCCAGTGGTTTTGATACGGTCGTTATCAATACCCACGAACACACGTTAAGCATTTTGCAAGAAGCCATTACCGATGGATTTAATTTGCGTCGCGCGTCATCCACGTCGGTCGGTATTTCTTTGGATGAGACCACAACACGCGATGACATCGATCGCTTGTGGCAACTTTTTATCAAAGATAAATCTGCACAATCGCAGTGGCACTCTTTTGAAAAAGGAATGACGACTAGCATTCCGCATCAACTCGAGAGAACCAGCGCTTATTTAACACATCCTGTTTTTCATTCACACCACATTGAAACCAACATGTTGCGTTACATCCGATCATTGAGCGACAAAGATTTGGCATTGGATCGCAGCATGATTCCATTGGGAAGTTGCACCATGAAACTCAATGCTACAAGTGAAATGATTCCCATCACTTGGCCGGAGTTTGCCAACATTCATCCCTTTTCACCCGTTGATCAACTGCAAAGCTATGCCATGCTCGATCAACAATTGCGCCAATGGTTGTGTCAAGCAACGGGTTATGCAGGCATCAGTTTGTAACCCAACGCAGGCAGTCAAGGCGAATACGCAGGCTTGCTGGTGATTCGCTCCTATCACGCGTCAAAAGGTCGATCGCATCACGATATTTGTTTGATACCTGCATCGGTGCACGGCACCAATCCTGCCAGCGCGCAAATGGTGGGTATGCAAGTGGTGGTGGTGGCTTGCGATGAGCAAGGCAATATCGATATGCAAGATTTCAAAGCCAAATGCGAATTGCACAGCGATCGATTGGCCGCTGTGATGATCACCTACCCCAGCACACATGGTGTGTTTGAAACCAGTGTCAAACCATTATGTGAACTCGTGCATGAACACGGTGGTCGTGTTTATGTGGATGGTGCCAACATGAATGCCTTGGTGGGCATTGCGACGTCTGGTGAATTTGGCGGTGATGTGAGTCACCTCAATTTGCACAAAACATTTTGTATTCCACACGGTGGTGGTGGCCCTGGCGTTGGACCTGTTTGTGTGATGCAAGATTTGGTTGCTTTTTTGCCAGGTCATGCGAGCGCCGGTGTGGCGGTCAAAGTCGTGGGCGCCATCAATGCCGCACCACTGGGCAATGCCGCTGTATTGCCAATCAGTTCGATGTATTGCCGCATGATGGGTGCTGATGGTTTGAAGCACGCCACCGAATCGGCCATCTTGTCAGCCAACTACATCAGCGTTCAACTCAAACATCATTACCCCACTTTGTATGCGAGTTAGAGTGGTTATGTGGCGCACGAATGTATTTTGGATTTAAGACCGTTCAAAGAAACAACGGGCGTAACTGCAGAAGATGTGGCCAAGCGATTGATGGATTATGGGTTTCATGCGCCCACACTCAGTTTTCCTGTGCCTGGCACGTTGATGGTAGAGCCCACAGAAAGCGAAAGCTTGACCGAATTGAATCGATTCATCGATGCAATGATTGCGATTCGTGAAGAAATTGCAAACATCGAACAAGGCATATGGACGCAAGACAACAATCCGCTCAAACACGCACCGCATACTACATCGAGTGTTTTAAAAACTGAGTGGGATCGTCCTTACACACGCGAGCAAGCAGCTTTTCCAGTGACACATTTTAAAAATCAAAAATATTGGCCAACTGTTGGACGCGTTGACAATATGTATGGCGATCGCCATTTGTTTTGTAGTTGTGGGCCCCTTAGCGAAGAGCCTTACCCAATCGAGCCATCCCCTCATTGATTTTGGCTTCATCGGCGGTTGCAAAACTCAATCGCAAGGTGCTGTTGTCGGGCTTATCCGCAAAAAACGGAACACCCGGGACAAAGGCTACGCCTTGATCAATGGCGCGCTTGGCAAATGCAGTGCCGTCATGGATAGCACCATTTTTCCCGGTTAATCGCGCCCAAAAAAACAATCCGCCTTGCGGTTGTGTGTAACTGATAGCCTCGCCCAATTCGCGTTGCAAGGCTTCATGCATGGCCTTGGCGCGCTTGCCATAAACGTCTCGCACGTGATCCAAAGTTGCTGGCATACGTCCTGCTCGCAAATATTGATTGGCTGTGGCTTGTGCAAATGTGGAAGTGTGTGCATCGCTGAATTGTTTGCACATGGTGGCCTTGGCCAACAACTCTGCAGGTGCAATCAACCAACCCACACGCAAACCAGGACTCAACACTTTACTCAAACTTCCACAATAAGCCAAATAATCTCTGCTACCAGGCACTTGATCGCTCAATGACAACATCGTGGGCGGTGGGGCCGAACCAAAATACAAATCGCCATACGGATCGTCTTCCACAATCAATGTTTTGTATTGAACCGCGAGTTTTAAAATTTTTAAACGTCGCTCTAAACTGATATTGGCGCCACTAGGGTTGCCAAACGTTGGAATTAAATACACCAATTTGGGTTTGTGCTCAATCATCATCTGCTCGAGCACGTTCACTTTGACACCGTGTTCGTCGATTGGAACGCCCATCACTTGCGGCCCATACAAGCGAAAGCATTGAATGGTGGCCAAAAAAGTGGGCGCCTCAACCAACACCTTGTCGGTGGGGTCGAGCATGGTTTTGCCGATTAAATCGAGCGCTTGTTGACTGCCCGTGGTCACAATCAAACCATCGGGCTTTAAATCTTTGACGCCTTTGTCTGCCATGAACTGTGCAATGGCTTCGCGCAAGGGGTTAAAGCCCTCTGTCGCACCGTATTGAAGGGCCGCACCAGCATCGTCCTTCAAGGCCTTGGCGCTGGCTTGGGCGATGCCTTCCACGTCAAACATGGCACTATCAGGGAAGCCTCCCGCAAAGCTG
The DNA here is from genome assembly GCA_009693305.1 of Limnohabitans sp. Taxonomy (GTDB): domain Bacteria; phylum Pseudomonadota; class Gammaproteobacteria; order Burkholderiales; family Burkholderiaceae_C; genus Limnohabitans. The sequence continues at coordinate 3,322 of SHXN01000169.1, forward strand.
ATGATGCCGGGTTTACCCAGTAATTTGAAAAGCTCACGAATAGCGGAGGTTTCGACGTTGCCTAAGCGTTGTGAAAAAGAAAGACTCATGATTTTTTGCTAGAAGTGTGGTGACATTCCTGATATGGTAACGCCTCATGAACTCCGAACAAATTGAAGGCTTTTTTGCCACTCTACAGCGCGCTAACCCCCAACCCAATACCGAACTGGAATACACCTCCGTGTTTGAACTGCTCAGCGCCGTGTTGTTGAGCGCTCAAGCCACCGATGTGAGTGTCAACAAGGCCACTAGAAAATTATTTCCAATCGCCAATACGCCCCAAGCGATTTTAAATTTGGGTATCGATCGCTTGGAGTCCCACATCAAAACCATTGGCCTGTACAAAAGCAAAGCCAAGCATTGGATACAAACCTGCCAAATCTTGATCGACCAACACCAATCGCAAGTGCCGCGCACGCGCGAAGCTTTAGAAGCCTTGCCAGGCGTAGGCCGAAAAACCGCCAATGTGGTGTTGAACGTGGCATTTGGCGAACCCACTATGGCGGTAGATACGCATATTTTTAGAGTCGGTAATCGAACAGGTTTGGCACCAGGCAAAACGCCTTACGATGTAGAAATTAAATTGCTCAAACGCATTCCCAAAAAATATTTGGTGGATGCGCATCACTGGTTGATTTTGCTTGGAAGATATGTGTGCCTAGCTCGCAAGCCCCAATGTTGGCAATGTCAGTTAAGTGCCTATTGCAGTTACAAGCCCAAAGAGGAGCAGCCCCGTGCCTAAAGAGCTAGAACTTAAACCCAATTTTCATGCCAGTGGCAAGTTGCCAATGGGTGCTTATGAGCCCGGTGATGAATTTTATGAATGCTTACTGGATGCGCACGAAGGATTGAGTGAAGAACAAAGTCAAACGTTCAATGCACGATTGATTTTGGTATTGGCCAATCACATTGGTGATTTATCGGTGCTCAAACAAGCCATCGCTGTTTCACGCGATGATTTATTAAATTCAAAAACCTAATTTTTGAAGAATCGATGCGGTGTGTTGACCCACACGGGGTATCTCATCCATGCGCGCTTCCGTGTTGACCCGGAGGCAACAAGGCAGGCAAGGGTCCAACGGATGAACCCACTTCACGCCAACGATGGCGCGCTTGCAATTGGGGATGCGCCCACAGGTCTGAAATTTGATTGGCCTTGGCATTGGCGATTTGTGCTTTTTCAAGTCGCTCTAAAACTTGTGGTGTGGTGAGATTAGCAAAAACTTGCAAAATAATTTGTTTTAATTCTTGACGATTGGCGTTACGCACAGTGCCTGTGTTAAATCTTGAATCCGTTGCAAGATTTGTTTGCTCTAAAACATGCTCACAAAACAAAGCCCATTCGCGTTCGTTTTGAATACCGAGCATCACTTCTTGATCGTCACCGACAGCAAACGGACCGTAAGGATAAATGGTGGCGTGCGACGCAGAACTTCTGGGCGGTGGTGGCGCGCCGTCCATGGCGTAATACATCGGAAAACCCATCCATTCAGTGAGAGACTCCAACATCGACACATCGATGTGCGCGCCCTCGCCTGTTTTATCGCGTTGAATAATGGCGGCCAAAATGTTGCTATACGCATACATGCCTGCAGAAATATCAGCGATGGAGTTGCCCGACTTGACAGGCGTATCGGGCGTGCCAGTGACGCTCAAATAAGCGGTCTCACTTTGAATCAATAAATCGCACGCTTTTTTGTCTCGATACGGTCCATCTTGTCCATAACCCGAAATATCACAAATGATTAAACGTGGGTATTTTTTCTGAGCGTGCTTGCATCCATTCCCATGCGCGCGGTGGCCCCTGGTGCTAAATTTTGAATCAAGACATCGGCACGCGAGATCAAACGATCGAGCACTTGCAAATCGTGAGCGTCTTTTAAATCCAAACACAAACTTTCTTTGGATCGATTAACCT
>SHXN01000170.1 GCA_009693305.1 Limnohabitans sp.
GTCGGCGCATCGTAAAAAGGCTTTCAGTAAAACTATCGGCTCCGCGCATGATTTTCAAAAAAAGTGCTTGCAATATTGCTATGTCTATAACGTTTGAATAAGCTCATCGGTGCACATATTCCGGGAGTATTTCAGCAGCCTGCTAGGGGCGCTTGTGTTACTCCAAGCTCAAGCCCCAACGTCAATCAATACAATAGCATGTCTAATCACTTAACTCAAACGCAATGTCACTTCAAGGACTTCGGGCTGTGATCACTGGCGGGGCCGGCGGGATTGGTCGTGCCTGCGCCCAACACTTTTTAAACGCGGGGGCCCATGTGGTTATTGCCGACACGGATCTCTTTGCCTTGGAGCAAGCTTTTCAACAACTAGGCGCTAACAGCAACCTGCTACACGCATTGGCATGTGACATCACTCAACCTGCCCAGTGCCAAAAACTCATCGAGCAATCTGAACAATGCTTGGGTGGACCCTTGGATATTTTTTTAGCCCATGCAGGTATTCCCTTCTCGGGCTCTTTACTGGATGCCCAAGAAAAAGAGATTCGATCCGTTATTGAGGTCAACGTATTGGGAACTATTTTTTCAGCGCAAGCGGCCTTGCGCAGTTTGGTCCATGGGCGTCACCCCACTTTGCTACTCACAGGATCCTTGCAAAGCGTGATGGGCCGTGCAGAGCGTAGCGTCTACACAGCCAGCAAGCATGCCATTGCTGGACTCGTCAAGTCTTTGTCATTGGAGATGGGGCCTCATGGCGTACGCGTCAATGGGATTGCGCCAACTGTCATCGAGACGCCTTTTTTTAGACAGGCCGTAGAAAATATTGGAGCAGATGCTAAAGAAGCCTTAGAAAAATCTGCAAAGTCATTGCCTTTAGGTCGCATACCCAATGCAGATGACTTTGCACGCATGGCCGTGTTTTTGGCTTCTGATGCGGCCATCAACATCACAGGCCAAATGATGATGATTGATGCGGGCGCTACAGCAGGCAAATTCAATTAACGATTATTGATCAACCTTTAAACCTGTTTTTGCAGACAGTGCTTTATAAGTTTCACGCTCATTCGCTAAATAAACACCAAATTCTGCAGGCGTATTTCCACCAGGCACAACACCCATGTCAGCCATGCGTTTTTGAACAGAAAGATCTTTCATCGCAGTGGCTAATTCTGAATAAAGCAATTGAATGATGTCTTTCGGTGTGCCTGCGGGTGCCATCAACCCAATCCATGCCGACATGATGTGACCAGGAACGCCCGACTCCACCAAGGTTGGCGTAGCAGGTTTTAACGGAAATCGTGTGCGTGACGTAACACCTAATGCACGCGCTTCACCTGAGTCAATCAATTTTTGTGGTGACGGATAATTTTCAATCATGAAATCAAACTGCCCACCCACCAAATCAACCAATGCAGGTGCGGCACCGCGATAGGGAATGTGCACCACATTGATGTTGGCCAATGACTTGAGCAATTCGCAATTGAGATGACTGAAAGCACCAACACCTGAAGAACCACACGACAGTTTGCCTGGATTGGCTCTTGCAGCAACCAACACTTCTTGAACAGATTTGTAGGGGGAATTTTTTCCAACCACCATCGCGCCTGGGCTATCTGCAATCAAGGTGATTGGCAGCACATCTTTCTCCACATCAAAACTCACAGGAGTTTTGCTAATCACAGGCATGATGGTGATGGGGCCTGGAGAACCCGCCAGCAGTGTGTAGCCATCTGGCTTGGATCGAATCGCTTGCGCCGCCCCAATGAGACCACCCGCACCTGTGAGGTTATCAACCACAAAGCTTTGCCCCAATCGTTTGGTTAATTCACCCGCTGCAATGCGTGTAAGCACATCGGTTGCACCACCAGCAGCAAATGGAACAATGATACGAACGGGCTTGCTGGGGTATTTATCTTGCGCGACAACCACACCACCCACAAGCATCAACGCTACACCGATACAAAGCCAATTTTTAATTTGATTGATCAATTGAGTCTCCTTTTAATAACATCACAATATGTGCAAGTGTAATCAATCACTCCACATTCCACCATTCACGTCCAAAATTTCACCGGTGATAAAACCAGAGTCTTGATGCGCCAAAAACATCACCGCATGAACAATATCACTCGTCTCGCCCATTCGCCCCACTGGTATCAACGCTCGTAAATTGGCTGGAAAAGCGGTTGTCATCGCAGTTACAATGGGATCAGGCGCTAGCGCATTGACTGTAATGCCAAAAGACGCAGTTTCTCTGCCTAAAAACCCAGTCATGATGTGAATACCCGCCTTGGATACACCATAAGCCACATTGCTTGCCTTGGATTGTTCGCTTGCATCAATCAAAGGTCTTGCATTGCCAGCATTTTTTCCAACAACAGAACCCATCTGAATAATACGACCGAATTTTTTTTCTTTCATGCCAGCAAGTACTGCTTGAGAGGTTAAAAAACTTCCTTTGAGATTGATATCAATCACACGATCCCACTCTTCTTCGGATAAATCTTGTGCGCTACCAAAAGAAACAACGCCTGCAACATTAATCAAAGTATCAACAGGTCCACATTGGGCAGCAATGCGTTGCTGCAATGCATGAACTTGTTGCCGCTGTGTCACGTCCAAACGAATGCATGTGTTTTTTGAAAAATCAGCATCTTCAATAGCGACATCGGCTTTTAAATCAGATGCAATCACTGTTGCACCACTTTGCCTGAATGCCTCCACCACTGCTCGACCAATAGTGCCATTGGCACCTGTGACCTACACCACTCGACCCGAAAAATCATGATTCACGATTCATCCTTTTGCGGACAATCAAACATGACTAAGCAATGAGCTGACATGCAATCCGGCCAATCGACCAAAAACCAATCCCTTGAGAACAGAGGTTGCGCCCGTGTAATTTCCATAATAGGTGCCGACGATTTCACCCGCCGCATACAGACCATCAATCGCATCACCATCGGCATGTAACACACGCGCAGAGGAATCAATCTTGAGTCCACCAAATGTAAATACATTGGCAGACATGATGGGATAAGCGTGAAATGGCGCTTCATTTAATGGACACGCCCAATTGGATTTGGGAGGCGTCAAGCCCGTTGTCTTGACGTGATCCAGTTCCAATGGCTTCCAATCTGAACCACTGCATGCTTGGTTATATGCTTGAATGGTTTGATTCAATGCGTCAACAGGCAGCTGCATCAAAGATGCAAGCTGGGAAAGTGTTGATGCAACAACAGGCGGTTTGTCGGTGCGAATACCCAATCGATAATTCGGTATGCGTTGATGGCGTGCATCCAAAATCACCCATGCCATTCCACCTTTTTGTTCATAAATGCGTCGCGTGATTCGTTCGTAAAACGCGTCTACTGTGCCTGGCGCTTCATTGGTAAAACGTTCGCCATCTTGATTGACCAAAACACCATAAGGAAAAATAAAAACAGAAGGTTCTGATATTCCCGATCGGGGATCAACGGGTTCGGCATGATAACTACCAAAGTCACCGCAAGTTGCAGCGCCCACATCCAATGCCATACCAATACCTTCGCCACGATTGAAATAACCACCTTTGCAAATGGGGCGTAAAAACACCGAGCGTGGCCCAACGTAGCGCGACATCCATTCTGCATTGCCCTGAAAACCACCGCTGGCCAACATCACTTTTCCATGAAACGCATGAATACCCGAACCACTGGTGCGCGCACGAATACCAACCACTTGCGCTTGATCATTTTCAATCAACGATACGGCCGTGGTTTGATAAAAAAATGTAACACCTAATTTTTCTGCTTGACCCGCCAACACATCAACCAAACTTTGTCCGCCTCCAACGGGCAACAAACGTGGTTGCGACTTGGTTAAAAATTGTGTGGGCAAAAATTCAAATCGTGCACCCAAATCTGTAAGCCATTCAATGGTGGGCCCAGCTTGATTAGCAAATGTTTCAATGAAGTGAGGGTCAAGCATACTCAAACCACGAATCAAACCCTTTTCTTGCGAATTTGCACTTCGCTCAATCCATTCAGGATCAATACTGCCACTACCGTTTTCTGCTAAATGCGTTTCAAAATCATCGCTCACATCCGAATGACTTTTCATCCGCAAATACGCTTCTGTATAACGACTTTGCCCGCCGCGCTCTTCTTGTGGTGCGCGCTCGAGCACCGCAACCTTGACACCCTTTTGTGCTGCAGCGACAGCTGCAGACAAACCCGCCACACCACATCCTGCCACCACTAAATCAAATTCATATGCAGCCATTACAAACTCCTACTTAAAAAATGAAATCATCGAACCATTAAATCAATCAATGCGGTATCGCTTTGCGCATAAGAACCCACACGACTCACACCCAAGCCACAACGCTCACGCAATTCAATCATCATGAGTGCATAACGCCAAGCGACAGCAATCACATCAACCACTGGAGCGCCGTGCAATGTTTTAATTTGATTGGCAATTACTAAGGTGGCTAACACCGCTTCCGCAGGAACAATCACATCGGCTCCATGGTGCGTGATCGCATTGAGTGCGGCACGCGCAAAAGCATCAAGCACCACTTGGGGATTTTTGCCTGCAGCGACCATCTCCGCTTCGTGCATGGGCGGGTCTAAAGAGACCGATTGCAAAACACGCTCTTGCAATCCATGTTTTTCTACAGCCGACTGCACAATAAAAGAAATTTCAGGCGCATTTGCAATTGGCGCAATTTTTTTGCCTAATGAACATGAAACCAACATCGAAGATTCCAGTATACCAATCACAGGAATATTGACAGCCGATCGAATTTCTCTCAAAAATGGTTCACTAAAAGATCCGATCACAAACGCATCAAATCCATTTCGTTCTGCGCGAATCGCGTTATCAATTATTTGATCAAGCACTCGGTGATAAACAAAAGCATTGCCCAATGCAGAGGTTGGTGTTCTGCCATGGTAACTTCCTGCACACACACCCTCCACTTGAACAGTGGCTGAATCACCCAGCATGGACTTTGCATGAGCAGCCAAAAAATCTCGATAAGCGCCTAATCCTTCGAGTTCGGTCATGGATTGATGCCACATTTTGTTGGGAGTAGTTCGTTGATTCATAGTGATGATTTCCTTTTTGATTTAACGACTGGCGTCACCCATTCGAAACTCGTGACTGATTTCATTTAAGCGCCTCATCACCGAATCAGGCAATACAGTTTCAGAAGCTTTAAACACATCGGGAAGTTGCTTCACTTTGGATTCGCCCAATATTGCACAGGTCACCGCT
>SHXN01000171.1 GCA_009693305.1 Limnohabitans sp.
ATCACCTGTACGCCAGAGTCGAGAATTTCTTCACCCGTCATCACCAACTTGGCGTTGCCCCCGCCAAATAACTCGGGGAACATGCGACCGAAATGTTCATTAACGGTTTTAAATGTGCCGCCCAGCAGTCCCCGTGTTTCACCGTCGATTTTTTTGATTGCATCTTCAAGTGTTTGAATCGCTTCATTCAAGTCGGCGGATTGCGCATCCAAAAATGTTTTACGTTCGCGCGACGTGGTGAGTTCTTCAAGAGCGGCTAAATTAACCGCACCCAAGGATTGAACTTGTCGTTGGATTTTGTCAATCTCTGATTGCAAGCCCGTTAAACGAACCTGACCTTCTTCGATGGATTTTGCTAAGACTTCTAAATCAGTTTGAGCGTCGATCAAGAGTTGATCGTATTGTTCAAAGCCCAAACGGGACGCTTGCTCTTTGAGTTGCAAATCGGTGATGCGTTGACGCAAGGGATCCAACTCACGCTCCAACACCAAACGACGCTCATCACTGGTACGCAATTTAGCAGTTAAATCATCATAGGCACTGCGTTTGGCAGACAAGGCCGCTTCGCGTTCCATCTTGACATTGAGCGCACTTTGAAGTCCCAATTGCGCGGCCGCATCCGACAAACGTGACAGTTCATCTTGAAGCGATAATTTTTCTGTTTCAATCGCTTGAGATTGTGTGCTTGCAGTTTCAATCAATCGTTGTAATTCAGACTCTCTGGCCACGCGTGTGCGTTTTTCAAAATCAGCCTCTTGAATTTGGCGATCAAGATTGCGCAATTGTTCACGCGCATTTTCAAGTTGGTGATTGGCCGCAATCACAGCATCTTCGAGTTGTGCATGACGCTCTTGGCTATTGGCCAACTGCATATCCAATTCTTCAAACTGAATATTGGAATTGTCTTTGCGTTCGCTCAAACTGGCCAGTTGCATTTTGATTTCAGATAAATCTTCTTCGAGTTGATGCGCGCGTGTGAGCGTTTGTTCAGCTTGCTGTGACAAGCGCAAAAATTCCACTTGAACGATATGCGCCTGTGATTGCGAGGCGGTAGCCGCTTGTCTGACTTGCAGCAATTGCTGAGACGCTTGTGAATAAGCCATTTCTGCTTTGATCAAACGATTGCGCGCTTCTTCAGAAATAAACGATTGCGCACGCAATTGTTTATCGAGGTTTTCAATTTCTTGAGCGCGTGCAAGCAAGCCTGCTTGCTCGTTATCGGGTGCATAAAAGACAACGCTATGTGTGCTGATCGCATGTCCATTTGGCACAAAAATCATTTCGCCTAATTTGAGTTGCGTGCGAAGAGCCAAGGCCTCTTCAATGGATTTGGCGACGAAACATCCATGCAACCAATCGGTCATCAAGGCCTTTTGACCCGCATCATGCAAGCGCAACAAATCGACCAAACGTTGCTGCAGGCTTGAGGAAGGCTCAGCACCAGGGATGCCCGACGGCGTGTAAAAAGCCAATTTAGATGGCGGCGCGTCTTCACCAAAAGACTTGATTGAATCTAAACGGCTCACTTCTAGTGCTGCCAGTTTTTCACGCAAAGCGGCCTCAAGCGCATTTTCCCAACCCGCTTCAATGCGGATGCGACGCCACAGGGGTTCTAATTTTTCGAGTCCATGCTTGCCCAACCATGGCTTTAAGCGCTCATCGGTTTTTACTTTTTCTTGCAAGGCTTTGAGCGCTTGACTGCGTGCAGACAGATCAGACTCTTTAACATTTTCTTGATTGACGACGGTCTGCGCTTGTTTTCTTTCTTGATCCAAGGTAGGCACTTGAGTTTGTAATTCTTGCAATCGTGCGTCGTCTTCTTGCGCTGTTTTTTGAGCGGCTTCTAATTTATTTTTAATCTCCACCAGTTGACCGTGATCGGGGGCATTGATTGCATTGCGATCGGCGTGGAGTTTTTCTTGTCTGTTTTGGAGTTGTTGGTTTTGCTCTTGAATACTGCGTTGATCGGCCGCCAAAACTTGTATTTGTTGTTGAATCTGCACGACTGAATTGCGTTGCTCTTGCGCATTTTCCTGTGCTTGTCGCCAGGCCGTTTCAACAACAGGAATTTGTTGACGTTGCTCGTTCAATTGTTGAGAAATCTGCGCGGATTTCTCTTCACTTTGACTGGCAGTTTGTTCGAGTTGTGTGAGTTTTTGCTGCGCTTGTGTGGTTTGTTCAGACCACAATACTGTTTGTTGTTTGATTTGATCCAATCGTTGTTCAACGCGTTGGCGTCCTTGAACAACAAATCGAATTTCCGCTTCTAATTTGCCTACCTCTGCGCTGGCTTCATACAAGAATCCTTGGGCTTGATTGACTTGATCGCCCGCTGTGTAATGCGCTTGACGAATGCTTTCTAAATCGGCTTCAATGCGTCTTAAATCTGCAATGCGCGACTCTAAAGCATTGGACGCTTTTTCGGCTTGTTCTTTGATTTGGTTTTGATCTTTAGAAGCTTCTTGACGCTTTAAATACCAAAGTTGGTGCTGTTTAAGTGTGACATCGGATTGCAGGTTGTTGTAATTTTGTGCAACTTCAGCTTGCTTTTCTAATTTTTCAAGTTGAGTGTTGAGCTCACGCAAAATATCTTCAACACGCGTGAGATTTTCTCGCGTGTCACTCAATCGATTTTCAGTCTCGCGACGTCTTTCTTTGTATTTGGATACGCCAGCGGCTTCTTCCAAAAACAACCGCAAATCTTCAGGCTTGGATTCGATGATTTGACTGATAGTGCCTTGTCCAATAATGGCGTAGGCCCTTGAGCCCAAACCAGTTCCTAAGAAAACGTCTTGAACGTCACGACGACGCACAGGCTGGTTGTTGATGTAGTAACTGCTCGTTCCGTCTCGGGTTAATACACGCTTAACGGCGATTTCTGCGTATTGATTCCACTGACCGCCCGCTCTAAAGTCGCTGTTGTCAAAAATCAACTCGACACTGGAGCGACTGGCCGCTTTTCGAGTGGTTGTGCCATTAAAAATCACATCTTGCATGGATTCACCACGCAATTCACTGGCTCGGCTTTCGCCCAAAACCCATCGAACTGCATCGATGATGTTGGATTTTCCACATCCGTTGGGTCCAACAACGCCTACGAGTTTTCCTGGCAACAAAAAGTTGGTAGGTTCTGCAAAGGATTTAAATCCCGATAACTTGATCGAATTGAGTCTCACCGAAAACCTTTTTTAATTCTAAAGAATTCATTTAAAGGATGATTTTTTCATCCTTTTTTGGAATGATAGCTTGACTGCCATTGGACAATCTCAGCGTGCAAAACATCCAAATGCGGCATGATGGACATGACACCCTGAACCACCAAGTCTAATTGATTACCTCTGACCATTTGGTCGAGTTCAGTAATTTGTTCGCAGAAACTGGCTTGACATAAAAAGGGCAGATAGCCCTTGAGGGTGTGTAAAGTGCGATGCAGTTCTTCTTGATCTCTTGCTTGGGCCGCATCAAGCAAGGCTTTTCGTTCTTCGAGGAGGCTTTTTTCAAAGGTTTCAACCAAACTTAAAAACTCCTCTTCTTGCATAGAAAAGTCGTGAGCACGGGTGGTATCAAGCAATGTGTACATCGGAACGATAATATCAGCCATGAACCCACTTTTACAAAAGCTGAAAGCATACCCATTCGAGCGCCTCAAACTGTTGTTTTCAGGCGTAAATCCACCGCCTCACATGGCAGCCATCAGTCTGGGAATTGGCGAGCCCCGCCACGCAACCCCATCACTGGTGCTCGACGCCCTGTCAAAAAACTTTGATGCGCTCAGCGCCTATCCCCCAACGGCAGGAGACCCCTCCTTTCGGCAGTCCTGTGCCGCTTGGGTGAAGCGACGTTATGGCGTTGATTTAGATGAAAAAACCCAAGTTTTGCCGGTAAACGGCTCACGTGAAGCTCTTTTTTCAATTGCCCAAACCATCGTCGGCGCCTCTGCAGACGCATGGGTGATGTGCCCCAATCCTTTTTATCAAATTTATGAAGGCGCGGCACTTTTATCGGGTGCCAAGCCCTATTTCATTCCCAATTTGCCCAATCAAAACTTTGCAATGGACTGGGATTCGGTGCCTGCTGAGGTTTGGAAAAAAACCCAGCTCGTTTTTGCTTGCTCACCGTCCAATCCAACGGGCGCGGTGATGCCGCTTCAAGAATGGAAAAAATTATTCGCTTGGAGCGATCAATATGGTTTTTTAATTGCATCCGATGAGTGTTACAGCGAAATTTATTTTAGAGATGAACCTCCATTGGGTGGATTAGAGGCTGCTCATCGCTTAGGTCGAAAAGATTTTAAAAATTTAATTTCATTCACTTCTTTATCCAAGCGAAGCAATATGCCCGGCATGCGAAGTGGATTTGTGGCCGGTGACGCTAATGTGATGAAACAATATTTGCTCTACCGAACTTATCATGGAAGCGCCATGAGTGGCATGGTGCAAAAAGCCAGTATTGCTGCTTGGAATGATGAAACACACGTAATTGAAAATCGAGCGATGTACCGCGATAAATTTGCTCAAGTGATGCCCGTTTTATCACCGCATCTCGATGTCCAATTGCCAGACGCGGCCTTTTACTTGTGGGCGGGCGTTCCTGGCGGTGATGACGTTGCTTTCGCCAGGGATTTGTATGCTCAATACAATGTCACTGTTTTGCCGGGTTCTTACCTTGCGCGCGAGTTCAACGGTCATAATCCTGGCAAAGGTCGAATCCGCATGGCCTTGGTCGCGCAAACACAACAGTGTCTTGAGGCCGCGCAACGCATCGTTCAATTTGTTCAATCCAATTCTTTTTAATCATCATGAGCCAACAACTTCAATCCACTATCGATAACGCTTGGGAAAATCGTGCAACGCTTTCACCCTCCTCTGCACCCAAAGAAATCATTGATGCCGTTGAACATGTGATTGCAGAACTCAATTCTGGTCGATTGCGCGTTGCAACACGCGAAGGCGTGGGCAAGTGGACCACGCATCAGTGGATTAAAAAAGCCGTGTTGCTCAGTTTTAGACTGAAAGATAACTATGTGATCAAGTCGGGGGACCTAGGCTTTTATGACAAAGTACCCACCAAATTTGCGCATCTAGATGAAGCACAACTCAAAGCCAGCGGCGTTCGTGTAGTGCCACCTGCTGTGGCCAGACGAGGTAGCTACATCGCAAAGGGTGCGATTTTGATGCCCAGTTATGTGAATATTGGGGCCTATGTTGACGAAGGCACCATGATCGATACATGGGCTACCG
>SHXN01000008.1 GCA_009693305.1 Limnohabitans sp.
GGGCTTGTATACATCGGGTTTGAATGGTTTGACTGCTTTCGCCTAAAGGCGATTGCATCAATTCGTTGGTTGACAGAGATGGAACAAACAAATGCAAATCGATGCGATCCAACAAAGGGCCGCTTAAACGATTTTGATATCGCGCAATTTGATCGGCCGTTTAACGACAGGGCTTGGACGAGGCCATCATGGCGCATGGGCAGGGATTCATCGCGGCAATCAATTGAAACTGTGCAGGAAACTCCGCTTAGTACATTACACGACGAAATCGTGATGCGTCCACTTTTTAAATGCTCACGCAAAGCTTCTAATGAATGACGAGAAAACTCGGGCAATTTATCTAAAAATAAAACACCATGATGCGCCCAAAAAACTTCGCCAGGTCGAGGCGGTGAACCACCACCGACCAATGCATTGGCGGTTGCGCAATGATGCGGAGAACGAAAGGGTCGCTCTTGCCATGTTTTGATGGGTAATGAAGATTGAAGACAAGCAATCGCAGCGCTGTCGAGCATTTGAGATAAATCCATGGGAGGCAACAAACCAATCAAGCGTTGCGCGAGCATGGATTTGCCACTGCCGGGTGGCCCGGTCATTAATAAACTGTGAACATCTGCGGCGGCAATTTCGAGTGCGTGTTTGGCAAAGGTGTGGCCTTTGACGTCTTTTAAATTAAGCGCCCGATTATTTTTGGAGTGATCTATGCATGGCGGTTTGTAGTCGAGTCTTTGCAAGCCCTCGGTGATTGATAAGTTGTTGTTTGGTTGATCAATCGAAAAATGTTCTGCAACATCGACAAGATGTGATGCTTGATGGATTTTTGCGTTGGGAACTAAGCAAGCTTCTTGGGCGCTGGATGAGGGTAAAACCCATTTTTATTGATGCCCTGCTTTTTGTGCGCCCAGCACCATGGCCAATGCACCACGAACCTATCTCAAATCACCCGATAGCGACAACTCACCTGTAAATGCATATTCTTTAAGTGTGTTTGAATCGTTTTGACCGCTCGCGGCCAAGATGCCGATTGCAATGGGTAAATCAAAGCGTCTTGAATCTTTGGGTAGATCGGCTGGCGCTAGATTAACGGTGATGCGTTGATTGCTTGGAAAATTGAAGCCCGCGTTTTGAATCGCACATCTAACGCGCTCACGCGCTTCGCGCACCTCCATATCGGCCAATCCAAACAACGTAAAACTGGGCAAACCGTTGGCTAAATGCACTTCGACCATAACGGGTGATGTTTTAAAACCAATCAAAGCAAAACTTTATATTTCAGACAGACTCAAAAGAGCATCTTTTTGGTGCAAATGTGACAAAACAGGGGAACAACACAAAGACGGGCACTAAGTTAGTGCGTATATTCGTGCCTGTGCAGAACCAATTTGGGGCAAACCGCCTCAAATCTTGCATAAACAAGCCGTAGTCTGCTTGGCATGGAGTCTGCTATATGTAATTTGTTCTTAATAAAAATTGGAGTTGAAAAATGAAAAAGTCCCTGACCTCTTTGGCCGCGCTCGCTTTGGTTGCCGCATCTTCCCTGTCACAAGCGCAATCACCCGCGCCAGCGGCACCTGCTGCTGCGCCAGCGCCTGCTGATTCACTCACCTACAACATTGGTGCTGTAACTGACTATCGTTACAGAGGTGTTTCTCAAACGCGCAAGTTGCCCGCATTGCAGGGGGGAGTTGATTTTGTGTCGACAAGCGGTTTCTACATTGGAACTTGGGGCTCAACCATTAAGTGGATTAAAGATGCACAGACAGATTTCAACAAAACTAATAAGCCACTGATTGATGCCAAAGGATTGAAAGGCGAAGTTGAGATAGATATCTATGGCGGATACAAAAAAGAGATTGCCAAAGATACAACATTGGATGTTGGCTTATTGCAATACTGGTATCCAGGAAACAAATACGACAAAATTGGCTATAACGCCAATACGACTGAGGCTTATGGCGCTATTAGTTATGGCGCATTGACGGCCAAACTCTCCAACAGCACAACACCACTATTTGGTCAAAAAAATCCTAATGGCTCCTCTACATCTGGAAGCAGATATCTAGACATAAGCTATACATTAGATTTGGGCGGCGGTATGACTTTGGTGCCGCACGTGGGTGATCAGTATTTTAAGCACGCCGCAAAGACAACAACCTATTCGTACAACGACTTTTCATTGGCTCTTAATAAAGACATCGACGGTTTAGTTATTAGCGCTACCTTAATCGGCACTAATTACAAAAAGTTGCATGGGTCGAAAACATTCCCTGTTGGCGAATTTGTATATGACCCTATCGCGCCAACCAAAAACATGGGTGACACCGCTCTCGTTCTTGGCATCAAGAAAAACTTTTAATTCAATTTCCGCTTAAGGAGCATTCATGAAACTCATCACGGCCGTTATAAAGCCATTCAAGCTCGACGAGGTGCGAGAAGCCCTCTCAGCCATTGGTGTGCAAGGCATTACTGTTACTGAAGTCAAAGGTTTTGGCCGACAAAAAGGCCACACCGAGTTGTACCGCGGTGCAGAGTATGTTGTCGATTTTCTTCCAAAGGTGAAGATCGAAGCGGCTGTGGCGAGTGATCTCGTGGAGCGCGCTATCGAAGCGATCGAAGGCGCTGCTCGCACCGGCAAGATCGGTGACGGAAAGATTTTTGTGTACGACCTTGAACAAGTTGTACGCATTCGAACCGGTGAAACCGGCAACGAAGCCCTCTGATATTCCACGAGAAAGAAATTCATCATGAAAAAATTGCTTGCCTCCCTCGCGCTGGGACTGAGTCTGCTCATTGGCATGAACGCAGTCATGGCGCAAACGCCACCCCCCGCCGCACCTGCCGCTCCCGCCGCTGGTGCACCTGCAGAAGTCGCTGAAGCCGCACCGCTTCCTGTTCCGAACAAAGGCGATACCGCTTGGATGATTGTGGCCACGGTTCTCGTTATCTTGATGACGATTCCAGGTTTGGCTTTGTTTTATGGCGGATTGGTTCGCAGTAAAAACATATTGTCTGTATTGATGCAAGTGTTTGTCGTCACCGCATTAATTTATGTTCTTTGGGTTATTTATGGATACACCGTTGCGTTCACTGCTGGCAATCCGTTTTACGGCGTTTTTGACAAATTGTTCTTCAAAGGAATTAACACTGACTCTGTTGCTGCAACATTCAGCAAAGGCGTCTATATTCCTGAATATATTTTTGCGGCATTCCAAGCGTGTTTTGCAGCCATTACTTGCGGATTGATTGTGGGCTCATTTGCTGAGCGCATGAAATTCTCTGCGGTATTGTTGTTCTGCGCACTGTGGTTCACATTCAGCTACTTGCCGATTGCTCACATGGTTTGGTATTGGGACGGCCCAGACGCGATTACTGACGCCGCAACATTGGAAAAAGTAACAGCAGCAGCAGGTTGGTTATGGGCCAAAGGTGCCTTAGACTTTGCAGGTGGAACAGTCGTTCACATCAATGCAGCGATGGCCGGTTTGGTTGGTGCATACATGGTTGGCAAGCGTGTGGGTTATGGTCGTGAATCCATGCCTCCACACAGCCTCACACTCACCATGGTTGGCGCATCTTTGTTGTGGGTGGGTTGGTTTGGTTTCAATGCAGGCTCTAATTTAGAAGCCAACGGTGTAACAGCACTTGTATTCGTCAACACATTGGTAGCAACAGCTGCTGGAACACTCAGCTGGATTGCTGGTGAAGCATTGGCCAAAGGTAAAGCATCGATGTTGGGTGCTGCTTCTGGTGCAGTGGCTGGTTTGGTTGCAATTACACCCGCGTGCGGATTTGTTGGACCCATGGGTGCCATCGTGATCGGCTTGGTTGCTGGCTTGATGTGTCTGTGGGGTGTTAGTGGTTTAAAGCGCATGCTCGGCGCCGACGATTCACTTGATGTGTTTGGTGTACACGGTGTAGGCGGTATTGTTGGCTCTCTGTTAACCGGTGTGTTTGCTGCTCCTTCATTGGGCGGAACAGGCATCTTCGATTACGTGACTAACGCAGCCAGCCCTGACTATTCAATCGCTGGACAAGTTTGGATTCAGTTGATAGGCGTGATGACAACAATTATTTGGTCAACAGTTGTTTCACTCATCGCATACAAGCTGGTTGATATCGTATTAGGTTTGCGCGTTACTGAAGAAGAAGAGCGCGAAGGTTTGGACATCACCTCTCACGGCGAGTCTGCCTACAACCGATAATTTTTCATTGGGTCTCCTCGGATTTTTAGTCCGCCACGCGAAAGCTGGCGGACTTTTTTGTTGGGAGACAAGAATTAAAAATTAAAAGGGAATGTCGTCGTCCATATCATCAAAACCAGACTTGCCTGCGGGTGCGGCTGGTTTTTGAGCGGCTCCAGCAGGGGCGCCTGCGGCCGCTTTTGCGGGACGTGTGTAATTGCCTTCTTCACCACCGCCACCGCCTTCGCGTCCGCCTAAGAGTTGTAAGTCTGTTGCGATGATGTCAACCGTGTTTTTTTCAACACCCGTGGTTTTGTCTGTGTAGGTGCCGTATTTGAGACGACCCTCTACATAAATGGGACGACCTTTTTTGACGTATTCGCGAGCGATTTCTGCTAAACGTTCGTAAAAAGTAACACGATGCCATTGAGTGTCTTCGATGGTTTCGCCCGATGTTTTGTCTTTGCGTTTGGTGGAAGTTGCAATGCTGACGTTGGCAACCACTTGTCCGCTGGGAAGATAACGAACTTCTGGGTCACGGCCACAGTTGCCGATGAGAATCACTTTGTTGACAGATGCCATATTTACCTCGTGTACAGAAATCAAGAATGCATCAATTATGCGTGTTTTAGACGCTGATTAAATAATTAAATCAGTGTGTTGAGACCGTTTGAAGTGTGTCCTGGCGCACAAAAACCATGGGCCAAGTCAAAACCAGCCATAGGGCCAAAAAGACGGCGCAAGTTAAGAATACCCCTTGAGCCCCCCAGTTGCTTGCCACCCAGCCGCCAACGGCGGCGCCGGCAAATATTCCCAGGGATTGCAAGGTGTTGTAGACGCCCAAGGCCGCGCCGCGCGCGTGAACAGGCGCGAGACGAGATGCCAAGCTGGGCTGGCTGGCTTCCAAAATATTGAATCCACAAAAAAATAAAAACAAAAAAATGGATAAGGACACGACAGTGATACTGCCCAGCGATAAATAAAACCAACCCAGTTGAACAAAAATAACCAAAGCGATCGACCCCAAAAACAAAGGCCGCAACAGTCCGCGTCTTTCCATTGGAAATAAAGTGGCGCCCATCACAACAAACGACATCAAGACGGTGGGCAAATAAACCCATCCTTGTTGAGAAGGCTCAATGCCCGCTTGCGAAATCAAGGCGGGGAGAGATACCCATGTGGCGAGTTGAACCGCATACAAAACAAACACACCCAAATCGAGTCGAAGCAAATCTTTGTGCGAGAGAAGGCAGACCAATTCAGAAAATGCAACTCGATCGTTGCTTTGGGTAAGCTCAGGCTCAGGCGGCGTCCACCAACGCACGATAAACAAACCACTGAGTGCCAAAAAAATCGTCACAATAAAAATTGTTTTTAAACCACCCATGCCAGACAAAATAGGCCCCAATACCAAGGACAAGGCAAACATCAAAGCAATACTGCCGCCAATGAGAGCCATGCCTTTTGTGCGCACTTCGTCTCGGGTTTGATCGGCCAACAAGGCGGTCACCGCAGCAGAAATAGCACCACCACCCTGTAATGCACGCGCCCAAGCAAGGCCGTGAACCGATGTGGCGAGCGCGCCCACCAAACTGCCGATGGCAAATAAAACAAGCCCTAAATAAATAACGCGTTTGCGACCCCATCGATCAGCGGCCACGCCAAACGGAATTTGAAGCGCCGCCTGTACCAAGCCATAAAGTCCCATTGCCAAACCGACGTCGGAAGTGTTGTTGCCGCCTACGTAATGGCGGGCGTCGAGCATAAACACGGGGAGAACCATGAATAGGCCCAACATTCGAAGGGCGTAAATACTCGCTAATGAAAATCCAGAGCGACGCTCAAAAGACGTCATTGCGGTGGGTGGGGTGGGGGTTGGTGAATCAGTCACACGAAACAATCATTTTTGGCAATCAATGCGTATTGTCCTTCATCCTGAGCGTAGCCTCTACACTTAGGTTATGGCAAAAGAAAAATCCTTTTATTCATGTACGGAATGCGGCAGCACCAGTCCCAAGTGGTTGGGCAAATGCCCGCATTGCAATGCGTGGAATACCTTGGTTGAGACCGCCGCGCAAATGGCTGGCGCAAGCAAAAACAGATACAGCGCGATGTCAGGGCTGGCGCCCTCGGGTGAAGTGGCCAGTTTGTCGTCGATTGAAGCGCAAGACGTGGATCGAATACCAACAGGTCAAGAAGAATTAGACCGCGTGTTGGGTGGCGGTATTGTGCAAGGCGGTGTGGTGTTGATTGGCGGCGATCCAGGCATTGGCAAATCAACTTTGTTATTGCAAGCACTCGATGGCTTGCAACGCACGGGTCAAAAAACTTTGTACGTCACTGGCGAAGAATCGGGTTCGCAAGTGGCCTTGCGCGCGCGTCGATTGGGTTTAGACAACAGTCAGGTGTCGGTTCTTGCAGAAACGCAATTAGAAAAAATCTTGGCAACGCTTGAATCACAACAACCGAATGTGGCTGTGATTGATTCAATACAAACGGTTTATTCCGATCAACTCACCAGCGCGCCTGGCTCTGTTGCGCAAGTGCGCGAGTGTGCTGCGCATCTCACACGCATGGCCAAATCAAGTGGTGTGAGCGTGGTGTTGGTGGGGCACGTTACCAAAGAAGGCGCATTGGCGGGGCCACGAGTGTTAGAGCACATGGTTGATACGGTTTTGTATTTTGAAGGTGAAACGCACTCGAGCTTTCGATTGGTCAGGGCCATTAAAAACAGATTTGGTGCGGTCAATGAAATTGGCGTTTTTGCAATGACAGAAAAAGGACTCAAGGGTGTCAGCAATCCCAGTGCTATTTTTCTGAGTCAACACAAAGAGCCCGTACCTGGCAGTTGTGTTTTGGTGACCTTAGAAGGTACACGACCGATGTTGGTTGAAATTCAAGCATTGCTCGATGCGGGCGGGCCGAGTCCTCGACGATTGAGCGTCGGACTCGAACACGATCGATTGGCCATGTTGCTCGCCGTTCTACATCGACACGCAGGTGTGGCGTGCATGGATCAAGATGTTTTTGTGAATGCCGTGGGTGGCGTTCGTATTTCAGAACCCGCCGCAGACTTGGCGGTGTTGTTGGCGATTCAAAGCAGTTTGCGTGGCAAGCCCTTACCCACAGGATTTGTTGCTTTTGGTGAAGTGGGTCTCGCCGGTGAAGTGCGCCCTGCACCACGGGGACAAGAACGGCTTAAAGAAGCGGCAAAATTAGGCTTTTCAACAGCGTTGATTCCCAAAGCCAACGCACCCAAAAAACCGATTGAAGGCATGCAAATTCATGCGATCGAACGCATCGAAGAAGCCATTCAATGGGTTCGAAATCAAAATTAATCAAAATGAGATCGTAGAGGCTGAGACAATCAGGTGATGAATTACAAAAAAATATTAATTCCAATAGGCGTTATTGTTCTGTTTTATGCAGGATGGAGTTCGTCTCAATGGATGGGCGTTGCATTTGTGGGCTCTGGTATGGTGATGTGGGCACTTCTCTACATCACCCGCATGATTAAAACCATGCAAAGAGCCGCCAATCGACCCGTGGGGTTTGTCGATAGCGCAGTCATGCTCAATGCCAAGCTAAAAGCAGGCGATAATTTGATGCATGTGATTGCGATGACTCGCAGCTTAGGTAAGCTCCAAACCCCATTGCACGAACAGCCCGAAGTCTTCACCTGGACCGACGGCACACAATCTGTGGTGACCTGCACTTTTCTTGATGGCCTACTCAAAGAGTGGCAACTGGTGCGACCAACGCCCGAACCCGACGGCACCGCGTCCGAGACACAACAAGTTTCTTTGGGGCCGTAACATCATATCAAACTCATTGGTGTAACCTTGTTGGTTGCAATATAGAAAGGATTCCCATGACTGCAATGCCCCCTTCCATGGCCGATCGCGATGGCAAAATTTGGATGGATGGACAACTCGTTGATTGGCGTGACGCCAAAATCCATGTGTTGTCACATACGCTTCACTACGGTTGCGGCGCATTCGAAGGCGTACGCGCCTATAAAACCAACAAAGGCACCGCCATTTTTAGAATGGCCGAGCACACCGAAAGATTTTTTAACAGCGCAAAAATTTTGCGCATGAAAATTCCATTCACGCCCGAACAAGTCAATGAAGCACAAAGACAAGTGGTGCGTGAAAACAAATTAGAAAGCGGTTACATCCGCCCCCTGACTTGGATTGGTTCACAAAAACTTGGCGTGTCACCCAAGGGCAACACCATTCACGTGATGATTGCCGCGTGGGAGTGGGGTGCATATTTAGGCGAAGAAGGAATGAAGCGCGGCATTCGTGTTAAGACCAGTAGCTACGCACGTCATCATGTTAACACCACCATGACGCAAGCCAAAGCGGTGAGCAATTACACCAATTCGATTTTGGCCAATATGGAAGCTTTAGACGATGGTTATGACGAGGCCTTGTTACTCGACTCATCGGGTTTTGTTTCTGAAGGTGCGGGCGAAAATATTTTTGTGGTCAAAGGCGGCGTTATTTATACGCCAGACTTATCAGCTGGTGCGCTCAATGGCATCACACGCAATACTGTCTTCCATATTGCCAAAGACTTAGGCCTCGAGATCGTGCAAAAGCGCATCACGCGCGACGAAATTTATATCAGCGATGAAGCGTTCTTTACGGGAACGGCTGCAGAGGTAACGCCGATTCGCGAATTGGATCGTATCGAAATTGGTGCGGGCAGTCGTGGCCCCATTACCGAAAAAATTCAATCGGCGTTTTTTGATATTGTGAATGGGCGCAATCCCAAATACGCACACTGGCTCACAGTAGTATGATGGCTTGCGCATCAGGAGAATTATTCAATGAGTGAATCGGTTCAGTTATTAGCCAAAGATCTCAATGGGCACGGGGGAATTTTTTGCCCCAACCCCAAGGCGGATATGAAGTTGTGGAACAGCCATCCCAAAGTTTATTTGGATATTGCAAAAACAGGCCAAGGCAAATGCCCGTATTGCAGTACGGTGTATCAACTCAAAGACGGAGATCACGTGCATTCGCACGAATAAAACTTTATTTTTTTTCTAGTGCAATGGCTTGACCATATCGCGCGGCTAAGGCCACCAAAATTAAAACAGGCAATCCCAACAAAGCAGTGGCCACAAAAAATGATGGATAGCCTTGCGCATCCACATAGGCTCCCGAAAACCCGGCTAAAAATTTGGGAAGCAACAGCATCAACGAACTGAACATCGCGTACTGCGTTGCCGAGTATTGAACATTGGTGAGGGAAGACAAATAGGCAATAAAAGCCGCAGATGCAATACCGCTGCTGAGGTTGTCGGCCGAGACTACTGCAATCAATGCGCGCACATCATGGCCATGAAAACTTAACCAAGCAAATAATAAATTGCTAAGTGCACTTAATATTGCGCCCAACATCAAAATGCGCATCACGCCCCAGCGCAGTGACATCACCCCACCAATAAATGCGCCGATAAGCGTCATCACAACGCCATAAATTTTGGTGACGGCGGCCACCTCTTCTTTGGTGTAACCCATGTCGACATAAAAAGGATTGGCCATGATGCCCATCACCACATCACTGATGCGATACATCGCAATTAAGCTGAGGACCAACACCGCGTGCCAGCGATAGCGACTAAAAAAATCTGCATACGGTTCGATCAATGCGTCGTGTAACCATTCTTGAAAATTACGTGCGCGTGGTAATTCGATGCGCAAGGGCTCGATTGAAAAAATAACGGTGACAATGCCAACCAACATCGACGCAGACATGACGCCATAAGCCCATTGCCATGCGTTTTGTTGATACACACCAGCACTGGCGACCTCTTGACTCGCCGCAATCCACAAAACGCCCGCGCCCGCCCAAATCGTGGCGATGCGATAACCCGTTTGATAGCTCGCGGCTAATGCCGCTTGAACTTCAGC
Source organism: Limnohabitans sp. (assembly GCA_009693305.1). Classification (GTDB taxonomy): domain Bacteria; phylum Pseudomonadota; class Gammaproteobacteria; order Burkholderiales; family Burkholderiaceae_C; genus Limnohabitans. The sequence continues at coordinate 10,109 of SHXN01000008.1, forward strand.
GCGTGCTGATTCAATGCGAAATGCATCAAGTGCGATGTCTTGCGTTGCAGAACCAAATGCAACCACCACTGCGCAAACGACGAGCGCCGAAAGCGATTGTTGTGGATCTTGAAAAGCCATGCCCAACAAACCCACCGCAACTAAAACTTGAGAAAAAATAAGCCAACTTCTGCGTCGACCCATGGAACGCGTGAGCAAGGGCAATGGCATGCGATCGACCAGCGGCGCCCAGCACCATTTGAATGCATAGGCCAAACCCACCCAACTCAAAAAGCCGATGGTGCTTCGATCAATACCCGCCTCGCGAAGCCGAAAACTTAAAGTCCCCAAAACAAGCAAAAGAGGCAATCCCGCAGAAAAACCCAAGCTGAGCATGCGAAAACTCGTGGGCTCTAAATAAATAAGAAGGATTTTTACCCAAGGAATAGGGCTTGTCGTGATGACGGATTTTGCGTTTTCTTCCATAATTGGCATTTTCCTATCTTGTTGTTGTTTTTGGTAATTATTTATTTAATATACTTTCAATGATGAATCGACGCCAACTTTTACACCGATGCGCATTTTGTATGGCGGGTGTTGGCTTGCTTCCCAATCTTGCAAATGCGCGCGAGGGCGTGGAAGTTGGTAAAGCATCTGCGTTTGCCAAATTTGTACCTGCAGAAGAGCTTGAGGGCTCGGCTCGTCAGCAATATCAACAATTGCTTCAGAAAGCGAATAAACAAAATGCGTTGGCACCAGAGACAAACCCACAAGTGATTCGATTGCGAGACATTGCTCAAAGAATTATTCCACACAGTTATGAATGGAATCCGCGCGCAAAAACTTGGAAGTGGGAAATTAATTTGATTGACTCCAATCAAGTGAATGCTTTTTGTATGCCAGGCGGAAAGATTGTATTTTTTAGCGGCATTCTTAAAAAATTAGAACTCACGGATGATGAAGTGGCCATGGTAATGGGCCACGAAGTTGCGCACGCATTGCGTGAACACGCACGCGAGCGGATGGCTAAAAGCATTGCAACAGAGGGTGCAACCCGAATTGGAGCCGCGATTATTTCTGGACTTTTTGGTATTGATCCGCGCGTAACCGATTTGGTGGCGCATGGCGGCGCCAACTTGTTGACACTTAAATTTAGAAGAGAAGATGAAACAGAAGCCGATTTGGTGGGCATGGAGTTGGGTGCGCGTGCGGGATTTGATCCTCGTGCAGGCATTTCTTTGTGGAACAAAATGTCGGCCAACAATACCAGCGCACCACGCGAGTGGATGAGTACACATCCTGCAGGAAGCTCGCGCATTCACGAAATGCAAGCCAACATGGACAAGGTGTTACCCTTGTACCAAAAAACAATTCCAGTACAAACTATAAAATAATAAAGTTAAATTACTTTAACTAAAACATACAAAGCTTTAAAGTTTTTCTTTTCTTTTTCTTTTGTGAAAAGTATAAAGTGATGTAATATTTAATTCACATTCAATCAACATGCCTTCATCTGAATTAACCATTCCACACCCGACAACCCCAAACTGTAATTTGGACGAAAGCCCTCTCGTACTTCAACGGTTTTACAAAACAGTTGTGATTGTCGATTGGGTGGAATCCGTGCGATGGATGAGTCTTCATGAGGCCCGATCAATCGCTTTGTGGCAAAAACCCCTCAACCATGTTGAGAAATTAATTCTGCCTCCCTATCAAGGCGCCATGATTAAAAGTTTGGGCGACGGGTTTTTATTAATGTTTGACTCGATCTCCAATGCGGTTGAAGCGAGCATTCAAATTCAACAATTAGCAGCAACGATTAAAAACAATAAGGAGGCGATTCAACTCAGGGTGGGCGTTCATTGGAACACCATTTACAAAAACAAAATGGATATCTATGGGCAGGGTGTTAATTTAACAGCGCGCATTACTGCAATTGCCAATCCCGGCGAAACATTGGTGGCGTAAAAAATTTATGATCAACTAAAGAACGCCAAAAATTCCTCATTCCGAAACTTTGGGCTTTGTTATATACGGCATATTCGCGATTCCGTGCAGTTGTATCGAGTCCATCAAACGATACAAAAGAAGGTGGGTCTGATCAACACTTAAATAGAAAAATCATATTCAATCGTAATGGGCGCGTGATCCGAAAAACGCTCGTCCTTAAAAATTTCTGCACGCTTGGCTTTGCTACCTATGGATGCTGTGGCCAAGTGGTAATCCAAACGCCAACCCACGTTGTTGGAGTAGGCTTGTCCACGATTGCTCCACCAAGTGTAACAAGCGTCGGTGGTTTCGGGATGCAGTTGTCGATACACGTCGAGCACTTTAGAGTCTGCAATCAATTGCGTCATCCATGCGCGCTCATCAGGCAAAAAGCCGCTGTTCTTTTGATTGCTACGCCAATTTTTCAAATCGATTTCTTGGTGCGAAATATTGATGTCACCGCACAAAACAAATTCCCTTTGCTCGCGCAGTGCGCGCAAGTGCGGACCCATCGCATCTAAAAAACGATACTTGGCGTCTTGTCGATCTTCGCCAGATGAACCGCTTGGAAAATAACTGCTGATGACAGAAAAATTGCGCTTGGGCGTGTCAAAACGCAACTCCACATAACGACCCTCGTCGTCAAATTCGCCGCCATCAAAGCCGACGATCACATCGCTTGGCGTGTGCTTGGTGTAAACGCCAACGCCTGAATAGCCTTTTTTTTGTGCGAAATGAAAATAGCCTTGCAAGTTGGCAATCGAATCAAAAGTGCCAAGCACGTCATCGGCCTGCGCTTTGAGTTCTTGCACGCACATACAATCGGGATTGACACGCTCGACCCACGCCTGCACGCCTTTGCGCGCTGCAGAACGAATGCCGTTGAGGTTGAGACTGATGAGTTTGAACAAGGACGTCCCCATGAATGAAAAAAAACAAACCAACACTGCATTAGCGCAACAATTTGTGCAGTTCGCATTGGATTGCGGCGTACTTCAATTTGGTGAGTTTAAAACCAAAGCGGGACGTATGAGCCCTTATTTTTTCAATGCAGGATTGTTTGACGATGGCGCGAGTTTGGGCAAGTTGGCTGAGTTTTATGCGCAAAGCCTCATGCAAAGTAATATTGAGTTTGACATGATATTTGGCCCTGCATATAAAGGCATTCCATTGGGCGCCGCTGTTGCTATCGAATTGGCACGATTGGGAAAAAATGTGCGCTTTGCGTTCAACCGCAAGGAAGCCAAAGACCATGGCGAGGGTGGGCAATTGGTAGGAGCGCCTTTAAAAGGTCGAGTGTTGATTGTGGATGATGTGATGAGTGCGGGAACAGCAGTGCGCGAATCCATTGCATTAATTGAGGCGGCAGGCGCCAAAGCGCATGCGGTTGCAATCGCGTTGGATCGACAAGAAATGGCAACAGAAAAATCTGCCAATGGCTCAATCAACGATGTGAACTACAGTGCCGTGCAATATGTGAAAACACAATTGGGCATGCACGTGTGTGCCATTGCCCAATTGGATGATTTGGTGGGTTATTTGTCATCGCAAGGTGGCGATGCGATGAAAAAACATTTGCAAGCGGTGCAGGAGTATAGAGAGCGGTATGGGGTTTAGTCTAGCAATCAAAAAGCACTCAATTCATTGATAAGTGATGATCTGTTTGTGTGATTGAATCACAAAATATAACCCCTTAACGCAAATAAAATTGACCTCAATAAAACACGTGCGCTCATTTTTATAGATCTAGGTCAAACCTCGAAATAGAAAGCGGCAACTAATTGTAACTAAAATTCAGTTACAATATGGTTTCTGTACAACCCTATGGCAAAAACAGAAAAAACAATTGAAATAATCAAAACAGTACTAACGCTCAAGAACATCCTGTGGGAAGAACTGGTAAACGCATTGAATGCGCTTATGTTTTTGCAATTAAAAAACAAAGGATCGCGTAGAAAATTTCATCATGAAAAGCTCAATATCACCATTATTTTGCATGAACGGCATCCTCATCACGAGGTTCAAGCTTGCTACATTGATGACGTCAGAGATGTTCTTGAACAATTCAGTCTTATTTAAGGAATTAAAGTGCCAACATTGGAATACAAAGGCTATCAAGGAAGCGCAGAAGTAGATTTAGAGTCCAATATCATTGTTGGAAAAATATTGTTCATCAATGATTTGGTGACGTATCAAGCGAAAAGTGTAGACAAAATAAAAAAAGAATTTTGCGACGCTGTCGATGACTACATCGAAACTTGTAAAGAAATTGGCAAAGAACCGCAACAGTCGTATAGCGGTGTTTTTAATGTGCGCGTCGGTCAAGAAATCCATCGTGCGGCAGCGATACGAGCCGCGAGCGAGGGAGTTAAACTCAACGCTGTAGTGGTTTATGCATTAGAAAATTATTTGACCAAAAACACGACGAATCTAAAAAAAACAAGCTGTAAAAAATAAGCTCACCCCCCCAACCACCTCACCAAAACGGCCAAGGTCCCCTGCGGTTTTTCCATCATCATCATATGCCCCGCATCTTTAATCACATCTAATTGGGGTTTTGAAGGAATCAGATCACAAATTTCTTGGTGTTGCGCAGGCGTTGCCCATGAATCAAACTCGCCCGCCACCACGCAAGTGGGCATGGTCAAACTTTTTAATACATCAGTCGCATCAGGCCGCGCCAACAACGCAGTCACTTGATACCCATAAATGTCAGCAGATTTTGTTTCAAACATTTGCACAATGCGCTCAATGAGTGCCGCATTTTTGAGATGTTCAGGCGACACCATCCCTTGAACCCAAGCGATTGCCAATCGACGAACGCCCTTGGTTTGTGCCAACTCTAAAAAAGTTTGACGTTTCTTTCTTTCGTCGATGCCCGCTTGCCCCGTAGGCAAGGCGCGATAACCCGCACCCATCAAAGCAAGTTTTTGAATGCGATGGGGTGCTAGTCGACAAACTTGCAACGCAACGCGTCCGCCCATGGAGTGACCCGTCATACAAAATTGCGGCGGAGCCACTTGTAAAACATGCTCGGCCATTTGCACCAAGCTATTGGCGTTGCCGTGATCAAGCATTTGACACGTGGCGTGCGCGTGCAGTTGATCCAACATGGGTTGCCATGACACGTCGTTACACATGAGACCGGGTATCAATACCAAGTGAGGTTTGTTCGTCATCAACTTAACTTTTTCTTGAGTAGATCGTTTACTTGTTGCGGATTGGCTTTGCCTTTGCTGGCCTTCATCACCTGACCAACCAATGCGTTGAACGCTTTTTCTTTGCCTGCTCTAAATTGTGCGACGTTGTCTGCGTTGGCAGCGATCACGTCGTTAACAATCGCTTCAAGCGCGCCTGTGTCGTTCATTTGTTTGAGGCCTTTAGACCCGATGATGGTGTCAACATCGCCGGCCTCGCCCCACATCGCATCCAACACTTGTTTGCCTGCGTTGTTGGAGATGGTGCCGTCTTGAATGCGTTGAATCAACAACGCGAGTGCATCGGCTTTGATCGGCATTTGTTCAAACGCTAACTCTTGCGCGTTGAGTCTGCGTGACAAGTCGCCCATGATCCAGTTGCTCGCCAACTTGGCTTGACCACACGCTTTGGCAACCGCTTCAAAATAAGCCGCCATTTCTTGACTTTGTGTGAGTGTTGCTGCGTCATATTCTGGCAAGCCATAGTCACGCACAAATCGCTCGGCCATCACGCGTGGCAATTCGCGCATCTCAGATCGAACGCGTGCAATCCACGCGTCATCAATCACCAGTGGTGGCAAATCGGGGTCAGGAAAATAACGGTAATCGGCCGCATCTTCTTTGGTGCGCATAGCGCGCGTCTCACCTGTATCGGGGTCGAACAAAACGGTGGCTTGTTGAATGGCATGACCGTCTTCGATTTGATCGATTTGCCAACGCACTTCGTAGTCGATGGCTTGTTGCATGAATTTAAAACTGTTGAGATTTTTTATTTCATGTCGCGTGCCAAGTGCGGCGCCTGGTTTTCTTACCGACACATTGGCGTCGCATCGAAACGATCCTTCTTGCATGTTGCCGTCGCAAATGCCAATCCATGTAACGATTTTATGCAACTCTTTGGCGTAGGCAACGGCTTCTTCGCTTGAGCGCATATCGGGCTCGGTAACAATTTCTAGGAGGGGCGTGCCTGCTCGATTCAAATCAATGCCCGTCATGCCGACAAAATCTTCGTGCAAAGATTTGCCCGCATCTTCTTCCAAATGCGCGCGCACCAATCGCACGGTTTTCTTTTCATCATTCAAGAAAAAAGAAACCTCGCCACCTTGCACCATAGGAATTTCAAATTGGCTGATTTGATAGCCCTTGGGTAAATCGGGATAAAAATAATTCTTTCTAGCAAACACACTGCGCGGTGCAATGTGCGAACCCAAGGCCAACCCCAATTGAATGGCGCGTTCAACCGCACCTTTGTTCATCACGGGTAAAGTGCCTGGCAGTGCCAAATCCACCGCACAGGCTTGCGTATTGGGCTCAGCACCAAATGCAATCGGTGCGCGACTAAAAATTTTGCTTTGTGTGGATAACTGCGCGTGGGTTTCAAACCCAATCACGACTTCGTAGCCTTGAACGAGGTCCGTATTCATACAACACCTCCTGCTTTGAGCGTGTGGTGCGTGGTGAAGCTTTGAAATTGATGCGCCACATTGAGTAACAACGACTCGTGTAAATAGTTGCAGATGAGCTGCATGCCAATGGGCATGTTTGCACCATCAAGCCCCACAGGAATACTCATGCCAGGTAAACCCGCCAATGACGCGGGTAAGGTGAAGATATCGGCCAAATAATTGGCCACCGGATCGTCTGCTTTGTGACCTAATTTCCAAGCCACTGTTGGCGCAACAGGCCCCGCAATCACATCGCACGATTGAAACGCCGTTTTAAAATCTTTGGTAATGAGTCTGCGAATTTTTTGTGCTTTTAAATAATATGCGTCGTAATAACCGTGCGACAACACATAAGTGCCGATCATAATGCGACGAAGTACTTCATCGCCAAAACCTTCGGTGCGCGTTTTTTTGTACATGTCAATGAGATCAATGGGCGACGGTGTACGATGCCCAAATTTGACGCCATCAAAACGACTGAGGTTGGAGCTGGCTTCTGCAGACGCAATAATGTAATAAACAGGAATGGCCAAATGCGCGTGTGGCAAATCAATCTCGACCAATTGCGCGCCTGAATGTTGCAATTGTTGCAATGCGTTAGCAATATGAAGCGAAATGGATTCGTCGATCTGTTGTGCACTGCTACCCGCAGACGTACCCATTGACCACTGACGTGGCACGCCAATTTTGAGCGCACCTTTTTTTCCTGCGCTCTTTAATGGCGTCATCAAATTTTTTGAAAAATCTTCGCGCGCAATATCTAATGAAGTGGAGTCGCGATCTAAATCTGGACCACACATGGCGCTGAGCAACAAAGCACAATCTTGCGCGCTGCGTGCCATGGGTCCTGCTTGATCCAAGCTCGATGCGTAAGCAATAATGCCGTATCGAGATGCGCGACCGTAGGTGGGTTTGATGCCGGTGATGCCACAAAAACTTGCCGGCTGTCGAATCGATCCGCCCGTATCGGTGCCACTGGCCGCTGGCACGACGCGCGCCGCAACGGCTGCTGCACTACCGCCTGAAGATCCACCCGGAATGCGGGATGCATCCCACGGATTTTTAACCACACTGTAGGCAGAGTTTTCGTTGGACGAGCCCATTGCAAATTCATCGCAATTGAGTTTGCCAATTGTGACCATGCCGGCGCCTCCATGACCCACGCCTAAATTGCGCACAACCGTTGCATCAAATGGCGATTGGTAAGCCTTGAGCATTTGACTGCCTGCGGTGGTTACAAAATCTTGGGTCACAAAAATATCTTTGTGTGCAATGGGTACACCTAAAAGAGGTGACGCATCACCTTTAGCAAGCAATGCATCGGCTTCACGCGCTTGTCGCAGGGTGACTTCTTCATTAAAACCATTTTGCAAAAAACTACCGTGTTGATCAGCCTTTGCGCGTTTTAAAAAATGTTGCGACAACTCCACTGAGCTTATTTTTTTGTTGCGCAATTGTTGGGCGAGTTCGGCTACGCCACTGTGAGTCAGTTCATCCATCGCTTATTCAATCACTTTAGGAACTAAAAACAAACCGCGCTCAACCGAAGGGGCGCTTCGTTGATTAGCCTCTCGTTGGTTGGGTTCACTCGCCACATCGTCGCGCAGCCTGAGGGTTTGCAATTGCATCAAATCCAAAGGGTGCGACATGGGCTCGATGTCATCGGTTTTGACGCCTTGCATTTGCGTGACCAAATCAAAAAAACCGTTGATTTGTTCGCGCATACGCGTGCTTTGAGATTCATCCAAGGACAAGCGCGCCAAATTGGCAATGCGTTGGATATCTTGCGGATTGAGAGACATGTTCAGAAATTTCCAAATAAAAGACCGTTAAAACGGGATGGATGTAGGCCCATCGGTTATTATCTCCCCTTTGCGCTTGAAATAATTGCCTTGAGAGGATTGTGATGTTTGGAGCATTTCGTCGGTATTTTTCAACCGATTTAGCCATCGATTTAGGAACCGCCAACACCTTGATCTACGTACGAGATCGTGGCATTGTCCTTGACGAGCCTTCGGTCGTGTCCATTCGTCACGAAGGCGGCCCACAGGGCAAAAAAACCATTCAAGCGGTCGGTCACGAGGCCAAAGCCATGTTGGGCAAAGTGCCGGGCAACATCGAAGCCATTCGCCCCATGAAAGATGGCGTGATTGCCGATTTCACCGTCACCGAGCAAATGCTCAAGCAATTCATCAAGATGGTTCACCCCCGCTCGGTCCTCAAACCCAGCCCGCGCATCATCATTTGTGTGCCCTGTGGATCCACGCAAGTTGAGCGACGCGCAATTCGCGAGTCTGCATTGGGTGCTGGCGCCTCAGAGGTTTATCTCATTGAAGAACCCATGGCCGCAGCCATCGGCGCAGGCTTGCCAGTGAGCGATGCATCAGGCTCCATGGTGGTTGATATCGGTGGCGGCACCACCGAGGTGGGCGTGATTTCATTGGGCGGCATGGTCTACAAGGGTAGCGTGCGTGTGGGTGGCGATAAGTTTGACGAGGCCATCATCAATTACATTCGACGAAACTACGGCATGCTCATTGGCGAGCCCACAGCAGAAGCCATCAAAAAGAAAATTGGCTCTGCGTTTCCAGGTAGCGAAGTGCGCGAAATGGAAGTCAAGGGTCGCAATTTGTCTGAGGGTGTGCCGCGTTCATTCACCATCTCTTCCAACGAAATATTAGAAGCGCTCACCGATCCGCTCAACAACATTGTTTCAGCCGTTAAAAATGCGTTGGAGCAAACGCCACCCGAACTCGGCGCTGACATAGCAGAGCGCGGCATGATGCTCACTGGCGGCGGTGCATTGTTGCGCGATCTTGATCGTTTAATGGCTGAAGAAACAGGACTTCCAGTTTTGGTTGCAGAAGACCCCTTAACTTGCGTTGTTCGCGGTTGTGGTTTGGCTCTGGAGCGCATGGAGCGCTTAGGGTCCATCTTCACCAGCGAGTAAATCTCACCGAGCATATGGCACTCGGTACTTTAGAAAGTTCACCCCCACCCTTTTTTAAACAAGGGCCGTCGGCATTCACCAAGCTTATTTTTTTTAGCGCTTTGTCGGCGTTATTGATGTTTGCTGATGTGCGTTACACATTGATACAACCCGTTCGTTGGTTTTTATCAATGGTGTTGTTTCCCGTTCAGTGGGTGGCCAGACAACCCATTGAGATGTGGGAAGAAAGCATCAAATATTTTCAATCCAGAGATGATGCGCAAGCGCAAATGGCCTCGTCCAAAATACAACTTCTCAAACTATCGTTGCGAGCCACGCAAGTTGAACAATTGCAATTAGAAAATCAACAATTGCGCCAACTGTTAGCGCTTACCGAAAGACAAACCACTAGTGGTGTGATTGCGCAAGTGATTTACGACGCGCCCGATCCGTACACAAGAAAATTTATTTTGAATAAAGGAAGTGCGCAAGGAATCAAATTCAGCTCTCCAGTGATGGATGAACTCGGCATCTTGGGACAAATCACGCGCGTGTATCCGTTGGTGAGTGAAGCAACCTTGGTGATTGATAAAGAGCACTCCATCCCTGTATTGAATACACGCACCGGTGCAAGAGGTGTGGCGTTTGGCGAAGCAGGTGGCGCGCCCTTGATGGAGTTGCGCTACATGGCGACCAATGCAGATATTGAAGTGGGCGACATTTTGACAACCAGCGGTGTTGACGGTGTTTATCCTGCGGGTGTGATGGTTGCAAAGGTGAGTAAAGTTGAGCGCAGAGCAGACACGGTGTTTGCGCGTATTTTGTGCGAACCGCTGGCTCGTGCACAAGGCGCACGGCTTGTCATGGTGCTCGAACCTGTGGGCACAGATTTGCCACCACGTCCTGCGCCCGAAAAACAAGTCCCCTTGCAAGCCAGAGGGGGTCGTCGATGATCATGCCGCGCGGCCATCAACTGTTGTTGCCGGCCAACCCACTGTTTATTATTTTCAGTCTTGTTTTTGCTTTTTTAATCGACATGTTGTTGAGCATGGCGTTTACGGGCAATGCGGCGTGGATGCCCGACTTGGTCGCTGTTGTTTTGGTGTTTTGGGCGGTACATCAACCCATGCGCGTGGGTATTGGTACGGCATTTGTGATGGGTTTGTTATTAGACGTGCATCAAGCGTCGTTGTTGGGACAACACGCGCTTGCATTTACTGCTCAAGGATTTTTAGCCACGATGATTCATCGTCGATTGTTGTGGTTTAGTGTTTCTTCACAAGCCATGCAGGTGTTACCTGTGTTTGCTATTTGCCATATGCTCGAATTAATTGTGCGTTTGTCTGCGGGTGGTTTGTTTCCAGGATGGTCGCTCATATTTGCTCCCATCATTCAAGCGATTTTTTGGCCGATGGTGACGGCGCTTTTATTAGCCCCGCAAAGGCGAGCCCCCAACCCCGATGAGAATCGACCGCTATGAATTTAATGCGCGATGTTGAAGTTGATTTGCGTCGCTACAGGGGGCGGGCGCTCATCGTTACTTTTGTGGTGTTGCTGGCCTTTTTTTTATTGTTTGTGCGATTGCTTTATTTGCAACTGTGGCGATATGACGACCTCAACGAACAAGCAGAAAGCAATCGAACAGCGATTGTTCCCATCGTGCCCAATCGCGGCGTCATTATGGATAGAAACGGCATTGTGCTAGCGACAAACTATTCGGCTTATACGTTAGAGATTACCGCATCAAAAGTGATGGCGCCTCTTGAGGATGTGATTGATCAACTCGCCGAAGTGATTGACATTCAAGGACGCGATCGCCGTCGATTTAAAAAACTACGCGAAGAGTCCAAAAGTTTTGAATCTGTACCGATACGCACACGCTTGAGCGACGAAGAAGTGGCGCGATTTGCGGCACAGCGCTATCGTTTTCCTGGCGTTGAAATCAAAGCGCGATTGTTTAGAAATTATCCGTATGGTGAATTGGCAAGCCACGTGATTGGTTATATTGGTCGCATCAATACGAGTGAAAAAGAAAAACTAGCGGGCTCAGAAGACGAAGCCAATTACAGAGGCACCGACTACATTGGCAAATTAGGCGTTGAACAAAGTTACGAAACCCAATTGCATGGCACAACGGGTGTTCATGAAATGGAAACCTCAGCAGGAGGTCGTGCCGTTCGTCGCCTCAGAAGCAGTATGGCAACACCTGGCAACACAGTAGTTTTATCGATCGACATCAAACTTCAAAAACTGGTGGAAGATTTATATGGCAATCGCCGAGGCGCCTTGGTTGCCATTGATCCCAAAACAGGCGAGGTGTTGGCGTTTGTCAGCAAGCCCACATTCGATCCCAATTTATTTGTTGAAGGAATTGATTCTGAAAACTGGGGCGCACTCAATGAATCGTTAGATAAACCTTTGCTCAATCGTGCATTGCGCGGAACATATCCGCCTGGATCAACGTACAAGCCATTTATGGCATTGGCTGCATTGCAAACTGGAAAACGCACGCCCACACAATTGATTTCTGATCCTGGTTACTTTATGTTTGGTAACCATCGATTTCGCGATGACAAAGAAGGTGGTCACGGCTCTGTTGACTTGTACAAATCAATTGTTCAATCGTGTGACACATATTACTATTTATTGGCACGCGACATGGGCGTTGATTTAATTCACGATCAAATGAAACCCTTAGGTTTTGGACAACTCACAGGCATCGATATATTGGGCGAGTCGCGCGGAATTTTGCCTTCTACCGAGTGGAAAAAAAAATTTTACAAAAAACCAGAACAACAGCGATGGTATTCGGGTGAAACCATCTCTCTTGGAATTGGACAGGGCTACAACAGCTTTACGATTTTGCAATTGGCACAAGCTACAGCCATCGTGGCTAACAACGGCGTCAAGATGAAGCCGCATTTAGTCAGAGAGGTGGTTGACGTTGAAACCAAACAAGCCACGCCCGTTGCCAAAGAACCCGTTGAACAATTGGCATTGAACCAAGAAAATATTGACGTTATTAAAAAAGCGTTGTTGGGTGTCAATATTGAAGGCACATCGGCGTCGAGTTTTGTTGGTGCGTCCTACGTGAGTGCAGGTAAAACAGGCACAGCACAAGTTTTTACACTAAAGCAAAACGAAAAATACAACGCCTCACAAATTGATGAGCGCATGAGAGATCATGCCTTGTATATGGCTTATGCGCCCGCAGAAGATCCGCAGGTTGTGGTGGCCATGGTCGTTGAAAACTCAGGCTTTGGCGCGCAAAATGCAGCACCTATTGCGCGACGAATTTTTGATTTTGTATTGATGAAACAATATCCTTCGATAGAAGATATTGAAGCTATTAAAAAAGGGTTGGCAACACGACCGCTTGGCAAACCACGCGAATTGTCGACCATGCCTTGGCCACCCAAAAATGAAGCGCTGCCAGAGACGCCTCCTGCTGTTTTAAAAACCAGCTCTGCAAATTCGGTCGTGATCAAAGTTGCGCGCGCCAATTAAAAAAAACAATGGGCTAGCGCGTCAAACCCAGTTTTTAAAATCAATAGCGACACAACAAAAATAAAAACCCATCGCACAAATTGTGATCCGTGAACCAGCGCCATGCGCGAACCTAAAAAACTCCCCCCCACATTCGCGATTGCAAGTGGCAGGGCCATATGCCACCACACATGACCTTGCCAAGAAAAAAGAAACAACGCTGCCGCATTGCTAAACATATTTAAAATTTTTGCGTGCGCAGAAGCATTTAAAAAATCATAGCCCATCCATCGAACCAAAAAAAACACCAACAAACTGCCGGCTCCTGGTCCAAAAAAACCATCATAAAAACCAACCGCAAAACCGATCAATGACATGGCAATAATTTGTGTGCGATTTCCAAAACGCGGTGCGTGTGCATGCCCCATGTTTTTTTTAATCAAGGTGTAGATGAGAACGCCGACCAAAATAATCGGTAAGATTTTTCGTAAAAAGTTGGGCGATATTTGTGTCACGCTCCATGCGCCCGCCAACGATCCGATTAATGCAAACGCGCCCGCAATCAACAAAGGCCGCCATTGCAAATGAACGCGTCGACTATATTGCCAACTTGCCATGATGGTGCCCCACAGCGATGCCGACTTGTTATTGCCCAATAGTGTGGCGGGATGAGCTTCGGGAAAGCTGGCAAATAAAGCAGGTACCAAAATTAAACCGCCGCCACCGACGATTGCATCCATAAAACCCGCTAAGCCCGCCGCCACTGTGACAATGATAAATTCCATTCGTGAGATTGTCGCATTCGTTGTCGTCCAAACTCTGAATAAAAAAAGCACTGTGATTAACAGTGCTTTTCTAGTTTGCTCCCTCCATGATTTGGGGGCATTTGATTACGTATTGTCTCCTCGAACCTTCAAACAACCGCAACGAGTTGCGAGTGACTGAACTCTAATCTTGATAAGCCTCTGTTCTTGTAGGTGCTTTCCCGAATTAATCAGCTGAATGTGCGATCAATTGGGCGGCTTTCTCTGCAATCATGAGGGTTGGGCTATTGGTGTTGCCACTGGTGATGGTGGGCATGACGCTGGCGTCGGCAATGCGCAGGCCTCGAATCCAAGAGCCTTGACCGTCTTTTACGCGCAGGCGCGAGTCCACAACCGCCCCATCGTCGTTTAATGCGCCCATTCGAGCCGTGCCTACGGGATGAAAAATCGTTGTGCCGATGTCCCCCGCCAAACGCGCCAACTCATCATCGGTTTGATATTGCACGCCTGGCTTCCATTCTTCGGGCCGATAAGGCGCTAAGGCAGGTTGCGCGGCAATTTTTCGTGTGATTCGCAAAGAGTCCGCAGCCACTTTGCGATCTTCAGTGGTTGACAAATAGTTGGGTGCAATCACGGGTGATTGTGTGAAGTCAGGGCTTTGGATAGCTACCGATCCGCGACTGCTTGGATTTAAATTGCAAACACTGGCGGTGAATGCAGGAAATGAATGCAAGGGCTCGCCAAACGCATCCAAGCTCAAGGGTTGCACATGGTATTGAATATTAGGCCATGGACGACTCGGATCGCTTTTTGTGAAGGCGCCGAGTTGTGAAGGCGCCATGCTCATCGGCCCTGTTTGCTTCCATGCATATTCAATTCCAATCGCCAACTTTCCTAAAAGACTATTGACCATGGTGTTGAGTGTTATGACACCATTGACTTTGAACACAGCGCGAATTTGCAAATGGTCTTGAAGATTTTTTCCAACGCCATTTAAATGCATTTGCGGCTCAACACCATTTTTTTTCAAAAGATCAGAAGGCCCAACACCTGACAATTGCAATATTTGTGGTGTGCCAATTGCGCCCGCACACAACACCACTTCACCAGAAACCTGTGCAGTCACACATTCTTTGCCATTCCATACATCAACACCCGAGCATCTTTTCTTTCCATCGGCGTCTGTGGTGAACAACAACTTCATCACATGGGCAGATGTCCACATTTCAAAATTAGGACGTGAATAGCAAGCGGGTCTTAAAAAAGCTTTGGCTGTATTCCATCGCCATCCCTTGCGTTGATTGACTTCAAAATAACCCACGCCTTCGTTGTTGCCGCGATTGAAGTCATCGGTCGCCGCAATGCCAGCTTGTTGCGCGGCTTGCGAAAAAGCATCCAAAATATCCCATCGCAAGCGTTGCTTCTCCACACGCCACTCGCCGCCTGATTTTTTATGTTTCAACGTTTGTTCGTAAACGCCGTTGGCTGCGAGTAAATCGCTTGGCGATGTTTTGGCACCATGAAATTCATCAGCACCTTTGTAATGATCTTCGTGCAATTTAAAAAACGGCAAACTGTTTTGCCAATTCCATTGATCGTCCGATGTGATGGTTGCCCAATTGTCGTAATCGCGTGATTGCCCGCGCATATAAATCATGCCGTTGATGCTCGAGCACCCCCCCAACACTTTTCCCCTTGGATAGCGAAGCGATCGACCGTTCAAACCTTCGGTAGGCGCGGTCTTGTACAACCAGTCGGTGCGTGGGTTGCCGATGCAATACAAATAGCCCACAGGAATATGAATCCAGTGGTAATCGTCTTTGCGACCCGCTTCAATCAATAAAACGCGTTTGCTCGCATTGGCACTTAATCGATTGGCTAATAAACAACCCGCAGTACCTGCGCCAATCACAATATAATCAAAATTTAAATCAGTCATTGTTATTTGGATGTGGGCATCACAAACTCAGCACCTTTGCCAATGCTCTCGGGCCAACGTTGCAGGATGCTTTTTTGTTTGGTGTAAAAACGAACGCCTTCTTCGCCGTACGCGTGCATGTCGCCAAACAAACTGCGCTTCCACCCACCAAAACCGTGCCAAGCCATTGGCACAGGGATGGGCACATTGATGCCAACCATGCCGACTTGAATGCGGCGAGAAAATTCGCGTGCGATATTGCCGTCTCTTGTGAAACAACTCACGCCATTGCCAAATTCGTGTTGATTGACCATCTCAACGGCTTGCGCAAAATCTTTGACGTGAACACATGACAACACGGGCCCAAAAATTTCTTCTTTGTAAATGCGCATGTCAGTGCCGACATGATCAAAGAGCGTTCCGCCCATCCAAAAACCCTTTTCGCATCCTTTGCCCGTTTGCGAAGGGTTGAATTGACGACCATCAACTAATAACTTCGCGCCTTCTTTGACGCCTTGCTCGATGTAACCCGTGATGCGTTGATGCGCTTGCGAGGTGACGATCGGCCCCATTTCTGCAGAAAGGTCCGTGCCATTTAACACTTTGAGTTGTTGTGTTCTTTCAATTAAGAGCGGCATGATTTTTTCGGCTACGTCGCCTACCAACACGGCAACGCTAATGGCCATGCAACGCTCGCCTGCCGATCCATATGCGCTACCAATCAATGCGTCTACCGACTGCAACAAATCAGCGTCGGGCATCACGACCATGTGATTTTTTGCGCCGCCCAATGCTTGCACACGCTTGCCATGATGCGCGCCCGTTTCATAAATGTAATTGGCAATCGGCGTGGATCCGACAAAACTAATGGCTTTGACGTCGGGGTGAACCAACAATGCATCGACCGCTTCTTTGTCGCCTTGCACAACATTAAACACGCCATCGGGCAAGCTCGCTTTTTTAAGCAGCTCCGCCATCAACAAGGAAGGCGATGGATCGATGGGCGAAGGCTTCAGAATAAATGTATTGCCGCATGCAATCGCAACGGGGAACATCCACATTGGAACCATGACAGGGAAATTAAAAGGTGTGATGCCTGCAACAACGCCTAAAGGTTGACGCATCACCCAATTGTCTATACCTGTTGATACTTGATCGGTGAAATTGGTTTTGAGCAATTGAGGAATGCCACATGCAAATTCAACAATTTCAATGCCACGCGTGACCTCACCTTGTGCATCGGTAAAAACCTTGCCGTGCTCTGCGGTAATCATTCGTGCCAAATCGTCCCTATGCAAATTGAGCAACTCTAAAAATTTAAACATCACACGTGCGCGTCGCAGTGGCGGTGTGTCCGCCCAAGCAGGAAATGCGGCTACAGCGCTTTTAACAGCATCGGCAACGCAAGCGGTGCTGGCCAGATGCACTTGCCCGCTGACTTGGCCTGTGGCTGGATTGAAGACGTCTTGTTCGCGCACGCTTTTTGCGGCGGTGGGCTGACCCTGGATAAAGTGTGAAATTTTGTTTGTCATGTTATTTCTCGATTCGAATTGTCTAAGCCATCAACAAGGGATTTTTAACTGCTCTCAGCAAAGAAAACAGATCAGGAGTAAAACAGGGTACTTTACAGGCTCTCGAATGCTTATTTCATACAAAATAAATTCACTGGAGAAAAATAAATGAACCCGCGCATTGATTATTATTTTGCACCCAACAGTCCGTGGGCTTATTTGGGTCATGCGCGCTTTGTATCCATTGCGCGACAAACCAAGGTGCAGGTCCATGTGATGCCGGTTGATTTGGGCGGAAAGGTTTTTCCGATCTCGGGTGGATTGCCTTTGGGACAGCGTGCGCCTCAGCGACAAGCCTACCGCTTGGTGGAATTAAAAAGATTCAGTTCCTATTTGGCCGTGCCACTCAATCTCAAGCCCAAATATTTCCCCGTTTCAACCGATGACGCCGCCAAATTAATCGTGGCCGTCGATTTGAACCAAGGCAGGGACGCCGCGTTGCTCATTACGCAAGCGGTTTTAACAGCGGTTTGGGTGGACGAACTCAATATTGCGGATATGAATGTTTTAGAAGGATTGCTCAAAAAATGTGGCCTTGCCACCTCGTTGCTTGAAAAGGCGCACAGTCAAGCCGCTCAAGAGGCCTATGAGACCTATACGCAACAAGCGATTGACGCGGGCGTGTTTGGTGCCCCTAGTTATGTCGTTGATGGAGAGATCTTTTGGGGACAAGATAGACTTGATTTTTTGGAGCGACGCGTGCAAAGTCTCACAATCATTCAATCGAAATAATTTCAATCAATAGGAGAAAAGACATGGGACAGATTGTTCAATTGCGTGCATCCGACGGTTTTCAATGCCCGGCCTATATGGCATCACCCAAAAATACACCCAGAGGTGCAATTGTTGTTTTGCAAGAAATTTTTGGCGTTAACTCCCACATCAAGGCCGTTGCTGATGGTTACGCGCTTGCGGGTTATTTGGCGATTGCGCCTCAAACCTTCGCACGCGCTCAATTGGATGTGAATTTGGGCTACACGTCCGACGATATGAATGCAGGCTTCGCACTTAAAACCAAAATCGAAGGGCTGCCTGCACCTGGCATCATTGCAGATATACAAGCCGCTGTCGACTTGGGCCGCTTCTCGACCAAAGGTAAGGTAGGCATGGTGGGTTATTGTTGGGGCGGCTTGCTGACATGGAAAAGTGCTGAAGTGGTGAATGGTTTGAGTGCGGCGGTTCCTTACTATGGTGGCGGCGTCACAACAGAGGCCGAAATGAAACGCAAACCGCAGTGCCCTGTTCAAGCGCACTTTGGCAAAAAAGATCATTGGATCCCCATGGATACGGTGGAAGCTTTTAAAAAGGCGTATTCACAAGTGGAGGTTCATTCGTATGAGGCTGATCATGGTTTTAATTGCGACCAAAGAGGCTCATACGATGAAACCGCGGCCAACGAAGCCTTGGTGAGGGCCTTGGCGTTTTTCTCCAAACACGTCGGATAAACTTAGGAAAGGTCTGAAAACTCAGTTTAAAAAAGTTCTCGGGCAGTAAATTGTCACACTATGAAATTTGCAATGCTCCGATCGCAAAAGCACTCTCTTTTTGAACATTTTCATGCGATCTGCCCCCTTTCACTGAGGGTTTTTGCGCTGTTTTGGGCTCACTCATCCAGTCGCACCCAAGATGCGTTTCCTCACCATCCACAAATTGCTCAGTGCAAACAATGTGATGCGTTGCGCTGTGTTCTCGGCCAAGCCACGGTAGCGCGTCTTGCGGTAACCGAATTGGCACTTGA
>SHXN01000172.1 GCA_009693305.1 Limnohabitans sp.
AGAGAAGTTAACTTGACGATGCCGTTAATATGAAACATTGCGCAGACATTTATGCCGAGAGGTGCTTAAAGGGCCAATGGCTGCTATTTTCTGTACGTGACTTAAACGGTAAGCGCAAGGCGACTATTTCATACGAACAGGGCTGTGAGGAGTGGGACTTTGTTCAAGTTTGCGGAACGGCCAACCGTCAAGCTTCCGAATCCGTGATGGAGGTGGGCAAGGTACTCAACGACCCCAACTTCAAAAAAAAGGTCATCGCTGCTCAATCTCTAGAGCCCGGTGGTGCTAGCAGACATGATTTCACAACGCTACTGAAATCAGAAGAATCGCGATGGGGTCAGTTGATCAAAGATTCAGGCGTGACAATGGACTAAATTGAAAGAGTTTTGTTTTCAAAGCAAAGCAGCCTTTTCTACCCATTCACCAATCAAAATTTCACCTTTATCTGAGCGTGCAGCATGGGGTTGTACGCCAACTTCTTGAAGCATGGCCCAAGCCAAACACAAGTTGGATGACAACACGGGCTTGCCTGTTTTTAGCGATAAGGCTGACATGACACGCAAAGACGGCATGCCTGTTCCCGAAATCAAAATGGCATCAGCATCACTTGTGTCTAAATTATCAGCCGCTTGCATCACCATCGGTGCACGCATTTGATAAACAGCGCGTGTATCCGTTGTGTCCATCGTCGTTCGTGCCGAATGTGTAATGACAAGACCGCATTGTTGCCAATAGATGAGACTTTTATCAACCATCCATTGCGGGTAGGGCGCAAGCAAGGCTACTTTTTCCACGCCCAAAAAATGACAAGCCATCAAAATAGCTTGTGCAGAAGTGATGATAGGAAATCCAAAGTGGTCTTGAAAAATATCGACGCGTTTTTTTTCTTCTTGTGGACCAATCATGTAACTCGTGCCCGTGCAAGCGTAGCCCAATGCATCGGGCTTTGTGCTGTCAAATGCTTCAATACTGGTGCCAAGGTTGTCGAGGTACTCCACAATGCGATTGCTTGAGTCGGTACGACTTCCCTGCAGGCGTGTGGCAATAACGCCAACGCCAGCTGGCATGAGCACAGAAAATTCGGGTTCAACAATGGGATTTGCTTGGGGTACAGCAACACCCATTAAAGCGCGTGCACTGTATTCGCGGTTGGGGTGATTAACGTTATCGCTCATGGTGTTTTTCAATCTGCGCGAATATTGCCAGCACGAATCACGTCACCCCATCTTTTTTTATCGGCATCGATGAGTTTTTGAAATTGAATGGGTGTTGAAGGCATGGGCTCAGCACCCAGATCGGCCAAAGCTTTGACAGTGTTGGCATCTGCTAATGCTGTTTGTATCGCACGCGACAACGCGTTCACAATAGGCTCAGGCATGCGCGCAGGTCCAACAATACTGAACCAATTTTCCATTTTAAATTCAGGCAGTGTTTTATTGATGAGTGGGAGTCCTGCCAATTGAGGCGATGCTTGATCACCACCAAACGCGATGCCACGAAGTTGTCCCGATTTGACTTGACCCAAGTAATCCGACATATTGCCAAGCAGCAAGTTGACTCGGCCTGCTTGCAAATCAATCATGGCTTGCGATCCGCCTTTGTAGGGCACGTGCACAATGTCGATATTGGCCTGTCGTTTGAATAATTCACCCGCCAAATGACCAATCGAGCCCGTACCTGCTGATGCATATGAAATTTGACCTGGGTGTGCTTTGGCGTATGCAATGAGTTCTGGCACTGTTTTGTAGGGCTCATTGGGAGATGAGACTAACAAAGAATAAATATTGGCGATCGATGCAATGGGTGTGAGTTCTGTATGCGGATTAATGGATAACTTCACACCCGGCAATTGGGGCGCAACAGCGAGCATGCTCATGGTTGCAAAGCCAAGTGTTAAACCGTCTGGCGCTGAACGAGCAACTGCTTCGGCGGCTATAAATCCGTTGGCACCTGCGCGTGTTTCAACGATGACGCTTTGTCCCAAAATCGGTTTGAGTCCTTCAGCCAATATGCGGCAAATCAAATCGCCAGATCCTCCGGCTGCAAAGCCATTGAGCAAACGAATGGGTTTGCTGGGTTTCCAACTTTCAACTTGTGACCACGCGGGCAGTGTTGCGCAAGCGATAGCCGTACCCAATAATGAAAGTGCTTGACGTCTGTTGGTATTTGTTTTTTGTGTCATGGTGTTTTTTAGATTAATTAACTTGTGCATTCGATGTTTTAACTGCTTTGCCCCAATTTATGATTTCTTCGTCTAAAAATGCATTGGCTTGCGCACGTGTCGTTGAAATCGATTCCGCACCTAACTCAGCGATGCGTGCTCGCATGGCTGCAGATGCACCCGCAGCCACAATTTCTTTATTGAGTCTGTCAAGAATAGCGACAGGTGTTTTGTTAGGCGCTGCTATGCCCCACCAAACAGAAACCTGTTGCTCTGGGTATCCTTGCTCTGCAAATGTTGCGACGTTGGGCAACAATGAAGAACGCTGGTTTGAGGCAACGCCAAGCACCTTAATCGTGTTTGCTTTGATCTGACCAATCACATTGGCTTGATTGGTGAAGAAAGCTTGAACATGCCCCGCCAAGATGTCATTGATGACGGCTGATCCTCCCTTGTAGGGTACATGCTTGATATCTATGCCTGCTGTTGTTTTAAACATTTCTGCAGCAAGGTGCTCAGAACTTCCTGAACCACCTGAGCCAAAGTTGAGTGAGCCAGGAGACTTTTTAGCCATTGCAACAAATTCTTTCACATTGTTGGCAGGAAAATTATTATTGACCAGCAATATGCCGGGTGCACGACCAACGACAGCCACTTTTGTTAACTCTGTTTTTACATCGTAGGGCATTGGGTTGTAGAGAGTGACATTGATGGCATTACCGGGCGACGTGAGCAACAAGGTATATCCATCAGGAGCAGATTTAGCAACAAAGGTAGAGCCCAAATTGCTTCCTGCACCTGCTTTGTTTTCAACGATCACCGTTTGACCCAAACGCTGTGTGAGTTCTTGCGCAAGCGTGCGTCCAATGACATCCACACTACCGCCAGCACTGTAGGGAACAATGATTTTGATGGGCTTGTTGGGGTAATCTTGTGAAGCAACATGAAGAGATGTCAGCGTTAACAATCCGCCCAGCCATAAGGCAAGTGTGCGTTTGATTGACGTGTGATGTGTGTTTGTCATGATGACTCCTTTGACGTTGGGTCAGGCAACATGCTGTATACATTGCCATAGTGGTTGCGAATTTCTTTGAGTTGACTGGGCGGCGGTTGTTGATACGTGCATCGACGTGAAGTCCAATTATTGCCCATGGCTGCGCGCAATTGAACCGCTGTTTCCCCCATTTTGACCAAGGCTTTGACGCCGTTGATAATTGGAATATTCATTTTTCCACCCGAATAGATTTCTTCGCGCGCCAATAAAACCATTAACACGCCAACGGCAGGCACCACGACTTCAGCGCCTTCATCGCAGACTTTATCCACTTCAGTTAAAAATCGATCAATGAGCGCTTTTCCCATGGCGGGATCAGAAAAAACCAAGTCAAGATCGACCAGTCGAATCATTTGGATCGAAAGCGCGCTGTGGATGATATTCGTGTGACCATATCGCTTAAAGTTTTCAACAATGCGTGGGATATGTTTGGGCGAGCCGGTGACCACCAAAAAGTTGCCGCCCATCAAACTCGCAATGTGGGATGAAGTTTCGCCCAGTCCAATAACGGGCATATCGGTTATTTCGCGCGCCTCGCGCAGGCCAGGGTCACAAATATTGCCAATGAGAAAAGCGTCAAAGCCTTGTTGGGTGGCCTTTTCTACATTTTCAAGAACCTCTTGCGTTTCTATAAATTCCAAGTAACGGTACTGATCGCCCACACCACCACGTTTTTCAACGCCATGGACTTCTATTTCTGTATGGGAATCAGCAATACTTGAGAGCACCTTTCGCAAAGCGGTGTTATAGGCTGGCCATGCAGAAACCTTTGTCATACTTTGGTACCAGATCTTCATGTGTGTGCCCCCTTGTTTAATCAAAATCTACCCCTCGAGAAATACTCTCCCATGCTTGGATATCTGTTTCAAATGTTTTGAATTTTTTTCGTGCAGTTTCAACCGCATCATTTCCAAGTAAAAGATGCAAAGGCGGCTTGGGTGCGCTCACTGCTTGAATGATGGCAAGGGCTGCTCGGGCTGGATCGCCGGCTTGCTTACCGTCGTTTCGAATGACATGGTTCATTCGTTCTCCCGCTGTTGTTTCATAGCCGTGCATGTTGCCTTTGAACATGGCCTTTGGAAAGCGCGTTCTAAATCCGCTTGGCGCGACAATGGTGACGTTGATGCCATAAGGTTCAACTTCTTGCGCGAGTGCTTCGGATAGACCTTCAACGGCAAACTTAGTTGCTGCGTAATAGCCCGATCCAGCCCGACCCACCAAACCACCTGTTGATGTGATATTGACAATGTGTCCACTGCGGCGTTGGCGCATGCTCGGTAATACGGCTTTTGTCATTCTGACTAAGCCAAAGAAATTGAGCTCAAATAAGCTGCTTACATCTGGATCTGCTGCATCTTCAATGGATGCCATGAAACCACGTCCTGCATTGTTGACCAATACATCGATGGCGCCAAAACGCGCCAAGGCTTGAGCGACCGATTGAGTGACCTGCGCTTGCTGCGTCACATCCAAAGGCAATAACAGGCAACGATCTCCAAAACCTTGCGCAATGTCAGCCATGCTATCGGGTTGTCTTGCTGTTGCTACAACCTTGTCGCCTTGATGGAGTGCGGCGAGTGCCAATTCGCGGCCAAACCCGCTCGAACAACCCGTGATGAACCACACTCGCTCAGATTGTTTGGATTGCATGTTGATATATCCGTTGTCTTTTATTTTTTGAAACTTACCATTGAATCAGTCAACCCCAGCGGCATCGTCAAGTTAATTCTTCCCGATCGGCTAGAGTTTAGCTGATGAGCACACCCTCACCCATATCCTACAAGCGCCACCGCTATCCCGCAGACATCATCAGCCAATGCGTTTGGCTGTACTTTCGTTTTGCATTGAGCTTTAGCAGGCTGTTGAAATATTGGTCGATAAATCAGTTTGCATTACCTGGTTGATCTTTTTTACTGAGGTAAATTGCACACTCTGAAATTCACGCCCTTATTTGCTTGTTTTTTGAGGTTTTGAGCCACTTTCTTCATCATTTGTTGGCTTT
>SHXN01000173.1 GCA_009693305.1 Limnohabitans sp.
CAATTTCATCCGCAACTTTTCCCGGCGTCCCAACAATTTGTGGAATTGCAACCGACAAGGCCCATTTGGATGCAGCTTGTCGCAAGGTCACATCTTCACCGCTTGCACCACTCAAGGTGGCCGCCATTAATCCACGCGAAGCCTGTGTGTCCATTTCTTTCATTGGTCGGTCAGGGTCAAACTGACGCAAATCAACACCAAACACAACCGACAAACGCGCCAAGATGGCGTCCAATGGAATGCGTTGCTTTAATTCTTCTTCACGTTGCTTGGCTTCTGCTTCTGTGCTTCTCACAATCGGCTGCAAACCAAAAATAACTTTGGGATCTGTTTTAGGTTTGTATTTTTGGGCTGCCTCTGCCAATTGCTTCATTGACTTTTGCATACCCGCAACATGTCCTTGTATTGAAAAAATAATTTCAGCGTGTTTCATCGCAAACTCCATACCGCGACCGGATGATCCTGCTTGAAAAAGCATTGGCAATCCGTAATCAGATGGCAATACAGGCGATACGGCTTTGCATTGGTAGTATTTGCCTTTGTAATCAACTTGTACAATTTTTTGCGGATCAGCAAACTCACTTGTTTTTTTATTTTTCAAGATTGCATTGGACGGCAAGCTATTCCACAGTTGATAGCAAATATCCATGTATTCATCGGCCATGTCATAACGCGCGTCGTGTTCAATTTGAACGGCATTACCTACCGCCATGTGTTCGGCTTGACTAAAACCAGACACAATGTTCCAACCCACACGACCCTTGCTTAAATAATTGAGCGTCGAGATTCTGCGATTGGCTAAATAGGGTGCCGTGCCATTAATCGATAAAGTCACACCTATACCAAAATACTTGGTGGCCGTGGTCATCACAGCTACCAATGGCATGGGATCGTGATTAGGCCATGAAGCACCATATTGAACCGACGGCACCACACTGTTTTTATAAACACTATGCGTAGCAGGACTGTCAGCAAAAAAAGCGCCGTCAAAAAAACCGCGCTCTAAAGTTTGCGCAAGATTTTGCCAATAGGCAAAATCTTGTAAACCATCGAGTTGTTCATCCAAGGGATCAGCCCAACCACCCAAGGTGTGGGTGGAACTGGTATGAATTAACATTTGTAAAAGATGGATTTGATTAGACATGTATTGAACACCGTATAAAAATAATCACCGAATGAGCGAGCGAACCCATTCTTCACCCAAGCCAACTTCCTAGCAATGCTTGGTATAGCGATCTAAGCGCAAAAACACATCATCGTAATCAACAGGGTTGCCATGTTCATCGACATAAACCAAAGGGCCCATGACATGGAAAATAGCCGTCATGTGACCCACTTTGGGATCGATGTAGAGTGTGTGGATATGCCCCGCTGGTTCATAAGCAAAACTACCGGCAGTGGCTAACCAGTCGTGCTCTCTATAACCCCATGCGCCATCTAAGGTCCAAGCCGTAACAGGCGACGCGTGTCGATGGCGTTGAATCGTGCCCTGCCCTTTTATTTTAAGAATACTGACCCAACCACCATTGGCCACATCAAATAAGAGAGGACGAACCATCCCCATTTTGCCAAGGGCATACCATTTATTGTCTTCAACCATCACGTCGGGTTGATACATTTCCTTGAGAGCAAAAGGTGAAGGGGTTATAACGACCATGATGACTCCTGTGACAGCAGTGTTGTTAAACGGATTTGTTTCTACCAATCGGATTTGAAATATTTTATACGGTATTGATACAATACTAATAAGTATTGTCACCTAGTATAAACTCTTGGTGACTGCTTGTGTAGACATCCGAAAAGGTGAAAGGTAAATTAATCTTTTGATTTTGTTTTTTCGTAATTAGGAAATAACCATGTTGAAATTTTCTTTTTTGAAGTCTCGTTTTATTCCAATCGTGTTGTGTGGCGTTGCTGTTTTATTCAACAGCACTTTGAACGCACAGACCTATCCCACTAAACCCACTCGAGTGATTGTGAATTCAGCAGCAGGTGGCCTAACCGATGTATTGGCTCGATTGATTGGCCACAAAATGGGGCAATCCTTTGTAGTGGATAACAAGCCTGGTGGCGGTGGTTTGATTGGTGCTGAATTGGTATCCAAAGCAGAAGCCGATGGTTACACCATTGGTATTGTTGCCAGTGCCATCACCGCAGCACCCGCCATGATCAATGGATCGACGTTTGACGCGTCCAAAGATATCAGTCATGTGGTCTTATTGATTTCTACTCCGTTGGTGATGGTCACCAGCATCAACTCGCCTTATCAATCGGTCTCACAATTTGTGAATGAAGCCAAAGCCAAACCAGGTACATTTTCAATTGCATCGGGTGGCAACGGCACGATGAGGCATTTGCTAGCTGAACAATTACAAGTACATGCAGGCATCAAACTCGTTCATGTTCCCTACAAAGGTGGTGGCCCAGCCCTTAACGATGTATTAGCCGGACACGTACCCGTGTTTTTTGACACACTCAACACCAGCACCAAGTTAATACAAGATGGTAAATTGCGTGCTTTAGCTATTGCAAGTCCCAAGCGCAATCCTACAATTCCCAATGTGCAAGGTATTTCTTGGTTTGCCATCATTGCACCACCCAACATGCCCAAAGATATTTTGAATAAACTCAATGAAGAAGCCAACAAAGCATTGGCAGCACCCGATATCAAAGATCGCATCGTTGGTCTAGGTGGCAACGTAGAAGGCGGCCCCACAACAGTTCTTACCGATTTAATTAAAAGTGAAATTCCTCGCTGGACCAAGTTAGTCAAGGATCGCGGCATCACGATGTGATACCTGCCTCTATGCAGGGTAAAACACTCGCCAACTGGCCACTCGATCAATTGTGCGTTCATCGCGTATGGGCGCGCCATGTATCCGCACAACCCAAAAAAATATTTCTCACTGAATTATCAACGGACCGTCAATGGACATATAAAGGCTTTGACGATTGGATCAATCAAATTGCCCATGCATTGCAAACATGCCGCGTGAATCACGGCACGCATGTTGGAATTTGGATGGACAACAGCGCCGAACACTGGGCCATCTTTATCGCCAATGCAAAATTAGGTGCCGTAGCGGTACCAATTAATACAGCCGCTCGTGGTCAATTGCTTCAGTATTATTTGAATCATGCCGATGTGAAAACGCTGATCGTTGGTGAAGCAAAAATACAATGGCTCTCACCCATTAAGAACGATTTACCCCAGCTTCAAAATCTCTTAAAAATAGGCAATGACATATTAATCGATGCAGATTTAAAATCTATTGATGTGATTAATTTTTTATCGATTGTTAATCAATCCTCAACGCAATTTTTAGTTGGAGAAGTTGCTTGTTACGAGTTGTTAATTTTGAATTACACATCGGGTACCACAGGCCCATCCAAAGCTAGCATGTTGTCACAAGCTACTGCTCTCAGTTACGCCACAGGTGGTTTGCAAGCACATGGATTTTTAGCCAGCGACGTTGTCTATGTATGCTTGCCTTTGTTTCATAACAATGCATTACTCACTGGTAGCCTCACTGCGTTGATGACGGGTAGTTCCATTGCATTGGCCTCGCGTTTTTCAGTCTCTGGTTTTTAGCGCGACATTAGCCAATCGTGAGTTTTTTGAATGAGTTTGAAAAACGATTTGATGTATGTGTTGTCAGCAACTATAGTCTATCGGATTTTGCAACAATCATGTCCCTCACCAAAGATGCGCCCATCGAAATAAGAAAATCCATTGGCAAGCTGCGCTCTTATTACCAAGCACAAGTGGTGGATGACAACGATATCGAATGCTCCAAAGGGGTTATCGGTGAATTGGTGCTCAGAAGTTTGGAGCCTTGGCGAGCCGCTACAGGCTATTACAAAATGCCGGAAGAAACCACGCGTGCGCATCGCAATCAATGGTTTCATACAGGGGACAGAGCATATGAAGACCGCGACGGATACTTTTGGTTTGTTGATCGCAAAAAAGATTGCATTCGACGACGTGGTGAAAATATTTCTGCATTTGAAGTAGAGCAAATTATTCTCACCCATGCGTGCGTTGCGCAAGTTGTGGTTTTTCCTGTATCCATGCCCGAAGCGACGAAGAAGTCGGTGCTGCAATCGTGTGGCGAGACAATCAGCCTTCGACAAAACTCGAATTGATCCAATTTTGTGCGCAACAAATGACCTATTACATGGTCCCGCAATTCGTGAAGGTCATGAATGAACTTCCCATGACCATCAATCAAAAAATTGGAAAATATAAAATCAAACAATCGTTTGAGGCCAATCGAAGCAGCCTTTGGGACACCACGCATCACCTGCAACTCAAGCGTGACTTTATTGCCTTATTGCCTTAACATAGAGCAACAAAAAGAATTATTTCAACAACTCGAAAAATCAAGCGGAGAATACACTCATGATTACCCAACAAAGTTTGAGTCGCGCACGCCCTCAACAGCGCCATGTTGTCAAGCCTAAATTCGAAGGCATCATTACCGACTTGATCTATCACGATGATACCTCGCCCTTACCCAGGCCACAATCATTTTTGGTTGAACAAGATCCGCATTGGGTGTTGCAAACGCACTTCCATCAGGAGCATCAATTTCAAGTTTTTGTTGCCGGATCAGGCACCATCGGAAAAAATCCACTGACAAAACTAGCCGTTCACTATGCGTCCCCTCACTCTGCCTATGGCCCTCTCATTGCGGGCGATGAAGGCATTTCTTACTTTACTTTGCGCGCTGTGGGCGACGTTGGTGCTTGGTACATACCTGACGCACGCAAGCATTTATCAACACGCGCACCCAAGCAACAAGCGCATGGTGCACCATCTAGCATTGTTGATGCTGATGAACTTTTAAAATTAAAATCTGTGGTGCAAGAAGAAATTATTACCCTTAATGAGCAAGGCCTTGGCGCTTGGTTGATGCGTTTACCTCCCCATGCCAAAGCACCTGCACCCGAATTAGCAAATACAGGCGGCGGCCGCTTTTATGTCATCACCTTAGGCTCGTTGATATCCGAAGGTGAAGAAATGGAAGGGCTTGCAACTGTATTCGCAACGCCTGATGAAGACATAGTTCTGCAAGCGGGTGACAAAGGCTTAGAAGTATTGATATTGCAATACCCGAAGGTGGCTCAACAATCGTTTATTGAAGCCATGGCCGCGGGCAAAGTTTGATACACCAACTGTTATTCGGCTTTTGCACCCGATAGGCG
>SHXN01000174.1 GCA_009693305.1 Limnohabitans sp.
CAAAGAGTTTTCTGCGCTAGAAGTAACAGTAGATAAATACCCCTGAAGACCTCTATAAGTGCCATAGTTAAAGCCATTGAAAAGAATGCTGCCTGCTACAGGATTATTTACGTACTGATAGTAGTGACCATTAGAGTCAAGTTTAATTGTCCGACGTCAGCAAGTGTGAGACAAATAGTGGTACTTGATTAAAGGAGGGTTTTGGTTCATCTTTCAACCTAAGGAGCGAAGATGAAGATGAAATCCAATCAACCCAAGGCCTCTGCCGAGCAGGTGGTCAAAGACATACGAAGAGCCACTAGGCGCCATTACTCAACTGAGGACAAGATACGCATTGTTCAGAGCGGCTTAAGGGGCGAGGACAGCATTGCTGCGCTTTAACAGAAAGTTTTCTGATGATGGAAAAGACCCTCATCTTGAAGAGAAACTTCTTGCCGAGCGGGAAGGAATATTGCAAAAACAACAAAGGCGCTAGATGGGTTTCGGCGTGGGTGGGTGTGATTAGTTGTACTTCCAACCCCACACCATTGACTTGAATCAATCTCATCTGCAAATTTTAAGGTTTTATCAGTTGATCGCTCAAAATAGTAATTTGCAAAGGTATACTTATTAAGTATGAAGTCTATTACTTGTTTTTTAGCGCTCTGTTTGGGTTTGTGCATGGTTGCGTTGGCATCCACTGCACAAACGGCTAATCCAATTTTCGTCCTCAACTCTCGTGACGCCAATGTCAGTGTGATTGATCCCTTGACTTGGACGGTCAAGCAAAAAATTGCAACGGGTAAAGAGCCCCATCACTTGTATCTCACCCCCGACGAAAAATCCGTTATTGTTGCCAATGCCGCATCTGATTCGCTCACATTTATTGACCCTAAAACTGCGCAGGTCCAAAAAGTCGTCAAAGGCACACTCGACCCCTATCAGTTGCGTTTTTCACCCGACATGAAATGGTTTGTCACCGTTGCCAATCGTCTCAATCACATTGACTTTTACAAATGGGACGGCGCTAATTTGCAATTGGCCAAACGTATTTCATCGAGTAAAACGCCGAGTCATTTGTGGATTGATAGCAAAAGCACCACCGTATATGCAACGATGCAAGACAGCGATGAATTAATTGCAGTTGATTTAGCGACCCAAAATATCAAGTGGCGAATCAAAACAGGGCCCATGCCCGCCGATGTTTTTGGAACGCCCGACGATAAACATGTATTGGTTGGACTCACTGGGGCTAAAGAGGTCCAGGTTTTTGATGTGAGCAGCAATCCTGCCAAATGGGTCAAGTCCATTCCAACGGGTGAGGGTGCGCACGCTTTTAGAGCATTGGGCGACGGCAAACATGTGTTGGTGAGCAATCGTGTGGCCAACACGGTGAGCAAAATTGATTATGTTAATTTTGAAGTGGGCAAGACCTATCCTGCTCCTGGTGGCCCCGATTGCCTTGAAGTTTCGGGCGACGGTAAATTGCTTTACATTTCTTCGCGATGGATTGGAAAAGTCACCGTTGTCGATTTAGAATCCGCTCAAGTGATTCGTCAAATCAAAGTAGGTAAATCTCCCCATGGCATTTGGACATTGGATCACGCAAAGCGTCAATAAATTTCATTGCCTCCCTTTTTTATGTTTAATGGGATTGGCAACTGCTCAAACGCCACCGTGTGACAAGCCTCTTTATCTCACTTTTGATACGGGTCATATGGGCGTTGCACCGCTCATTGCCAATGTTTTAAAAAAGCACCAAGTCAAAGTTACTTTTTTTGCCGCTGATGAAGTAACGCAAGAAGGAGACGGCACGCTTGGCGATTATTGGGCTTCGTGGTGGAAGGCTCGCGCATCAGAAGGACATGATTTTGCCTCTCACACTTACGATCACGTGTATTGGAAATCCGATTTGGCCAATGGTCGTTTTTTGGTGATGCCCACAGCGGGCATGAAAAAAAAGCATCAACTCGTTTTTGATGCCAAACAATATTGCGAGCAACTCAACAAAGCCAGTCGCCGTTTGCAAGATGTCACAGGTGTGAACCCCTTACCCTTCTTCAGAGCGCCAGGCGGCAAACATTCGAGTGCATTGCTTAATGCCGCGGGTCAATGTGGATATGCGCATGTGGGATGGGCCGACGCGGGGTTTTTGGGTGATGAACTCGACAGTCGACAATTTCCGAACACCAAATTACTCAATAATGCACTCAGAGATATTCGTTCGGGTGATATTTTGATGGCGCACTTGGGTATTTGGTCGCGTCGCGATCCTTGGGCCCCCGCAGTTTTGGAGCCATTGATTGAGGGGCTTCAATCCAAAGGATTTTGTTTTCGCACACTACGCGAACACCCTATATACAGCAGATGGATCAAGCAGTCACAGAAAAAATAAATATGGACTATTGGGCCGATACTTTTTTAGATATTCAATCAAGCTTGTTTGAGCAATGGGTTAAGCCGTTCGTATTTGATTGGGGGATGGGGCATCTGATGGACTTGGCGTTTGACGCAACGGCTTGGTTTTTAATTGGTTTGATTCAAGTGATCATCATGTTATGCATACTTGTGCCACTCGAAAAAATAAAGCCTGTTGAAAAGGCGACATTTTCTGGTGCTGTGGGCGTGGATGTGATCTACACATTGATTCATCGATTAGGATTTTTTCGATTGGTATTTTTCTTTTCCTTAGAACCCATCTTAGAAAATATATTGGGATATTTGCGTGTATGGGGCTTGCCCACATGGCATCTTGATGACTTGTGGTCTGGTGTTAGTGATATTGGATGGGTGAGTTTTTGTATCTATCTTGTCATTTTTGATTTCGCCAATTACTGGATTCATCGCGCTCAACATTTTTTTTCCAGATGGTGGGCTTTGCATGCCTTGCATCATTCGCAAACACAAATGACTTTGTGGACCGACAACAGAAATCATTTGTTGGATGATGGGATCAACGCAGTGATTGCCGCCGTTTTGGCGCAAGCCCTTGGTTTGGCCCCCACACAATACGTGGCGATGGTGGCCTTGACGCAATTGATCGAGAGTTTTCAGCACGCGAATGTGCGCATCGGCGACGCTTCCTTCTTGAGCAAGTTACTCATTAGCCCGCAATTTCATCGTCTTCACCACGCCAACGGTGTGGGTCACGAATCGCCTGGCCAAACCATGGGCGGTCACAACTTTGGGGTCTTGTTTCCTTGGTGGGACATGATTTTTTCAACCGCTCTTTTTAAAAATCACGACGAACCCACGGGCGTGCGGTCTGGCTCGCAAACTCCCAACTATGCGGGGCAAGGCTTGATTGGCCAGCAAATGACGGGCTTACGAGCTTTTTTTCACAAAAAATAAAAAATTTACATTTTTTATAGCGGCAGATGGTGGTCAAGCGGATATAAATACTTTAGACTACATGGCTTGGGTTAAATCCTTCTGACTTGGCTTATTCAAATTGGACTTCGATGTCAACTGAGCAACAAGATATCGGCAAATATATCCAGCAATTGCGACTTGCAATGGGCTTTGATATTGCCGAATTAGCACATCAGGCAACATTGTCTATCGAGCAGTTGCGTCAAATTGAATTGGGTCTTGAAGAGTCTTTTTATTCGCCTGAAATTAGAGCGCAAGCCGTCAGACGTCTTTTGCGCATACTCAATCAAGCTCCAGAAACAACCTCCCTCGTTGATTCAGAAAAAAAAGTTCCAGAAAAAAATGTCATTGATGACATTGTTCGTTTATCCGAAAATAAAGTTCGTTTTCCTGATGTTGGTGTTGTTTACACCGACACAGTGCTATTGATGCGATGGGGCGCACTCTTTATTTTGATTGCAACTATTATTATTTTTTTAGGGCCTGATGATGTTTACCAAACCGTCACGGGTTGGTTTACAAGTTCGACACCGACTACTACTGAGCCTGCTGTTCCTGCAAATGCCACATCTAAAGTTGAACCGAGTACACCTCAAGTTGTTGTTGAAGAAGTCATTGTTCCTATTGCCAAGCCAGCTAAAACAGAAGTTCTTGCGGCAGCAATTACTTCTACACCTGCAACACCGTCTGTGGCTGTGGCGACACCAACGACCACATCAACAAGTTGTGACAACTTGAAGATGAATGCGATTTCAGCTGAACCGATCAGTGTTCATAAGCTAGGTAATTATGTTTATTTTCTCGCCAATAAAGAATTATCGGTTTGTGTTGAAGACGGCGACCAAAAAATAACGAAGCTTGAACTCAAACCCAATATCGGTCGCAGCACATATGGAAAAGGCCCTTGGGTGGTGGCCAGTCAAGATTTAGAACATATTCAAATTTATTTTCAAGGCTCGAGAGTTTTGCTTCCCGCCTCTGCGCCTAAAAAAGTCATTTTGACCGAAAAACCTGTTCCAAACTGATTTTTTTTAATTTTCATCGGTTCATCCGTTAAATCAGTCGTTTTTTGTTCGACAATATCTCAAGTGCCCGGGTGGTGAAATTGGTAGACACAGCGGATTTAAAATCCGCCGCTTTCGTGAATAACGGGCGTGCCGGTTCGATTCCGGCCTCGGGCACCATCCTATTCATGCGGGTTTGCAACTGTTTAAAACAAAATAACTACAGTAAAAATACCGTTGCACAGTCGTTGCACAAAATACATCAACGTCGCTATACTCAAGTTCACGCTTTTTAGCCCAAAACTTGCACATGCCACCCAAAGCAGAACACACAGTACACATACTTGAAGGAAAAGCCACGCTGTACAAACGCGAGGGAACGCCGTTTTGGCATTTACGCTACAAGGTGTATGGCAAGTGGCATAGGGTGACTACCAAGCAAAGTGTGCTCAAAAAGGCAAAGTTAACTGCTGTGGAGATTTATGCAGACAGCACCTTTAGGGAACGCAACTCGTTGCCACCCAACAACAAGCGTTTTAAGGCAGTTGCCAACTTGGCAATAAGGAACATGGACGAGTTGACTGAGGCAAAACAAGGCAAAGTCACTTACGAAACCTACAAGCAAGTTATCAACAATTACTTGATACCTTTTTTTGGCAACTACAACATTGACAAGGTTGACCACGCACTCATACTCAAGTTCACGCTTTTTAGCCCAAAACTTGCACATGCCACCCAAAGCAGAACACACAGTACACATACTTGAAGGAAAAGCCACGCTGTACAAACGCGAGGGAACGCCGTTTTGGCATTTACGCTA
>SHXN01000175.1 GCA_009693305.1 Limnohabitans sp.
ACAATTACTTCATCTCTTTGCGCTCCAATCCATGGTGAAATACGATTACCCAAATTAACAGGCTGGGCAAACCATTGGGCATCGTTCCAACTGCGAATCAAACCGTTACCCCACTCTTGGGTAATGACCTCGTGCAAATGCTTGGCTGTCCGCTTAGGCAAAGCGCCTAAAGAGTTACCATCCAAATAGATAAGGCCGTCAGGTATCTCAAACGCGTTTTGCAAACAGGCCAAGGGATCTTTATGATCTTTTTCTTGACAATAACTAAGCGTTATATTCATACCAATAATCCTTTGCGGTGAATTCGAACCTTTAAAAATACAAGGTAGACAATCGTTCAGTTAGAAAGTAGCATTTTTTGAAGTGCTGCGGTGTCGGTTATTTACAACAATGACTTAATTTCCCATGGACAATATATTTTTTTGATGGAGATTTACGATGAACGGTCCACTTAAAGGTGTCAAAATCATCGAGATGGCTGGGATTGGCCCAGGACCCTTTTGTGGCATGTTGTTGGCCGATATGGGAGCCGATGTGGTGCGAGTTGATCGTATCGCTTCACATGATAAAGGCATTAACTTTGCACCCGAATATGATTTACTCAACCGAAGCAAACGATCTATTGCAGTAGATTTAAAAACCGATGAAGGGCTACAAACAGTTTTAAAACTCATTGCCAAAGCCGATGGTTTGATCGAAGGCTTTCGACCGGGCGTGATGGAGCGATTGGGCCTTGGCCCCAATATTTGTATTCAACTCAATCCCAAATTGTGCTTTGGAAGAATCACAGGATGGGGACAGAACGGGCCATTGGCCAATGCCGCAGGTCACGACCTTAATTACATCTCACTCACGGGTGTGACGCATAGCATGGGCAGACCTGATAACAAACCGATGATCCCGCTTAATTTGATTGGCGACTTTGGGGGCGGTGCATTGTATTTGGCTATGGGCTTGCTTGCCGCCTTATTGCACGCCAAACAAAGTGGACAAGGCCAAGTGGTCGATGCAGCGATGATTGATGGTGCAGCCAGTTTGATGACCATGCAATATGCAATTTTTCAAATGGGGCAATGGATAAGTGGTCGAGGAGCAAATATTCTCGATGGTGGCGCACCCTTTTATAACGTATATGAAACATCTGACTGCAAATACATCAGCATTGCACCGATTGAAAAAAAGTTTTATGAAGAGTTGATGAGTCGACTCGGAATCGATATCCAAGAATTACCACCACAAAATTCTCAAGCACATTGGTCTCAAGTCAAAGCGAAGCTAGAAAAAATCTTCCTCACCCAAACGCGCGATCACTGGTGTGCACTACTGGAAGGAACCGATGCATGTTTTTCCCCCGTACTTGATCTGATGGAAACAGAGAAACACCCCCATCATGTGGCCCGTCAGACCTACACGCGCGTCCATGGTGTTTTACAAGTACAACCCGCACCGCGATTTAGTCAAACACCATCAGCGATTCAAAATCCGCCCCACCTAGCAGGGGCAGACAATCAACAAGTTCTAAAAGACTGGGGCATTTAATTTTTTAGATTTCAACTTTACAATGAAGCAACTACAAACTTTGGTTGTTCAAGTTGAATTTAAAACATCCCACATCAAATTCCCCTGTGAAAAACCTCGATGCGGTCATCATTGGCGCAGGATTCGCAGGGCTTTACGCAATATATCAATTGCGTCAATTAGGGCTACAAATTCGTGCTTTCGAAAAAGGCGATGATGTAGGGGGTGTTTGGTATTGGAATCGATACCCAGGTGCTCGCTGTGATGTAGAGAGCATGCAATACTCTTTCGCATTTTCGAATGAGCTTCAACAATCATGGCGTTGGAAGGAACGCTTTACACCGCAACCCGAAATTTTGAGTTACGCACAACATGTGGCCAATCGTTTTAAATTGCGCGAACACATTCAATTCAATACCAGCGTCATCAGCGCTCACTTCAACGAATCAACGTCACGCTGGGACATCACCACAAGCGATCAAGGTCAATACAGCGCGCAATTTTTCTTGATGGCCACGGGTTGTTTGTCTTCAGCACGTATTCCTGATTTTGAAGGGCTCAACACCTACAAAGGCAAAACCTTTCATACAGGTCAGTGGCCCAAAATGCCCGTTGATTTCAGTGGTCAGTGTGTAGGCGTTATCGGTACAGGCTCCTCAGGTATTCAAATCATCCCGATAATTGCAGAACAAGCACAAACACTGCATGTATTTCAGCGCACTGCCAACTTCAGCATACCGGCGCGCAATCAACCCATGGATGACGATTATGAGCGCCAATGGAAAGATAACTATCCATCGTTGCGCGAGCGCGCAAAAACAGAAACCACATCAGGCACCTTGTATACACGAAGCACTCGCAAAGCCACCGAGATGGATGCCGTTGAGCGTCAACAAGAATACAAGCGCCGATGGCAAACGGGTGGTGTTAACTTCATGTATTCGTTCAAGGATTTAATGACTGACATCAAATCTAACGAAACAGCGGAAGATTTTGTACGTGCACAAATTAGATCAATAGTTAAAAATCAAGAAGTAGCCAACTTGCTTGCTCCCACGGATCACCCACTGGGATCCAAACGCATTTGCATTGATACCAACTATTTTCAGACCTACAACAAAAGCAATGTGACATTGGTCGACGTCAAACTAAATCTAATTCAATCATTCACGAGCACGGGTTTACAAACCAGCCATGCACATTACAAGTTAGACGCCATGGTGTTTGCCACGGGCTACGATGCCATGACGGGTTCATTTTTAGACATCGATATTCGTGGCCGTCACGGCAACACCTTAAAGAATGCGTGGAAAGAAGGACCCAAGGCTTACCTCGGGTTGATGGTGGCAGACTTTCCAAACCTTTTCACCATCACCGGACCTGGTAGTCCATCTATTTTAGCACAAATGATTTTTGCCATCGGACAGCACGTCGATTGGATCAGTCAATGCATTGCTGATTTACAAAAAAATAAATTCACCACCATTGAAGCCAAATCCGATGCGCAAGAACAATGGGCGACACATGTCAACGAGGTTGCACATCAAACTTTATTTGTGCAAGCCAACTCATGGTATTTAGGCGCTAATATTCCAAACAAACCCCGTGTGTTCGTGCCTTATGCAGGGGGTGTTGTGCCTTATCGCCAAAAATGTGAAAAGGTAGCAGCCAATGACTACGAAGGTTTTAAGCGCATTTAATTTTGAATTTTCGAATCACACATGTGACAGTTCATTACTGTTAAAGTAATCGCATGAACCATTCATTCGATTACATCATTGTGGGGTCTGGCCCCGCTGGATCCATTCTTGCCAACCGACTCACAAAAGACAAACTTCACACCGCGTGCGTGATCGAAGCTGGCATTCCAGATACGAGCATGTATATTCGCATTCCTGCAGGTTTTGTAAAAACACTTTATGACCCCAGTTTTTTATGGTCCTATGAAACCGAACCCAGCGACTCCATTAATGGACGATCGATCAATTTACCTCAAGGAAAAATAGTCGGCGGATCCAGTTCCATCAATGGCTTGGTCTATAGCCGCGGTCAACCCGAAGACTTTGACGACTGGGCACTAATGGGCAATGAAGGCTGGACCTACAAAGACATATTGCCCTATTTCAAGCGCACCGAAAAAAGAATCGGTCCCGCAGACGAAAGTGTGCGCGGCAGACAGGGTGAATTACCCATCACCAATCCCGATTGGAAAAGCAAACTTTGTGAATCCTATATTCAAGGTGTGATGGATCACGGTATTCCACGCAATCATGATTTCAATGGTGTGGTTCACGATGGAGTGGGTTATTTTCAACGCTATATTTATAAAGGCAAACGTGTGAGTTGCGCCGATGCTTTTTTGCATCCCGCAATCAAAAGAGGCGGTGTACAACTACAAGTCAACGCAAGAGTACAAAAAATATTATTTGAAGGCAAACGTGCGATTGACGTTCGATATTTACAAAACGGCGTATTGCATGACGTGATGGCCAACAAAGAAGTGATTATTTGCGCTGGCACACTCAACTCTCCCCAAATTTTGCAACACTCAGGCATTGGTGACGCAAAAGATTTACAAGCATTAGGAATTCCTGTCACAAATCACTTAACAGGTGTTGGAAAAAATTTACGCGATCACTTCACCGTGCGTTTGGTTGCGCGTGCAAAAAATGCAACGTCGATTAATGAGTTATCGCGCGGTTGGCGATTGGGATTAGAAATTTCTAAGTGGCTTGTGGGTCTACCCAGCATCTTGGCATTGAGTCCATCGATGATTCATGTGTGC
Organism: Limnohabitans sp.; assembly: GCA_009693305.1. GTDB lineage: Bacteria > Pseudomonadota > Gammaproteobacteria > Burkholderiales > Burkholderiaceae_C > Limnohabitans. The sequence continues at coordinate 4,304 of SHXN01000175.1, forward strand.
TGGAAATCCAAGCCTCTATTAACGCGCGGTGATATTCAGGTTTTATTTACGCCTGCCAGTTATAAGCCTGGGAAAAATTACGAACTCGATAATTTTCCTGGCATGAGTTGTGGCGTTCGTCAACAACGACCCAACAGTTCGGGCACTCTCAAATTAAGATCGGGCAATGTCAATGACGCACCGATTATTCAACCCAACTATTTAATCGATGAAGTCGATCAACAAGTGATGGTTGCAGGAATCAAAATCGCCAGAGAATTAATGGCGAGGGCCTCGCTTGCGCCTTATTTTCATTCAGAACTCGTACCCGGTCCCAATTGCATGTCTGACGAAGCCTTGCTTGATTTTGCGCGCACACGCGGGTCAACCTCTTATCACTTGGTGGGTACTTGCAAGATGGGAGTTACCAATGATCCGATGGCCGTTGTTGATTCTCAACTAAGAGTCTATGGCATTCAAAATTTGCGCGTGGTCGATGCTTCGGTGATGCCACAAGTTCCCAGCGCCAACACGCTGGCGGCGACAACAATGGTGGCAGAAAAAGCCGCCGACATGATCAAAGGAAAACTGCACTACAGTTGATACGACGATCGATAGACTGGATATAAATTTAATTTTATATCAAATGCAGGCAAATAAGACAACCAAAAATCAATGCGTGCCTGAGTATCTTTTTGAAAATTCTCATCGTCCGACATTCTCTTCTCATAGGTTTGTTTAATGTCGTCCAATCGAACAAATAATTCTTGTCCATAGATGTCTTTGATCTTCAGATTCTTCTCATACATCCACCTTATCAACTCAAGCTCTCTGTGTTTGGCCCTATAGTCACTCACCTCATAAACGGTATTGAATAAACCCCAAG
>SHXN01000176.1 GCA_009693305.1 Limnohabitans sp.
CCCGCTTCTCTGCAGGCAGTCAAAACATCTTTGCCTTGACCAATCTTGACCTCAATCTCGCGCAGCTTGGCCACAATCTGCTCGGGCTTTAATCAAATGCCTTTGGGCATAAATTAATCCTTTCGAATGATAAAAACACACAGTTTCTCTCACTCAAATTGGATCAGTTTTTAAACGCAGGTCACATCTGAGTAGAAATACGCATCCGTTTACCAAGCATAAAGCGCTGTTCGTGAATAGAATGACCACAATTGCGTTTGAGAATATGACAGAGAGGGAAAGCAAGCCGTTGCCAGAAGTTTTAATTATTAAAGGGAATAATCATGAAAATTCGGTTTAATCAAATTTTTATAACCTTGGGTACTTTGTTTTTTACTTTATTTGCACTTGCCCAATATCCAACGAAACCCATTACCATCATCGTTCCATTTCCGCCTGGAACTACGAGTGACCTCGTCACCCGTGTTGTAGCAAATGAGATGAGTATTTCAATGGGGCAACCAGTGATCGTGCAAAACCGCCCCGGGGCAAACAGCGCTATTGGATCTGCATTCGTAGCCCTTGCGCCGCCAGATGGCTACACGCTGCTAATTGCAGGCGGTGGAACTGTGGCTTTACCAGCCATGACAAAAAATCTTCCTTACGATACGCTAACAGACCTGACACCGATTTCTATTGTCGGCCGATTTCCCGTTTACCTTTATGTAAACCCCGAGCTACCAGTCAAGAGTCTTCCTGAATTATTAGAGTATGCAAGAAACAATCCTGGAAAACTTAACTATGCAACTGGCAACCCAAGCGGAATAGTAGCGAGCGCACAAATGTTGTCTCTCGCCGGCAAAGTCAATATGGTCAGCGTTGCTTATAAAGGCGAGCCAGCAGCTGTGATTGATTTAATCGCAAACCGTGTTCAAGTGATGTTTTCAACCCCTTCATCTGCCGGTGAATTTGCCAAAAGCGGCAAACTGAGGGCGCTTGCAACCACATTGCCGCAACGGTCTCCGTACGCTCCTGAGTTACCAAGTATGAACGAATTTTTTCCAAAATTTTCTGTGATCGCTTGGTCAGGTTTAATGGGGCCAAAAGGATTGCCAAGGGAAATTGCTGACCGCCTCTCACGCGAAGTCATTGCTGCGCTCAAGAAGCCACAGATACGAGAAAAACTTGATCATCTGCAACATGTTGGTACAGGAAATACACCCGAAGAATTTGCTACTTTTTTTAAAGAGCAAGTTGACTTGTACTCACGCGTTTTACGCGAAGCAGGTGTGCAGCCCGAGTAATTAGAAGACAAATTAACTTCAATTAATCGGGGGTAGTATTTTTGTGAATACCACGCCCTTTTTTTTCAGAAACAGACTTGTATCGCAAATGACATTCCTGTCGGAAATGTATTAATTTTTTGCTTTACTTCTGATCAAACGTCCTGGAAGTTCTCCCGTTGGCTTTCCATCTTCCATGACTGAGATTCCAGAGACCATTGTAGAAATGTAGCCCTTGCTGTGTTGCACCAGTCGTTGAGCACCGGCAGGTTGATCTTTAACCATAAAAGGTGCGCCCAAAGTCAAGTTATCAAAGTCGATTAAGTTCAAGTCTGCTTTATGACCAACCGTTAAATGGCCACGATCATGCATTCCATAAAAAGATGCTGTAGCTTGAGTTTGCAGGTGAACTGCGCGTGACAATGTCATGCGTGGACCGCGATGACGATCCCGCGCCCAATGTGTGAGCATAAAGGTAGGAATGGATGAGTCGCAGATACGGCTAGCATGAGCACCGGAATCACCAAGTCCCAAAATGACACAAGGGTGTTCCATCATCTTCTGAACAACAGAAGCATCACCTGAAACATAATTGGTCAATGGCATGAAAATTAATTCTTCACCGTCGCGTTGAAGCATTATTTCTAGTGCAATTTCTTCAGGTCGTCGCCCCTCGCGCTCAGACATTGCTGCAATGCTTGTTTTCGGTGCGGGCTCGTAATCGGGAACTGAGCCCAACTTAAACATGCGATCAAAGTTTTCTGCAACGGCTTGAGTCACACCAGAACGATAGTGGGCTTTCTCAGCAAACATGCGTTGCTGAAATTCTGGATTTCGCATGATCCTAACGCGTTCCGCCAAGGGTAGATCTGCGATTGCTTCATAGCTCGGTTTTTCCCAAAAAGGATGGCGTGAACTTGTTAATCCCAGCAAATAACTGATCGGACGACCTGCAGCTTGTGCGAATAACAACTCACCGGCCGCGGCTGCTTCTGAATACAACGACAGAACCTGTGACCATTTATCTGGCGCATAGGGAAATTGATTCAACAGAGTCCAAACTTTCATTCCAGATTCACGGGCCAATCTTCGAAGTTGCTTGACCTCCTCGTTGACATCATCGAAATCAACATTAAGACCAATCACTCCGCCATGACGAGCTGAAGCGGCCGCTTTAGCTAGCATGATTAATTCATCATAAACCAGACCGAAACCAGGCGCATTTTTTCCGGCTAATGATCTGTGATGGGCACTGCGCGAAGCAGTGAATCCGAGTGCGCCCGCATGCATTCCATCACGAACCATGATGGACATTTGTTTCAAGTCCTCTGTGGTTGCCGGTTCATTTTCAGTGCCGCGCTCACCCATCACAAAAGCACGCACTGCTGCATGGGGAATTTGCAAGCCAATATCTGCAGCATACTTTCCCTGCTCCAGTACATTGAGATATTCTGGGAATGTCTCCCATTGCCATTTAATACCAGCACGCAATGAGTCGCTGGGTATATCCTCGATACCAGACATTAAATCCATAATCCATTCGCGAGCTTCAGGCTTCACTGGAGCAAAACCTACCCCGCAATTGCCAGCAACGACAGTCGTTACACCATGCCAGGTTGAGGGTGTCAGGTATGGATCCCAGCATACTTGCCCGTCGTAATGAGTGTGTATATCTACAAAACCAGGCGTAAGAAGCAATCCATCCGCACGGATAATGCGGTGCGCTCCCCCAGCCTTTCCTCCTACTTGGGTGATGACACCATCTTTAACAGCGAGATCGCCTCTGATCTCTGGACCACCACTACCATCAACGATGCGAGCGTCACGTATAACAAGATCATCCATTTGAAAACCTTCTCGTTTAGTTGAACAATAACACCTGATAGGTAGAGTTAATTGTTCGTGTGAAAACACCAATCAATTTTGGAGTGCAACTTTTGTAAAGCTACGCGGCCCATTTTTTAAACACCTCACATGATAACTGTTATCAACCCAATCAGGAAATAGCAAGCCAATTCAAACATGGAATTCAATTGGAAATATGTACCTCCTCGTGATGGTGAAAAATAGGGAAAACCCCATCTGATTAACCTGCGATTGCAAGCCTCATGACCAATGGGGTAAATACCATCACCTTGAAACAAGTTTTAGTGCTAAGTTATCTTTACTCATTTTTCTATTGAGGCTCCCCAATGACAACAAGCATCTTTCAAGAAAAACGTCGCCCCACCCATGAAGAAATAATTGCAACACCAAGATCTACATTTGTTGATGTATTAGGGATGCCATGGACTGCGTCCAAATTTCCTGGAGTAGAAGTTAAAATTTTGTACCAAGATGAAAAGGGAATGTTGACAGTACTCACTCGTATGCAGCCCGGCTCTTTCATTCCCTTGCACACCCACACAGAAATTGAGCAAACTTACGTCATTGAAGGCAGCCTTGAAGACGAGCAAGGACCGGCTACCGAGGGTAATTTCGTCTGGCGTCCAGGTGGCAACACACATATCGCCCATGCCCCCAATGGTTGTTTGTCAATTTCTTTTTTCACCAAACCGAATAAATTTTTTGACGATGTGAAGTGGTTTACCGAGTTAGATTGAAATTCATTCATCAAAAAATATTGAATGGTTGTGAATCGCTCATCGTGTGAAATTCTGTGATTTTTTGCTAGTCCATGACTAAAGGATAAGTAATATCCATCAATACTTGTGTGAATTCAATTTGAATATGCTAGATTCATTTTTTTAATTCATGACATTCTTATGGCACATCATCATCTACCAGATGAAGCTAGCAGCTACCCCAAAATAACATCAACCAAGGAAAAAATGAACCATTTAGGAATGAAAATCTATTGGCCCATTGGCTTATCAATGGATATGCTTGGCAGAACAACTGCTGGACCTAACCTTGAACCATTGCTTGAAGAGTACGCTCACAGTCTTGTTTCTGCCGGTACGACTGTTAAGGTTGGGTGGATGTCAAAGACTACTTCTCTTTTATCTTCGAAATTTTTTAGGCATGATCAATGATGCTTATGTGATTAGAGATATTTTGAATATACAAAATCAGCGATATAACGGCGCCATGATTGGACCGCATTGGGATCCTGGTCTCTATGCGGCTCGTGAGGCTGCCACGATACCGGTCTCAGGACCACTTGAATCAGCCATTGCTGTTGCACAAACTTTAGGTCGTCGATTTGCAGTACTTATTGTACACGAAGGGTACGTACCTATGATTGAAAGAAGCATTCGCATCTATGGTGCAGAATCCAGAGCAATTGCGAAAAGTCCGGTGCGCCGTTTTGGAATGACTTTCAATAATGCTGTTCGATGTTTAAAAGGGTAAGGATAACGAATTTTTACAAGAATTCACAAAATGTGCACTGGGATGCATTGACGATGGCGCTGACGTGATTATTGCTGGCGGTCAGTTATTTGGTCCTATTTTTCAAAAGCATCAATACACAACAATCGAAAAAACTGGGGTCCCCGTGGTTGAAGTTGCAGCCTGCGGTTTAAAAATGTTGGAAACATTGATCACGCTTAAAAGAGCTATTGGGTTAAAGAAAAGCGAACACCACAACGCGCCATTTAGAACGCCAGATAAAAAAAAGGTCGATTTGGTTTTGAAAGAATTTTTAAAAGATTAATGCGTAACTGGTTCTATAAACCCAACTGCTTACCGCTTTCACAATCAACGCAAGTCGACTATCAATCAAAAGGCATCGTCAAGTTAACTTCCGCCCATCGGCTAGAGTCTAGCTGATGAGCACCATTTCACCCATATCCTACAAGCGCCACCGCTATCCCGCAGACATCATCAGCCAATGCGTTTGGCTGTACTTTCGTTTTGCATTGAGCTTTCGCGAT
>SHXN01000177.1 GCA_009693305.1 Limnohabitans sp.
TGCGTCAGTCCAAATACCTCAACAACATCGTCGAACAGGACCATCGGGCCATCAAGAGAATTACACGACCAATGCTGGGCTTCAAGTCGTTTTGGAGTGCTCGAACTATCATTGCTGGGATGGAGACCATGCACATGATTCGCAAGGGGGAGATGAAGTGCCCCAGCGGATCAACCCTGTCTGCAGCCAACCAGTTCTATAGTCTGGCTGCTTAATCGCTAGGTCAGCAAGATGACTTCTTTCGACCAGACCCCACCAATGCGACAGAGCCCTATTTTGAGCCATCAATTGATAAAACCTTAAAATTTGGAGATGAAATTGATTCAAGTCAATGGTGTGGGGTTGGAAATTCAACTGATCACACCCGCCCATGTCGAGACAAATCGAGCGCCTTTGGTGTTTTTGCACGAAGGTCTGGGTTCTGTGGCGATATGGAAAAGCAAAAGCGGCGACTGGCCCGAGCAGTTGTGCGCGCTTGCCCGACGCCCGGGCGTGGTTTATTCGCGAAGGGGTTACGGGCAATCCCAATCAATCGACGATGTGCGTAGTGCAAATCGTTTAAAACCCGATTATTTACATCAAGAGGCGTGGACCGTATTGCCTGCATTGCTTCAAGTGTTACATATTCAATCCCCAGTTTTGCTGGGCCACTCCGACGGCGCTAGCATCGCCTTGCTTTATGCGTCTCGATACAAGCTCAGTTCATGTATTGCGATCGCACCGCATATCATGGTGGAAGAAATTTCCTTGCAATCGATTGAAAAAGCAAAAGATGCATTTATGTCTGGCGATTTGCGTGCGCGTCTGCAAAAATTTCATGCCAACGTGGATGTGGTGTTTTGGCAATGGAACGATATCTGGCTATCTGAAGATTTTCGTCAGATGGACTTGCGACCTGATTGCCAACGCATCACCTCACCTGTATTGGCTATTCAGGGATTGCAAGACCCCTACGGAACGATCGAGCAAATCAATCAAATCCATACACACAATGGTTTGATTGAACGAATAACGCTTGATGATTGCGGACATTCCCCACATCGCGATCAAGCTGAATTAACCCAGCAATCGATTGTTCAATTTTTAAAAGACAAACCCTAGCTTATTTCATCCAAAGTTGTTGAATATCTTGAGCGCTTAACCATCGCCATTGCCCTGGCAATAAATTGTCGGGCAATTGCAGATTACCAATGCGCGAACGATGCAATCCCACCACATGATGACCGACGGCAGCGAGCATGCGTTTGACTTGATGGTATTTGCCTTCGGTCAACGTTAACTCTAAATGTTTGGGCTCAATCAAACGGCAATCATGCGCTTTGACAGGCTTGGGGTCATCGTTCAATACCACGCCAAGATGCAATTTTTCACAAACCGTAGCTGTCATTTCATTTTCTGTGATGACTTGATAAACCTTGGGCACATGGTGCTTGGGCGAACTCATGCGATGAATGAATTGACCATCGTCGGTGAGTAACAACAGGCCCGTAGTGTCTTGGTCGAGTCGACCCACGGCTTGCACACCTTGCACCGCGCTTTTCACGGGTCGTTGCCTCAGTGACGTGGGCAACAAACTGTAGATACTGGGCCAGGTCGACGGCTTTTGTGAGCATTCGGTGCCCGTTGGCTTATGCAACATCAAATAAGCCTTTGAATAATAAAACCAACGAACGCCTTGCACTTCAAATGGCATAGCCTCTTCCATGTCAAGAATCTGCCCTGGATCTTGGGTTTTTAACCACTCGCCCGCCTGCATACAAGCAACATAGCCCTGCTCGGCCAGACCTAAGCAACTCCTGCGCGTGCCAAATCCCTGAGAAAAAAGCATTTCTTGCAGACTCATTGTTGAACTAGGCATGAGAAAGTCGTTCCGATCGTTGGTGGTTCAACGCTATTGTGCCTTGACTTCAAAAAAAATGAACAAACCCTCTTTCATCTCCCGCTTGAGTATGAAACAATCCGTCATTCTAACAAAGTGATCGTTATGCAAGCCGTTACGCATCTCAACACACAAAGATTCCATCATTTTTTAGCCGAACTCACTCGGTTGATTGATAGCCACCCCGACGAACCTCAAATCATTCAAAAAGGCAGCGCAATTTTGTCGAAGTTGATTGCGCACGACGATTGGCTCGCTCCCGAACACGCGCAACCCCATCCGCAACACTATCAACAATTTTTGTTGTATGCCGATCCACAAGACCGCTATTCGGTGGTGAGTTTTGTTTGGGGTCCAGGGCAAGCAACGCCTATTCACGATCACACAGTGTGGGGATTGATTGGTATGTTGCGTGGATCTGAAATCACGCAACCCTATGCGCGAATGGCCGATGGTCGATGGGCGCCTGCAGGTTTACAAATTAAAATGTTGCCCGGCGACGTTGAAGCCGTATCGCCACGCATTGGTGATGTTCATAAAGTAGAAAATGCATTTCGCGATCAAACATCCATCAGCATTCATGTGTATGGCGCCAACATCGGAAAAGTAGAGCGTCATGTGTATCTGCAAGATGGCACACGCAAACCTTTTATTTCGGGCTATAGCAACGTGCAAGTCGCTCAAACCGTTCCTGCAAGCCTAGCGCCTTCCGTCATTGTTAATCCAAATCCGGTTATGCGCGCGCCTGCTGCTCAACCTACAGTTACACAAGCCGCTATTGTTAAAGTACCCGACATCAAACCCGCGATGCCGCCCGCACCCGCCACTGTGTATGCCGAGGCGCATGACTTTGAACTCATCAGTACGGCGAATGTCAAGCAATCCCTCATTGACAAAAAAGAAATCGTACTTGTTGATGTGCGCGAAGAAGATCCGTTTGCACAGTGCCATCCTTTATTTGCTGTCAATATGCCCATCGGGCGCATTGAAGCAGACACATGGCGACGCATTCCACGTCGCGATACGCCCATCGTGATTTATGACGGCGGCGAAGGATTGGCCGTTCGCGCAGCGCAATTGTGTCAACGCATGGGCTACACCAACGTCAATCTGCTCGATGGTGGCTTATCGGGATGGGCCGTGGCTGGCGGTGAATTATTCAAAGACGTGAATGTGCCCAGCAAATCTTTTGGTGAGTTGGTAGAAGCCAAGCGTCACACGCCTTCTTTATCGGCCCAAGAGGTCAAAGCGTTGATCGATCAAAAAGCAGACATTGTGGTGCTCGATGTGAGACGCTTTGACGAATACCAAGCCATGAGTATTCCAAGTGCGATCAGTGTCCCCGGCGGTGAATTGGCTTTGCGCGCTCGAACCATTGCGCCCAATGCTTCTACCCGAATCATCGTGAATTGTGCAGGGCGCACGCGCAGCATCATCGGCACACAAGCATTGATTAATTCAGGCATTCCCAACCCAGTGGCCGCTTTGCGCAATGGCACGATTGGTTGGACATTGGCAGGGCAAGAATTAAACAAAGGCGCTGATTTGCAATTTACTGAGCTCAGTGAAGACGATCGCAAAAAAGCAGTGGCCTCTGCATTTGCCATGATGATTCGCACAGGCGTGCAACGCATCACGCAACAAGAATTTTTAGAACTCAAGCAACAAAGCGATCGCAATACGTATTTGTTTGATGTGCGATCAGCCGATGAATTTATGCAAGGCCATTTGCCAAGCGCCATACACGCACCAGGTGGTCAATTGGTACAAGAAACCGATCACCAAGTTGCGGTTAGAGGCGCGCGCATTGTTTTGTACGACAGTGACATGGTGCGCGCACCCATGACTGCTTCGTGGTTGGCGCAAATGGGGTGGGATGTTTGTGTACTCACTGATGTTCATCCCAATCAACTACAAACGGTGCCTGAACAAACACAACAATTACCACCCCCTGTTGAAGTCGTTAAAGAAGTAGACGCCTCAACGCTTAAAAAATGGTTGGCCAACCGCAACAATCTCACCTTGGTGATTGATGTGGGCGATAGTGCAACGTATGTCAAACGACACATTCCTGGCGCGTGGTGGTTGTTGCGTTCACAAATTCAACAAGACTTCACACGCGTTCACAAAGCCAATCGATACGTACTCACGTGCGCCGATGGTAAAGCATCGCGCTATGCGGTTGCTGATTTGCAAAAATTAGTGCGCCCCGGTGTTGAAGTGTTTTGCCTCACAGGCGGTAATACTTCGTGGTTGGAACAAGGCTTTAGCACCCAACAAGGCGAGTCTTATGTGGCCAGTCCTCGCATTGATCGCTATAAAAGACCCTACGAGGGGACCAACAATCCAGTCGAAGCGATGCAAGGTTATTTAGAATGGGAATTTGGTTTGGTTGAGCAATTACGCAAAGATGCAACGCATGGATTTAAAGTAATTTGACCTTGTCCTTTTTTATTCAAGGAGTTTGACAATGTTGAAGCGACTGATTTCAGTGTTTGTATCAACTGGATTTGTAAGTCTGCTGGCCTTCAGTGGCTTGGCCATTAACAGCACGCATGCCAACACCCTCAAATGGGCGGCTTAAAATGATATTTCAACACTCGACCCTCATTCACAAAATCACGCAACGACCAATAACATTGTCGGTCACGCCTACGAAGGACTGGTTCGCTACGATAAAAATTACAAGCCAGAACCTTCATTGGCCACCAGCTGGCAAATTACCAACCCCACACGCTGGCGGTTTAATTTAAGAAAGAATGTTAAATTTCATGACGGCACGCCCTTTACTGCTGATGATGTTATTTTTTCATATGAACGGATCAAGCAATCGCAAGGAACCTTGCAAATTTATGTGAGTGGTGTCAAAGAAATTGTCAAAGTAGATGACCATACCATCGGGTTCTGTCGCAATAAGGAATTTTGAAGAATCTTACCTACTACCAGTAGCGTATTTTCCCTATGCCAAACACTACCTATAGCGTCCCTGAAAAACTGGGAATCCTTATTGCGACAGAACCTTCCAATTTGACTGGAGTGAGGAGGGGTTGGTGGTTGGTGGTGTGTATTACAGGATGCAAGTGGCGCACTTGAAGTTGTGTGCCAGTCGAGCGTTCTGGTTAGTTGCCTACCCTGGGCAAGGTCACGAGATGTTATTTGATGCCCACACGCGCTCCTTTAACAGGCTGCTGAAATACTCCCGGAATATGTGCACCGATGAGCTTATTCAAACGTTATAG
>SHXN01000178.1 GCA_009693305.1 Limnohabitans sp.
TGTGAAACCTTGGAGACTGGACCCGATCATTTTCGGGTTACCAACTTGTGGGCAATCAAAAGAAGTCATCGAGAAAAAGCTCAAACGCTTGTGTTTGCGGGGCATACCGATGTGGTTCCAACGGGGCCACTCGAGCAATGGAATAGCCATCCATTCAAACCCACGCAACGCGATGGAAAGTTGTATGGACGTGGCGCAAGCGACATGAAAACGTCGATTGCAGGAATGGTCATTGCCGTTGAAGATTTTTTATCCACACATACCAAACACGATTTCAACATTGCATTTTTGTTAACCAGCGATGAGGAAGGTCCTGCACACGATGGCACTGTCAAAGTATGTGAAGCCTTGCAAGCCAGAAATGAAAAATTAGATTGGTGCATTGTGGGAGAACCCACATCAGTTCATCAAACAGGCGACATGGTCAAAAATGGGCGTCGCGGAACCATGGGTGGCAAACTCACCATCAAAGGTGTTCAAGGTCATATTGCCTATCCACACATGGCCAAAAATCCCATTCATCTGTTTGCACCTGCTTTAGATGAATTGGTAGGCATTGAATGGGACAAAGGCAATTCGCATTTTCAACCCACCAGTTGGCAAGTCAGCAATATTCACGCAGGTACAGGTGCTAGCAATGTGATACCTAGTACATGCGTGGTTGATTTTAATTTTCGATTCAGCACCCAATCTTCGGTCGATTCGTTGCAAACGCGACTCACGCAAGTGCTGCACAAACACAAACTCGATTTTGATTTGCATTGGACTGTAGGCGGTCTTCCATTTTTAACACCCGAAGGCGATTTTTTAGATCTCATCAAATCGGCTATTCGTGAAGCAACGGGCATCGATACCGAACTCTCGACGACGGGCGGCACCAGCGACGGTCGATTCATCGCTCAGATATGCCCTCAAGTGATTGAAGTGGGACCACCGAACGCCAGCATTCACAAAATCGACGAACACATTCGTATCGAAGACATGGAACCCTTGCAACATATTTATCTTCAGGTGTTGCGTTTATTACAGCAACGCACATCTACAGCCAACTCCGCACAGTGACACTTCAAGAACTAGTCGATCAACAAGCGCAAAAACTCACGCACGAAAATATTTCTTTCGGCCAAGGCACGACCAACGCCACTGACGAGGCGGCGTGGCTGGTTCTTTGGAAATTGGGTTTGCCCCTTGATACCGATTTGAATGCGCATTCAGACGTATTAGGTTCACAGCAAATTCAATCAGTAGAAAAAATCATGGACGAAAGAATTCAAAGTCGATTACCTGCGGTCTACATCACGCAAGAAGCTTGGTTGCAAGGCGTTTCTTTTTATGTCGATTCACGTTGCATCATTCCTCGCAGTTTGATCGCCGAGGTGTTGGCCGGTGGCTCTATTGATCCTTGGTTGGTGACTGAGCAACCTCGCGTATTAGATTTGTGCACAGGCAATGGTAGTTTGGCGATTTTGTGTGCGCTGGCCTGGCCTCAAGCACAAGTCACAGGCATGGATTTATCGGTTGAAGCTTTGCAAGTGGCTGTGATCAATTGCGAGCGACATCAGTTGCACGATCGAATTAATTTGATCGTGTCTAAGGGTTTAGATCAAGCGCAAGGTTTGTATGATGTGATTGTTTGCAATCCGCCTTATGTGAATCACAGCAGTATGCAAGCTTTACCAACCGAATTTAAAGCCGAACCCGCGTTGGCATTAGCAGGTGGTGAAGACGGCATGAACTTCATTCGCCAATTGTTGGCTCATGTTGCTTTGTATTTATCTCCCGACGGAGTATTGATTTTAGAAATCGGCAACGAACACGTTCATTTTCAAAATGCTTTTCCAAATGCTTATCCCATTTGCTATCCACAAGTGCTGGCGACAATCAAGTGTTGCTCATGACCCGCGACATGCTTCAAACTCTATGATTGTTATTCAAAATATTTCTCTTCGACGCGGCACCAAGTTGGTTCTTGAAAACGCTTCAATGACGCTACAACCGGGTGAAAAAGTAGGCTTGGTCGGGCGCAATGGTGCGGGTAAATCCAGTCTATTTGCTTTACTCAATGGCACTTTGCAAGAAGACAAAGGTGAGTGGTCCATCCCTCAACAATGGCGAATGGGACAAGTGTCGCAACACATGCCAGAAACATTAGAGAGTGCAACTGAATTTGTATGCGCTGGCGATACGCGTTTGATGCAAGCACAAGCACAACTTGATGCAGCTCACATGAGCGACGACGGAATGGCGATTGCACACGCTTATGCGGAGCTCGCTGATGCAGGCGAACACGATTCGATTTCACGCGCGCAATCATTGATCATGGGTTTGGGTTTTAAAAGCACAGAACTCATGCAACCCGTCAATAGTTTTTCGGGCGGATGGCGCATGCGACTTCAATTGGCGCGTGCGCTCATGTGCCCTTCTGATTTATTGCTTTTAGATGAACCCACCAATCACTTGGATATGGACGCGTTGGTGTGGCTTGAAGCATGGCTCAAGCGATACAGCGGCACTCTGATTGCGATCAGTCACGATCGTGAATTTTTAGACGCTGTAACGCAAGTGACTTTGCACATCGACAATGCACAAATCACACGATACGGTGGCAACTACAGTCAATTTGAATTGTTGCGCGGTCAGCAAATGACATTGCAACAAGCGACGTTTGCCAAGCAACAAGAAAAAATTGCACATTTGCAAAAGTTCATTGATCGATTCAAAGCCAAAGCTTCAAAAGCCAAACAAGCGCAAAGTCGCGTTAAAGCTCTTGAGCGCATGGAGCGAGTCGCGCTCATGTTGGCGAGCGCAGATTTTGATTTTGATTTTAAAGAGCCTGGCAACTTACCCAATCCCATGTTGGCCATTTCGGATGCTGATATGGGGTATCAATCAGAAGATGGCCCCCGAGTCATCCTAAAAGGCGTTAAAAAATCTGTTCTCGCGGGTCAACGAATCGGCATATTGGGTGCAAATGGTCAAGGCAAATCTACATTGGTTAAAACCTTGACCCAAGCGCTCGATTTGTTGGACGGCACGATGACACAAGGCAAGGGCTTGTCCATCGGTTATTTTGCGCAACAAGAATTGGATGTTTTGCAAGAAAAAGATACCCCACTGGAGCACATTATCGCTTTAGCCAAAATTGTTTCGCCCCAAGCTCGAGAGCAAGATTTGCGTGATTTTTTAGGATCTTTCCAATTTGGTAACGACATGGTCAAGCAAGCGGTGGGCACATTAAGCGGCGGCGAAAAGGCCCGATTGGTATTGGCCATGGTGGTTTGGCAAAAACCCAATTTGTTAATTTTGGATGAGCCAACCAACCACTTGGATTTGATGACACGCGAAGCCTTGGGCATGGCGATCAATGGCTTTGAAGGCAGTGTTTTATTGGTCAGTCACGATCGATCACTCTTGCGTACGGTGTGTGAAGAGTTTTGGTTGGTTTACGACGGCGAGGTCAAATCGTTTGACGGTGATTTAGACGATTACCAAAAGCATTTGGAAGATGTATCGCGTCAGCTGGCGAGTTCACCGAGTTCTAAAAAAGCAACGACCGAGAAGAACCCATCTTTCAAGCAGCAAAAGCAATCGCAGGTCAAAAATGTTTCCAAGGAAAAATTAAAGCCACTCAAAAAGAAATTGAGTCAGCTGGAAGAAAAAATTGAGTCGCTAGAAAAAGATAAATTGAACTTACAAGACCAATTGAATCAGGAAAAAAATCCGACTTCAATGGCTGAGTTGGGTAAAGCGCTTAAAACTTTAGAAACTGGCTTGACCTACATAGAGGCCGATTGGGTAACCGTAAGTGAAGAAATAGAGGCGATTAAGAAAGAGTCGGAACTGGTAAAAACTTAGGCCTTCATCATGCGAACACCCGAATACATGCGTGCGGCGGGTCTGGTTTTTTGTTCGACTTCTTGAAGCTTTAGAACACGCATACGGTCCCAAACTTCATGGACAGACATTTTTTCGGTCCATAAATCCCAGCTAGATGATTTTTTGGTTTTTAAGTCTGACTCGATGGGGCTTGGCTTGTTATTCATGGTTTACCTTGAGTAATTTCAGTAAATAACTCGCGAGATGACGTTTTGGTTTACAAGTTTTCATTTTTTTTTAAATTATTTAAAAAAAATCTAAATAAATAGATTATAAAGTATTCTTTTCATCAGTTTTAAATTAAAAAATCGCAAAATCTTGAGAAAACATAGAATGCACAGGCTTCAACAAATAAACAATAAAACAGATCATGAATCAGGCCAAACCCGCGCTCCCCACCAGAAGTTACAAACGCATTGCCACCGAAGAGGCCTTTTCTCCCCCCGAGATGATTCGTTTCTACGAGAAGATTTTGGAGGGCAAGGATGTTGATGTGGGTTTTAAAAACCTCATGGGTTTTTATATGTCTAGCCCGAGTGAACGCGCTCAGCACATCATGAGGTCCCTCCAAGACATGGATGATTTGCGCATCGCGCACATGGACGCCAGTGGCGTTGACATTCAAGTATTAGCACTCACCTCGCCTGGCGTGCAAATCATGGACAAAGCGACCGCAGTGGCCTATGCCCCCGAAGCCAATGATTTTTTAGCGGCGGCGATTGCCCGTCACCCCACACGTTTTGCCGGCATGATTGCCGTTGCGCCTCAAGACCCAGCTGCTGCTGCCAAAGAAATACAGCGCGGTGTCAATCAATTGAATATGCACTCGGTGGTGATTAACTCGCACACCCATGGCGAGTATTTATCCGACACCAAGTTTTGGCCTATTTTTGAAGCGGCCGAGGCGATGGACACTCCGATTTATTTGCATCCTAACGCCCTGCCCGCAAAAATGATTCAACCTTTTTTAGAAGCAGGATTGGATGGTGCGATTTATGGCTTTGGCATTGAAACAGGATTGCATGCCTTGCGCATGATCACGTCGGGTGTCTTTGATCGATTTCCCAAACTTCAAATTATTTTGGGGCACATGGGTGAGGCTTTGCCATTTTGGGCTTATCGATTGGATTACATGCACACAGCCACAGTTAA
>SHXN01000179.1 GCA_009693305.1 Limnohabitans sp.
CCAAATTGATTGGGCCGATTTGACAAGTGATGGTGCGAGGGTTAAGAAAGGTTGATCAATTGTTTGTGCTGACAATGGCGGCATTCAACTTGATACGCATGCGAAGCTTGGGACAAATCCGTCTGAAGATGGCATAAAAGCCAACAAATGATGAAGAAAGTGGCTCAAAACTTCAAAAAACAAGCAAATAAGGGCGTGAATTTCAGAATGTGCAATTTACCTCAATAAAAAAGATCAACCAGGTAATGCAAACTGATTTATCGACCAATATTTCAGTAGCTCTGTTAGAGCGCACATCGGCGGGCAGTCCTGTTTCTAAGGTTTTATAAATGCCAGCGATAGAAATCAACTCTGCTACTAAACTTTGAGTAAAAATGCGTGCTTGTGCATCACCTTTTGCACCTGCGATGGCTTTTCCGCGAAGTGGCGCATAAATATGAATATGGCCATCTGACATCACTTCAGCGCCTGGATTGACCATGGCCATCACAACCAGATCACGACCGCGTGCATTTATTTGTTGTCCCGAGCGAAGCGGTCTATCAACGACCAAGGCACTTAATGCGGGTGCAGAAACTTCTCGAACCACTTCTTTGAAACTTCTTGAGTGATGGCTTGTTGTGCTGGGGGTTGAATGGTGCGAGCTTCATTGGCGTTAAAAAGTCCTGCAAGCGTTGCTGTAGCCAAATGGCCTTCGTGCGACGCCTTCACTGCAACGGGGTTCATTCGATAACGCCTGAGTAATTGGCATAGGCCCTGCAAATCAATCGGGCCTGATTGGGTATCGAGTGGATTTAAATCAATGATGGCGGCGTCGTTGTCAAAGAAATCGGGCGATTTTGCAAAACGCGTTTCTAGGCTGGCTGACATTTCAATTAAATCTGCAGTTCGAACCAAAAAGGACACCAAGGGAAGATTGGCGCTTTTTATTTCGAAGGTTGAATGAGCGTTTGAACTGGGACTGGTCGTCATCAAAAGACTGCTTTTGGGAAAAATCGATTCACAAAGCCGCGACTGTACACGCTCAAACGGCTAAGACACTTAAGTTTTAATGTTTATTCTGGTAGACAATAGGCATTGAGGATCGCGACATGGAACGCTATTTATTTTTAGCCTACTTTTTATTTTTATTGATCACCCTGCTGGTTCGCACGCGCATTGTGCAGGGACCTTGGCTTTTTTTGTTTCGCGCTTTTTTCCCTAATTGGAAGTTCTACCATGCGGTGGGCTATGTGCCGCATCTTTGGATTCGTTATCAGACCGATGGTCACAGTTGGTTGCCTTGGTCGCTGCATTACCCTAGAAAAACACGTCAGCTGAAAGATCTTTTTTTTAATCCGATTGGCAATATTGAGTTGGCAAAACAAAACTTGGTCGATCACTGGTGCAATGACCTTGTCTCTGCTCAAGAGGATCAATCTTTGAACCCTTTGGTTAGTCAACAATTGGTGGAGCGCATGGTGCGTCTGTGGGTTGCAAATGACCATCCGTTATATTTGGTGAGTCGATATCAGTACCAATTGCGACTTGAAAAAACCGATGTGAATGGAAACGTAGACAGTCAAGTGGTGTTCACATCCGAGCAACTTTCGCCATGAACGCTTGGTTGTTGGTGCGAGCCCTAGAGATTTTGTGCGCGTTGAGTTTGGTTATTCAATGCATTGAATATTTAAAGTCACAAAGGCATACCCAAGCCAAAGGCATCTGGTCTTGGTCTGTTCAGCGCGCTGATATTCCGTTAACTAATCCACGGATCTTGCAATTTTTAGACTTTATTTTTTTAGACGACACGCATGAAAAACATTTGTGGCTGCGCTTGGTTGTGGCTATTTCAATGCTTTTCATGGGCTCGAACTTATGGATTGCCCTGTTTTTGTTTTTAAGTAGCTTGCTTTTATTGATTCGATGGAGAGGCGCATTCAATGGGGGTAGCGACTTCATGACCTTGGTCGTGTTGACGGGTTTGTTGATTGCTCATGTAGTGGCATTGATTGCTGGGCCAGAAATAGCTTGGTCTGCATGTCTGTGGTACACCGCCATTCATGCGATCTCTTCTTATTTCATGTCTGGATGGGTCAAACTATTAAATAAGCAGTGGCGAAACGGTCAAGCATTGAGTATTTTTTTGGATAGCGGGCTTTATGGCCCCTTAAGCACCCAAAGCGCATTTCGACGTCCTCCTATCGCTCAAGTGTGTTCTTGGTCCTTTATTATTTGGGAGGTCCTGTCTCCCTTGGCGCTGGTGAATCAAGAGTGGGCTTTTATATATTGCCTGATTGCAGGTATTTTTCACTTTTTGGTCTTTGTTTTCTTTGGTCTGAACCGATTCTTTTGGGCATGGGCGGCTGGTTTTCCAGCTATTGTGTTTGCGGCTGGATGGCGTTGGTAATCGTTTTTTTCATGTAAATAAGTTAAAAAGAGTTATAAAGTTCTCAATACATCGGGTTTGTGTTTAGTTTAAACAGCCCTCAGACTGACTAGAATGAATATTCCCTCTACAAAAGCTCATTTCAGGAGCGACAGGGGGCATCTGAAACAAAAGGATTTTTTTCATGCAATTCATGTGGCTATCGGGTCCAACAGGCACGGTAAGGACATTTTCAATCACATTTCGCACGGTTGCGTCTGCAGCAACTGTGCTTGCTTTTGCGTTGATGTTGATCGGATTTTTATTGCACCACGTGGGTTTCAAGATTGCGGTTGAATACAACCCCGATTTGGCGCGCAGTATTGGTGGCGTTACATCTGAGGCCGAGCAAAGACGAATGGAAGCGACCTATCGTCAAAATTTAGATCAATTGCGCATGTCTTTGCAGTCGACCATTAACGAAATTCGTCAATTAGAAACCATGAAAAATCGCCTCATGGAAATGGCGACGCCTACTGGTCTGCGTGAAAAAATGTATCGCGGTCGTGATGAAAACAAAGGTGGACCTTTTATTGCCCCTCGTCCATTCTTATCGGTTTTTCGGTTGCCGCTCGATAAAGAGTTTGATCAGTCTTATTCTGAATTCAAGCAAACCACAGATGCCGTGCAAGAACTCAAAGCTCGTTGGACTGAGCAACTCGATTGGTTGCTGGCATTACCCACAGGTGTTCCTATTAATGGTGAATTCAGGTTCAGTAGTGGTTTTGGAATTAGAAACGATCCATTCACGGGCCATTTGGCCATGCACGAGGGTATAGACTTTACGTCACCTTCAGGCACGCCTATTATTGCTACAGCACCCGGCACCGTCACGCGTTCGGGTTGGGACCATGGCTATGGTAATGTGGTTGAGGTGGTTCATGCCGATGGTTTTGCAACGCGTTATGCTCACATGAGCTCACGCACCGTCAAAGAAGGCGATGTCGTTACGCGTGGTACCCAATTGGGCTTGGTGGGTAGCACAGGTCGCTCCATGGGGCCTCATTTACATTACGAAGTCTTTAGACGAGACAGAGTCATTAATCCGATTCTAGTTTTGCCCTTAGGCGCTGTGTAAGTTCGGTCCTTTTTGGAATCCATATGTTTGAAAAACTTCGCGATAAATCCATAGCCGCTACGCTAGAGCGTTTTAATACTATCGTGGGTAAGGCCACTCAAATTTATGGCCGCATGGTTTTACTTGATAGCATTCGCATTGATGGCAAGGTGGTGGGTAATATCGAGACCATCAAAGACAACAAAGTGACGATTGCGATCGGTGCGACGGGTGAAGTTTCAGGCGATATCACCGCCTATCGTGTGATGGTCGCGGGTAAGGTCGAAGGCAATATTTATGCGGCTGAGCGTGTGGAGTTTCATAAAGACTCGGTGGTTCATGGTGACATCTCATACGGCTCTATCGCTATCGAGCACGGTGCGCGCTTATTAGGCTTGGTGATTCAAAATCCAGCTGGCACAAACAACACGGTTGCAGAAGCCAATTCCGTGATTCGGACAGCGCAATCGGGCAAGTCTGATAGTTAACTTTTAAACGTCTTATGCAATATCAATCGCCTGCATGGTTTGATGCTATGTACAACAATCGAGCCATGGTGACTGACTTTGCGGTTTATTTTGACCAGTGGGTTACTGACTCCCAAAAAGCCAGAAAAGAATTCAATACTTTATTGGATGTTTCTTATGGTTCAGGACCACAAGAAACATTGGATATTTTTCCTTCCAAACAGCCCAACGCTCCCGTGGTTGTATTTATTCATGGTGGATATTGGCGCTCATTAGATAAATCAGATCACTCGTTTATTGCTCCTTCTTTTGTAGAGGAGGGCGCATGTGTCGTTGTTCCTAATTACGCACTGTGTCCAGAGGTTACTATTCCTCAAATTGTGATGCAAATGGTCAAGGCCGTGATTTGGGTATATCGCTATATTCATCATTGGGGCGGTGACCCCTCTCGCGTTCATGTGCAAGGACATTCAGCGGGAGGACATCTCGCAGCAATGCTAATGGCCTGTCAATGGCGTTTATACGACGACCAATTGCCCAATGATCTGGTTAAAACCGCATTATCAATTTCAGGACTTCATGAATTACATTCGGTGATGCAAGCGCCTTTTTTACATTCAAGTTTGCAATTAACCGATGAACAGGTTTTAAAAGCAAGTCCTGCTTGGATGCCTGCGCCACCTCATGGAAAATTAATAGCAGTGGCGGGGGCTTTAGAAAGTGATGAATTCAAGAGGCATTGTGTTTTGATTCAACAAGCTTGGGGAATTGCATGCGTGCCACAAACACAAATTTTGGATGGCTTGCATCACTTTAATATTGTGCAGGCTTATGCGGATGCGCGTCATCCCTTGCATCAATTGGCATTGGGCTTATTGGGGTTTTGTCGCAGTAAGCATAGACGACAATCCCAGTCATGCTTGATTTTCGCAAAAGTTTGATCCATAGCGCCCTGAACAAGGTCCTCCAACGGCTTCACTATCCGCTGGAAGTCATGCTCACCTGCGTACGCTGGTACGTGGCCTACCCACTGAGCCTTCGGCACATCGAGGAGATGATGCACGAGCGTGGTGTTTTCGTTGAC
>SHXN01000180.1 GCA_009693305.1 Limnohabitans sp.
AAAAATAGAGAGCACCAAACTGCGCGAATTTTCTACGCTGGGTGTGATCCTAGGTTACCGCTACGAACATTCACCCATCATCGTTTACGATGCTGCGCCTTATCCGCCTCACGACTTCATTAACTATGTCGCGTCTTCGCGTGCAGGTTGTCTTGCACCGCACGCATGGTTACACGATGGAACTTCCCTTTATGATCATTTCGGTCTCGGGTATACCCTCATTACTCATAGCCTAGATGCTGCATCCCTACAAGAGTTGCAATGCGAAATGAAATCTTTTGGAATACCTTGCAAGGTGATTTGACCTCAAGAGTCGGGTATCGCTGAGTTGTACCCCAAGCGATTCACATTGATTCGACCCGACCAACACGTAGCTTGGCGAGGCGATGAAATTCCTTTTGATCAAAAGGCGTTTTTGAAACAAATCACAGGACAGTGATTACATTTAGAATGAACAAAAAACAGGAGACAACGATGAAAAAATATTAATCACCTGCTTAATGAGCGCATTAGCTTTCGGTTCATCATTTGCCTAAAATTATCCGGACAAGCCCATCAAAATCCTCACCTCATTTTCTGCAGGAAGTGGCCCCGATGCATTGCTTCGTGGTGTGGGCGAAAAAATGGGTAAATCACTCAATCAACCTTTGATGATCGATAACCGTCTTGGTGGCAATGGTTGGATTGCTGCCGATGTGGTCAGAAAATCAGCTGTAGATGGCCACACATTTTTGCAAGTCGACAACACACATGTATCGTTACAACAGCATGTGTTTAAAAAAATGCCTTTCGAGTTCAACAAAGAATTTGAGCCTGCCGCCCCTTTTTATTGGACTAATTTTTTCATTGTTGTACCCATCAATATCAATTGGAATAGCGTAGTCGATTTAGTGGCCGCCGCCAAAGAAAAAAAAGGAACACTCACCTATCGCTCATGGGGCATTGGTAGTGCAGGGGATGTGGGAGCCGCCATGTTAGAAGCTGAAATTGGTGCGCCGATGTCGCACATCCCGTTCAAAGAATTGCCACAGGTCTATACAACAGTTGCGAACGGTGACGTGGATTGGACATTTGGAACGGCAGCTTCTGCGGGGCCTTTGTACCGTGCCAAGAAGGTTAAATTTTTAGCGATCGCAGCTCCCAAACGGTTAGCGGGCTATACCGACATTCCAACCGTAACCGAAGCGCAAGGCCCCAAATATTTTGAACTCAAAACCTAGGTAGCGATTTATGCGATGCGTGGCACGCCCAAATCTGCGATTGACAAATTCAATCAAGAAATGAAGAACGCATTGGGCGACCCAGAAATTCAAAAAAACATGGGCACATTCGGATTTGAAGCGTGGCTGGCTTAACCTGCGGATGTTCAAAAAGAAGCCGAGGCACATTCTAAAAAATTTGCAGACATCGTCAAGAGCGGAAAAATGTCGATTGAATAATTTAAAATCATATTTTTTGAGGAGATCAGTATGCGCATTAAAAAATTATTTTTTACATTGGCAGTTGTTGTTGGTTTTAATGCGCTACTTGGTTTTCAAGCAGTTGCGCAGTCCGGTGCCAATAACTATCCCAATCGACCTGTCACCTTGGTTGTCCCTTTTACATCAGGCAGTGGGAGCGACACGATTGCTAGAATTGTGGGGCCTAAGTTGTCTGAAAAATGGAAGCAGCCCGTAGTTGTTGATAACCGAGCGGGTGCGAGTGGTAATTTAGGAACCGACAAAGTGGCTAAATCTGCACCTGATGGTTAAACTTTGCTAATGGCCATTGATACCATGACGATGACGCCCGCCATTTACAAAAGTTTGCCCTACGATCCAATCAATGATTTAGCGCCCATTTCAAGACTTGCGGTGGCCACTTATGTGATGGCCATCAACAACGATGTTCCTGCAAAAGATTTAAACAGTCTCTTTGCATATATCTAAAGCAAGCCTGGGCAACTCAATTACGGGACACCAGGAAGTGGCACGCCATATCACATCAACATGGAATACCTCAAATCTCTTAGGGGTTTAGATATTTTGCATGTACCCTATAAAGGACTTGTAGGCGCACAAACCGATTTGATTGGTGGACAAGTGCAATTGATGTTTGCAACTTTTAATTCACTTTTGCTATTGGCAAAATCTGGAAAAATAAAAATGCTTGCTGTTACGGGTGCCAAGCGAGCAGAATTGATGCCTGATGTGCCCACCTTCTCCGAGCAAGGATTGCCTGAGATGGAAAATCTGTTTCCTTGGTATGCGGTGCTCAGTCCAAGCAACACACCCAAAGATATACAAACCAAAATCTACAAAGACTTTTCTGATGTGATACAGATCGATGAAGTAAAAAAACAACTGGTTGACTCGGGTATTTTTGTGCGACTATCAACCAGCGATCAATTAAGAGACATCATCAAAGCAGATTTGGATCGATGGAAAAAATTGTTTCAGCAGGCCAACATTCCTTTGAACTAAATGTATGACAACACAACAACCTTGTATCGATATTTATAACCATGTCATGCCTCTGACTTATTTGAAGGAGATGAAAAAGCACAGCACCGATCCTGGCATGGTCAAGCGAATGACGAATTTGCAATTGTTGTGGGATATTCCTGCTCGAGTATAGAGGCTCAAAAAATATCCGCACGTCAAACAAATTCTCAGTCTTACCGTGCCGTCTCCTGAGATGCTCGCAGGACCCGATCTCTCTCCCCAATTGGCGCGCATAGCCAATGAAGGCATGCAAGCGATGTGTCAACAATGGCCTGATTTTTTCCTAATTTTGTCGCTTCATTGTCCATGAACAATCCGCAAGCGACTATCCAAGAGATGGACCATGCGATTAATAACATGGGAGCCGCAGGCGTCCAAATATTAACCAGCGTCGATGGCCGTGCATTGGACAACCCCGAATATTTTGCAGTGTTTGAGCGTATGGCTAATCATCATAAGATGCCCATTTGGATGCATCCGATTCGTCTTGCAAAAAAATCAGATTATGCAGATGAGGAAAAATCTAAATTTGAAGTTTGGCAGGTGTTGGGCTGGCCGTTTGAGACCAGTGTAGCCATGTCTCCCATGGTTTTTACAGGATTCTTTGATCGATTGCCAGAGCTCAAACTTATCACGCACCATTGCGGTGGTAGGTTGCCTTACTTTGGTGGAAGAGCAGAAACCTTGTGGGCTCAACTGGGTTCGCGCAGTGCCGATGGCAATGAAGCTAATGTGTTGAAGTCACTTCAAAAAGCACCGATCGACTATTTCAAAATGTTTTATGGCGACATGGTATTGGGAGGCTCAGCGTCTGCATTGCGTTGTGGCTTGGATTTTTTTGGACCCGATCATGTGGTGTTTGCCAGCGATTGTCTATTTGACCCCGAGGGTGGTGAAATGTATATACGTGAAGGCATCAACTCCCTCTTTAATGTGGGACTCACGCCGCAAGACATCCACAAAGCGTGCTGTGCCAATGCGCAAAAACTCATGCAATCAAAATAGATGCAGAGTTTTTGGTATTGCTGTTTAAATTTTTTAAGAAATAACTTTTTAACGTGTCTGGGCGACATCGGCAGATGATTCAAACGTTTACCCGTCAGTTGAAAAATTACATTTGAAATAGCAGGGGCGATAGGTAAAACGCCAATTTCACCCATACCCGTTGGTGGGGTATTGGATGAAACAATGCGTGTATGAATTTCTGGCATTTCACTCATTCGCAGAACAGGATAATCATTAAAATTAGACTGAACAACGGCGCCTTTTTGAATATTGAGTTCTTCAATTAAAGCCAATGACAAGCCATATACCGCTGCGCCTTCAAGTTCTGCCAAAACATTATCGTGCTGTATCACTAAACCAGGGTCTACCGTCAACCAGATTTGATGTACTTTGATTTTTCCGGAACTTTTGTTGAGCGAGACTTCAACAATACCCGCCGAAAAGGTGCCGTGGTATTCAGCCAAAGCCAAACCCAGTGCGCGACCTTTGCGTGGTTTTTTCCAATCGGTCATTTCTGCAACAGCTTGAGAAACAGCTTGAGCTCTTGGTTCTTGTTTGGTTAAGTCAAGGCGCATCGCGAGTAGATCCATATTTCGAGCCATCGCAACTTCATCAACAAAACATTCAACTGCAAATTTATTGTGACCCAAGCCAATGTCACGCAGCGGTTGAACGCGCATGCCACGGATTTCACGTACGCCCTCGGCCATGACGTTAGGTACGTTGTAGTACGCAATATCCATTCCATTCCAACCAATATAGTCTCGACCGCCTCTTGCATTGAAACGAGGCGTAGCGGCAATGGCATCAACATTTTCTGCAACGATGCGGTGATGCCATCCGACCAATTGACCTTGTGAATCCAAGGCCGCTTGCATGCGGTGACATGTCATTGGACGAGGGCGTGCGGCGACCATATCGTCTTCTCGACTCAGAATGAGTTTGACAGGTTTTTTAATGGCATTCGCAATCACCACGGTTTGTGTAACGATGTCTGCTGCAATTCTTCTTCCGTAACCGTCGCCGATGAGTTGTTGGCTAATTCGTATTTTGTAGGGCGTGGTTTTGAGAATACCCGCAGCGACCACTGTTGATAAAAATGCGGTTTGTGTACCCACCCACAACTCAGCAGACTTTTCATCTGTAGCAACATGCGCAACACAATTCATGGGCTCCATTTGTGCGTGATAACAATGCTCGGTCCAATAACTGCTTTCAATGATCTTATTGGCACTTTGCAATGAAGTTGAGGCATCTCCACGTTTGAAATGATCCAATGGTTTGGCTTGTAGATCCTTTGCATGGCGCTCATAGGCGGGTTTTGTAAGTTTGGAATCAAACGATGCAGCAACGACACCCGATGTATTCCAAGTTGTTTGGGCTTTTAATGCATTTCGTCCTGCACGTGTGGCCTCTACGGTGCTACCAATCACGGCAACACCAAATGGAAATGGCAAGACTTGTAAAACGCCAGGAACATCTAACAGGCTGCTGAAATACTCCCGGAATATGTGCACCGATGAGCT
>SHXN01000181.1 GCA_009693305.1 Limnohabitans sp.
ACTGTTTGGATCGCAACCTTGAAAAAGGTTTAGGTAACAAAACGGCTTTGATTTTTGAAGCCGATGGCGGGGATGTGACAAAAACCACTTATTTGCAATTGTTGGCGCGTACTTGTCAATACGCTAATGCAATGAAGTCTATGGGTATTGTCAAAGGCGACCGCGTCATTATTTATATCTCCGTGTCTGTTGATGGCGTGGCCGCGATGCAAGCGTGTGCTCGCATTGGTGCGACGCATTCAGTTGTATTCGGAGGATTCAGCGCTCAATCTTTGCGAGATCGCATAGAAGACACGGGTGCCAAGATGGTCATCACGGCTGATCATCAGGTGCGTGGTGGTAAGCAGCTGCCTCTTAAATCCATCGTTGACGAGGCTTTGAGTTTGGGTGGGTGTGACAGTGCTAAACATGTGATGGTGGTCAAGCGCTCAGGAGCAGATGTGGCCATGAAAGCAGGTTTGGATGTGTGGACAAAAGATGTGGTGGATCAACAGTCCACCACTTGCGAGCCTGAGTGGGTCGAAGCCGAGCATCCTTTGTTTTTGTTGCATACATCGGGCTCAACGGGCAAGCCCAAAGGCGTTCAACACAGCACAGGTGGCTATTTGTTGCATGCGGCACTCACCACACAATGGACGTTTGATTTAAAAGACAACGATGTGTTTTGGTGTACCGCTGATATCGGTTGGGTCACGGGTCACACGTACATTGCCTACGGACCATTGGCATTGGGCGGCACTGAAATTATTTTTGAAGGTGTGCCAACTTATCCGAATGCAGGTCGTTTTTGGAAAATGATTCAAGATCACAAGGCGAGTATTTTTTATACCGCACCCACTGCGATTCGTTCATTGATTAAAGCGGCTGAAGCCAACGATGCTGTTCATCCCAAGAGTTACAACTTATCGAGTTTGCGTTTGCTCGGTTCGGTGGGTGAGCCTATCAACCCTGCTGCATGGGAGTGGTATCACAAGCATGTGGGTGGTGGTCGTTGTCCTATCGTGGATACATTTTGGCAAACAGAAACAGGCGGTCACATGATCACGCCTTTGCCTGGTGTGACACCGATGGTGCCCGGTTCTTGCACGTTGCCTTTTCCTGGTATTGCTGCTGCAATCGTTGACGAAACAGGCAAAGAGGTGCCTTGGGGTCATGGTGGTATTTTGGTGGTCAAGCGCCCATGGCCTTCAATGATTCGAACCATTTGGGGAGACCCCGAGCGTTTCAAAAAGAGTTATTACCCCGAAGATTTCAAAGGCAAATATTATTTGACGGGTGATAGTGCGATTCGTGATGAAAAAACAGGTTACTTCACCATAACAGGCCGCCTTGACGATGTACTCAATGTGTCGGGTCACCGCATGGGAACCATGGAAATTGAATCGGCTTTGGTGAGTTGCACCGAGTTGGTCGCAGAAGCGGCTGTGGTGGGCAGACCCGACGAGACAACGGGTGAGGCTATTTGTGCGTTTGTGGTTTTAAAACGCACACGACCCACAGGTGATGAAGCCAAACAAATTGCAAAAATTTTGCGTGATCATGTCAGTAAAGAAATTGGGCCGATTGCAAAACTCAAGGACATTCGATTTGGTGACAACTTACCCAAAACACGTTCGGGAAAAATCATGCGTCGTTTGTTGCGATCAATTGCCAAAGGTGAGGCGATCACACAAGACACCTCAACTTTGGAAAATCCTGCAATCCTAGATCAGTTGTCTGAAAACAATTGATTATTTAACAATCAAAACCCAAGCAGCCAATTTTTTAGATTCAGCTTCGCTGACTTGAGGATTGGCGGGCATGGGCACAGGTCCCCATACACCCGATCCGCCCTGAATGATTATTTTGGCGAGATTGTCAGTCGCTGCTTTGTCAGCTACGTATTTTTTTGCAATGTCTTTGTAGGCAGGCCCCACAATTTTTTTATCGACGTTGTGACAGGTCATGCAATTTTTGCTGGTGGCCAATGCTTGATCGGCAAATGATGGAGTCACGATGCAAAGAGTCAATGCGGATGTCAAAATCAATTTCATTTTTAATCTTATCAGTAGTTATCTAAAACCGCACCTTTGCTCGCGCTTGATGCATTGAATGCGAATTTGGCTTGCACACCGCGTGTGTAGCGGGGTGCTGGAGGGGTCCAGCCCTTTTTTCGCTTTTCAATTTCTGATTCTGGCACATTGAGTTGCAACAACAGTTGATGTGAATCAATAGTAATGGAGTCACCTTCATGAATAAAAGCAATCGTGCCACCTGCTGCTGCCTCGGGTGCCACGTGACCCACTACCATGCCCCACGTGCCGCCAGAGAATCGACCATCGGTGATGAGACCCACGCTCTCGCCGAGTCCTGCGCCAATGAGTGCACCTGTGGGCGCCAACATCTCTGGCATGCCTGGGCCGCCTTTGGGGCCGAGATAGCGCAACACCATCACGTCACCCGCTTTGATTTTCCCGTCCAAGATGGCTTGCAAAGCAGACTGCTCGCCATCAAAAACGCGCGCAGGTCCTGTCATCACAGGCACTTTAAGACCTGTGATTTTTGCAACCGCACCTTCGGGCGATAAATTGCCTTTGAGAATGGCCAAATGACCTTCTTTGTAAAGCGCTTTGTCAATGGTGCGAATCACGTCTTGATCGGCGCGTGGCACGTCTGGAATATCTTTGAGTGTTTCTGCAATGGTCTGGCCGCTGATAGTGAGGCAGTCGCCGTGCAACAAGCCTGCGTTGAGTAACACTTTCATGACTTGTGGAATGCCGCCTGCTTTGTGTAGATCAACAGCTAAATATTTTCCGCTGGGTTTTAAATCACAAATGACGGGAACTTTTTTGCGCATGCGCTCAAAGTCATCGATGGTCCAATCAACTTCTGCCGCATGTGCAATCGCTAAAAAATGCAACACAGCATTGGTGGAACCACCTGTTGCCATGATGACCGCCACTGCATTCTCTAATGCTTTTTTGGTGACGATGTCGCGCGGCTTGATGTCTTTTTTAATTGCTTCAATTAAAACTTTGGCTGACTCTTTGGCAGAGTTTTGTTTCTCATCGTGTGGATTGGCCATGGTGGAAGAAAAGGGCAGTGACATCCCCAATGCTTCAAATGCGGACGACATGGTGTTGGCGGTGTACATACCACCGCACGAACCTGTTCCAGGAATAGCGCGCATTTCAATTTCGCGCAAATCGGCATCACTCATTTTGCCCGCTGAATTTTGTCCAACGGCTTCAAACACGCTCACAATATTGAGGTCTTGTCCTTTGTAATGACCTGGCAAGATGGTGCCGCCATAAACATAAATAGCAGGTACATTGGCGCGCAAGATGCCCATCATGCCGCCTGGCATGTTTTTGTCGCAACCACCTACCACCAACACGCCATCCATCCATTGACCTTGCACACATGTTTCGATGCAATCGGATATCACTTCGCGACTGACCAAACTGTATTTCATGCCTTCAGTGCCCATGGCCATTCCGTCTGAAATGGTGGGCGTGCCAAACACTTGTGCGTTACCACCTGCTTCTTCAATGCCTTCAATCGCAGCATCGGCTAATTTTTGTAAACCGCTGTTGCATGGGGTGATGGTGCTGTGACCATTGGCAACGCCCACCATGGGTTTGCTGAAATCACTCTCTTGATAACCCATGGCGTAAAACATGGATCGATTGGGAGCGCGCGATTTGCCTTCGGTGATATTGGCTGAGCGTCGATTGATGGGAATGATTTTTGTCGCCATGATGTGTTCCGTCTGCGATGTTGGAAAAAACAAGAGTTTAACGCTGTGGCGCCAGGATGTAGGCACAATGCGAGACATGCTGACACATCCTCAATTCAATCCTGTTGCCCTGTCCTTGGATCCATTGTCCGTGCATTGGTATGGCATTACTTACATGGTGGCTTTTTTACTGTTTATGTTGCTGGCGCGATTACGTTTGCATCATCTGCCATGGGCCGATTTGCAAATTCAGGGTAAATGGGGCGTGCAACAGGCCGAAGACCTCTTGTTTTACGGGGTTTTAGGCGTGGTGCTGGGCGGACGAGTGGGCTATTGTTTATTTTACAAATTCGGTTACTATGCGTCGCATCCACTCGAAATTTTTTATGTCTGGCAAGGTGGCATGAGCTTTCATGGTGGTATGTTGGGCGTTATTTTGGCGATGTTTTTGTATGCACATCGACAAGGCTTGCCTTGGTTGCAAGTGACAGACTTTATCGCGCCTTGTGTGCCCACAGGATTGGCGGCGGGACGAGTGGGCAATTTCATCAATGGAGAATTGTGGGGGCGCGAGGCTGATCCTGCGTTGCCATGGGCGATGATTTTTCCGCAAAGCGGATCCATGATTCCAAGGCACCCGTCACAAATCTACCAATTTTTATTAGAGGGTTTGTTGTTGTTTGTTGTGTTGTGGCTCATTGCTCGGAAACCCCAACCCACTGGATATATTTCGGGTGTATTTTTATTCGGATACGGATGTTTGCGTTTTCTCGCGGAATATTTTCGCGAGCCTGATGCACATCTCGGATTGCTCAGTGCGGGCTTGAGCATGGGGCAGTGGTTGTGCGTGCCCATGATTTTGATCGGAATTTGGTTGGTATGGAAATCGCACCATCAAACGAGGGTTTACCAGTAATGTGGAAGATGCAGTTGAAATGTAGATAATTAAGAGATGTTAGATTAATTGTTAACTGACCCCAATTAACCAAGGCGAATTCAAGCACGAAGTGCAACGCGCTTGAGTGATTGATGGAACACCTCTGCGGGTGTTTTGAATCCCAATCTCTTTCTCGGTCTGTTATTCAATCGGTGTTGAATCATTTTAATCTCCTCATCTGTGACAGTCGACATGGCTCGTTTCTTAGGGATTCTCTGCAAAAGTCTCATCGTAAGTCATCCAAAGGCGTGACACAAGCGTTATAGGTAGATGAAACAAACCACCTTTGCCAGCACCGGATTTGAATTGGTCACCAAGCGTACGCGTAAGCGTGAGTTTTTGGAGGAGATGA
>SHXN01000009.1 GCA_009693305.1 Limnohabitans sp.
ATGAATTTAGCCAAAAGCAAGCTATTTGCTTCTTTCACTAGATCCAGAAAAAAATCGTAAACTCTCAGCTTTACTACTCCGATCAATCCTAATTCCAAAGTCCTTGGAAAGACACTTCTTCAGGCTCATACCTGGATTGGAAAATACTGAAGGAGCCAACAGGAATGTCTCGTTTCATATAAAATTGAAATTCTCAGCGGTTCTTAGCTGATTTAATTTAAACCCTACAATGAACATCTTTACTCCTGCGCTCATCTCGCAACTCGCGGCTCAACTCGATCACGCAGAAAGCTCGCGCACGCAACTCGAGCATTTTTTAAAAAAATAACCTGATATGCGCACTGAAGATGGTTACGCGATTTCTCGTGCTTGGGCCGATCTCAAACGCAGCAAAGGTCGTGTGGTGCGCGGTCACAAAATTGGCCTCACTTCACGCGCGATGCAGTTGTCGCGTCAACTCAATGAGCCCGATTACGGCGTGTTATTTGACGATATGTTTTTTGAGTCAGCCACCGATATACCAGCATCGCGTTTCATCGCCGCACGCATTGAAGTGGAGTTGGCTTTTGTGTTGGCCAAGCCTTTACGCGGTCCGAACATCACACTCACACAAGTTTTGTCTGCCGCCGACTATGTGGTGCCCGCCATTGAAATCATCGATGCGCGCATTGAACAATTCGACCGATACACCAAGGTGATGCGCAAAGTGTTCGACACCATCAGCGACAATGCCGCCAGTGCAGGCATTGTGCTGGGCGGGCGGCCTATCAAGCCCGACGCCATTGATTTGCGATGGGTCAGTGCACTGTTGTTTAAAAATGGTGTGATTGGAGAAACAGGTGTGACCGCCGCCGTGCTCAATCATCCCGCCAACGGCGTTGCTTGGTTGGCCAACAAACTCGCGCCTTGGGGTGAGTTTTTGGATGCGGGTGAAGTGGTGCTCGCCGGGTCATTCACGCGACCCGTGTTGGGCGTGGCAGGCGATACATTTCATGCAGACTATGGCCCCTTGGGGCCCATCACTTTTCGATTGGTTTAAATGATGGCATCTAGACAATCTGACTTTCATCCTGACGAATGGGCTGCACGCGTTCAACTCGCTGCTTGTTATCGCGTGTTTGCGATGCTCGGTTGGGTCGAAATGATTTACAACCACATCACCTTGCGCGTACCCGAGAGCGCCAGCGGCAAAGACAAACATTTTTTAATCAATCCGTTTGGCTTGCATTACTCCGAAGTCACAGCCAGCAATTTGGTCAAAATTGATTTACAAGGTCGCGTGATGGATGGGTCATCGCACAAAGTCAATCCTGCCGGTTTTGTGGTACACAGTTGTATTCACGACAACATTGCCAATGCGCATTGTGTGATGCACACGCACACCACTTCAGGCTTGGCGGTTGCGTGCCAACAAGGTGGCTTGGCACAAAATAATTTTTACAGCGCGCAATTGCACAACATGGTGGCCTATCATGATTTTGAAGGCATCACCGTTCATCCGGACGAAGGTCCGCGTGTTTTAAAAAATATTGGCAACAAAAAAGCCGTCATCTTGCGCAATCATGGTTTGCTTTCTTGGGGTAGCACTTTGCCACAAGCCTTTGTTATTTTGTGGACACTGCAACGTGCGTGCGATGTTCAATTGGCAACGCTCAGCATGGGCCCCGCCATTGTAATTTCTGAAGACATCGCTCAAAAATGCACGCGCGACGCTTTGCAATACTACACTGACAATGGTGGCGGTGGTGGCGACGATGTGTTTGCCGCGATGCAACTATTGGTCGATCGCATCGACGACCGCTATCGCTTATGAAAGTTTGCATTGTTGGCGCAGGCGCTATTGGGGGGTGGATTGGCGTTCATTTAGGCATGCAATCCCATGTTGCACTCAGCGTGATGGCCCGCGACCAAACACTTCGCAACATTCAACAATCGGGTTTGCAACTCACGCAAAATAAGCAAACGCATCGGGTTGATGTGATTGCCAGTGACGATACACAGAAATTAGGTGCGCAAGATTTGGTCGTCATTGCCGTTAAGGCTCCTGCCATGCAAATGGTTGCACAACACATAGCACCTTTGCTTGGCAAAAACACGCAGGTGCTGGTGGCCATGAATGGTGTTCCTTGGTGGTTTTTAAAAGGCCTATCCGGTGCACCATCGAACACGCGTTTATCGAGCATTGATCCAAAGGGCGTCATCGAGCAAGCCATTCCTATTTCGCACGTGATCGGTTGCGTGGTGCATGCGAGTTGCGCTACGCCCACTCGTGGTCACATCCACCATTACTTTGGCAATGGCCTCATCATCGGCGAGCCTGATGGCTTAAACACTCCTCGCATCATTCAATTGCATCAATTACTCAGTGACGCGGGTTTTGCGTGCACACAAAGCAATAACATCCAAAAAGATATTTGGTATAAGTTGTGGGGCAACATGACCATCAACCCGATTAGTGCCATCACGGGTGCAACTGTTGATAAAGTTTTGGGTGACGATTTGGTGCGTGGTTTTGTTTCGCAAATCATGCTCGAAGCCAAGGCCATCGGCGCAAAACTCGGGCTAGCCATTGATCAGCAACCCGAAGATAGACACGCAGTGACGATGAAGCTCGGCGCTTTCAAAACATCGATGTTGCAAGATGTGGAGGCCCATCGGCCTGTTGAGCTCGATGCTTTAGTGAGTTCTGTTCGAGAACTCGGAGCTCTCACGCAAATACCCACGCCCTACACCGATGCCTTGCTCGGATTGAGTCGACTGCACGCTCAACAACGCGGCCTCTATCCTTTATAAAAAACATTCAATGACCACACCTACTCGCGCTATCAATCTCACCGCTTTTTTAACTTTGTTGTTGATTGCCTTCATGATGGGATCCAATCACACCGCAGCGCGCCTTGCATTCAATAGCGGGCTCGACGTTGCAACGGCAGTTGCCGCACGCAGCCTCATTACTGCAGCAATCGTCGCCTTGATTGTGATGTTCAATCACGCATCATGGCGTCCCAACAAAAAACAAGCGCGCGGTATTTTGTTGGTGGGCTTGATGATTGGCGTGCAAAGTCAATGCTTGTATTCTGCTGTTGCACGCTTGCCCGTTGCATTGGCTTTGCTTGCTTTCAATACTTATCCTTTATGGACAACGATGTGGGACAAATTACTTTACAAACGCTTACCCGAAAAAATGGTGTTGTACGCCATGCCTGTTATTTTGTTGGGCTTGGCCATGGCCTTGGATGTATTGGGCGCGGCCTCTGGCTTGGGCGCAAGCGCGCAATGGGAAAAAATCGGTACAGGTGTGATGTTTGGATTGGCCGCAGGAGCCACATTTGGTCTGGCATTGGTTTGGACGCAATATGAAGCCGAAGGTTTAGATGGTCGCGTGCGCACCACCAGCACTTTGTTGCTTGCGGGCTTGATTGCTTTGTGTGTGATCGGCGTGCAAGGCGGTCCCGATTGGCCACAAACCACGGTCGGATGGGGTAGCTTAGCCGCTTTGGTTTTTTTGTATGGCACCGCGTTCACCATCATGTTCATCATCTTGCCTAAACTGGGTGTTGCGGGAAACTCCGCCATCATGAATGTGGAGCCCGTGTTTGCATTGATCATGGGTTGGGCGATATTGGATCAAGCAATTGCACCGATTCAGATGGCCGGTGCGTTTGTGGTGGTGTCTACAGTGATTGGAATTGGTTTGAGAAAAATTAGCGTTCCTTTACTAAGCAACCACAAACCCCACACGCGGGGCCACGCCACACATCAACTCATAGCCCACGGTTTTGGCTTGAAGCGCAATTTCATCAATCGACAACAGCTGTCCCGACTCGTCTTGTCCCCATAAAGTCACTGAAGTTCCGATCTGCGCGCGCACATTTTTTTCTATCAACGGCATCAAATCCACAGTGCTCATGTCCATGCTGACGCGACCCACCGTGCGGGTGCGCACACCGCCCACCAACACAGGTGTTCCGGTTGGACACAGACGTGGATAGCCATCGGCATAACCACAGGCAACGACACCAATGATCATTTCATCTGTTGCTTTAAAAGTGGCGCCATAGCCCACTGCATCACCCGCTTTGAGTTGTTGAATCGCAATCAATCGACTGCGCAAACTCATGCATGGCAACAAGCCCCAATGCGCAACATCATGCGTGGGGTAATCGGTTGAACTACCGTACATAGCAATGCCAGGTCTCACCCAATCGGCGCTCACACCAGCGCGCTTGCTTTGCAACAACACAGCGCCGCTGTTGCTCACACTGCGCTCGCCAGGCAAATCTTGCGTGAACTCTTCAAACACACGCATGGCTTGTTCAATACCGTCCACTACATCGGCGTTTGCAAAATGCGTCATCAAAGAAATTTCATCGACTTGTGGCAACGCATTCAAACGCGTCCATGCCAAGCGAAAAAGTTGTGGCGCAAATCCCAAACGATTCATGCCCGAATTCATTTTTAAAAAAACACGATGCGGGGTTTGTGTTTTGTGTTGACTCAGCATGTCGATTTGCTCGTTACAATGCACCGTATGCCACAAATCGAGTCGAGAACACAATTCCAAATCGCGCGGCTCGAACACGCCTTCTAATAAAAGTATGGGGCCGCGCCATCCGAGATCGCGCACATGCTGTGCTTCATCAAGGTCTAGCAAGGCAAAGCCATCGGCGCCACGCAATCCTTCATACACACGCGCAATGCCGTGGCCATAAGCGTTGGCTTTGACGACGGCCCACACACGCGCGTCTTGGGCACTTACGCGAAGACCCTTCAGGTTGTGCTGAAAAGCGTCGGTGTGAATAATGGCTTGTATGGGACGTGGCATGGTGGGATGGATTGTCTCAGACGCATGTTATAACTCGCAGACACGGCGTTTTGCCATTTTTACAAATCTGAACACAAGATGCGTTTCAATGCTTTGAGATTAAAACAAAAATGAATCGCGGTTTTTATACCATTATGGCGGCGCAGTTTTTCAGCTCTTTAGCTGACAACGCATTGTTTGTAGCAGCCGTCGAACTGATCAAAGCTTCAGGTGGCGCCGAATGGGAACGCGCCGCATTGGTTCCGATGTTTGCCCTGTTTTATGTGATTTTGGCGCCCTTTGTTGGCGCTTTTTCAGACTCGCAACCCAAAGGGCGTGTGATGTTCATTAGCAACGGCATCAAGGTCGTTGGTTGTTTGATGATGTTGTTTGGCACGCACCCTCTTTTGTCGTACGCGGTGGTGGGTTTGGGTGCGGCGGCTTATTCGCCTGCCAAATACGGCATCCTCACCGAACTATTGCCCGCATCACAGTTGGTTAAAGCCAACGGCTGGATCGAAGGCCTCACCATCGCATCGATTATTTTGGGTGTTGTATTAGGTGGACAACTCGTTGGGCATCATATTGCTGGTTTTTTATTGTCTGCCGATTTTCCGATTCTCGATACGGGGATCGATACAGCACCAGAAGCAGCCATTTCAGTATTGATTTTTGTTTATGCAATTGCGGCTTGGTTCAATACCCGCATTCCTCACACGGGCGTTGAGATGCTTCCTTTAAAAAGCAATACAAAACACGGTTTGATTTACAACTTGATTGCTTTGGCGCCCGATTTTTGGCGTTGCAACACTTTGCTGTGGCACGACAAGCTAGGACAAATTTCATTGGCCACCACCACCTTATTTTGGGGCGTGAGTGGCAATTTGCGCTACATCGTGTTGGCTTGGAGTGCAGCCGTTTTGGGTTACGCCACCGCGCAAGCTTCGGGTTTGATGGGGGTTGTTGCCATTGGAACCGCTGTTGGCGCTGTCGTTGCATCTTTAAAAATGAAATTGGATACGGCGGCGCGTTTAATGCCACTCGGTATTGCAATGGGTATTTTGGTATTGGCGATGAACTTCATCACCAATGTTTGGATTGCCGCACCCTTTTTGATTATGTTGGGTGCGCTTGGTGGATTTTTAGTCGTGCCCATGAATGCATTGCTGCAACACCGCGGACACAACCTCATGGGCGCGGGGCGATCGATCGCTGTACAAAATTTCAACGAACAAGCGTGTATTTTGGCCTTGGGTGGCTTGTATAGTTTTTCAACAGGCATGGGATTGAGCGCGTTTGCGGCCATCACAGGTTTTGGCGTACTCGTCGGTGGCTTGATGTGGTTGATTAAAAAATGGCATGAAAGCAATGTTATCCATCACGCCGATGAAGTGAATCGATTGCTTGACATTGCGCGCAATGACGATTCACACCATTAATCAATGAAGGAGTTGATGCAGTGACAACAATTAATGATTTTCAAGTCAAGCGAATAGATGGCGTTGATGTGTGTCTCGCCGATTACAATAATAAAGTTTTACTCATTGTTAATACAGCAAGTGCCTGTGGCTTCACGCCACAATTTGCAGGTTTAGAAAAACTCGATCAATCCTACGCATCCGAAGGCTTGGTCGTATTGGGTTTTCCATGCAATCAATTTGGCGCGCAAGACCCCGGCAGCAACGAAGAAATTGGCGCATTTTGTCAAACAAATTATGGCGTTAGTTTTGCGATGATGAGCAAAATCAACGTGAATGGCAATGACGCGCACCCCTTATATCAATGGCTTTGCAAAGAGGCGCCGGGTTTGCTCGGCTCAAAAGCCATCAAATGGAATTTCACCAAGTTTTTAGTCGGCAAAGACGGTCGTGTGATTTCTCGTTACGCACCACAAGACGCACCGTCAAAAATAGAAAAAGATATTTTGCAAGCACTAGCGGCTTGATGGCTGAAAAGCGCTGGCAAGCAGTGCCGCGTCCACGACTTCTATCCAATGCCGCACAGGCAAATCAGTACCGCTTTTCAAATGCGTGATACAACCAATATTGGCACTGCAAATGCCTTGGGGTTGAATAGTATTTAAGTGATTGAGTTTTCTGTCACGCAAGTTGTATGAGATTTGCGGTTGCAACACCGAGTAGGTTCCGGCAGAACCACAACACAAATGTGATTCTTCTTGGTTGGACTTCACATCAAAACCCAGTTGCGTTAAATGCGTTTCAACACCGCCTCTGAGTTGCTGTCCATGCTGCAATGTGCAGGGCGGATGAAAGGCTTGCAAGCCCGCTGCATGCGCTGCGTCCCTGCTGATTTGGGTCTTGAGCAATGGCACCATCAAAGGCAAGAGTTCACTTAAGTCTTGTGTGAGTTCACTGATGCGTGCCGCTTTTTGTGCATAAGCTCCATCATCTTGCAAAATATGACCATAGTCTTTGACCATCACGCCACAACCCGACGCATTCATCACAATCGCCTCAACACCTTGCTCCACATAAGGCCACCATGCATTCATGTTAGCGCGCATTTGATGCTTGGCTTTTTCTTGATCGTTCAAATGAAATTGAACCGCACCACAACAACCTGCGTTGGTGGCCACCACCGTTTGAATGCCACATGCATCGAGCACGCGCGCAGTGGCTGTGTTGATGTTGGGGCTCATCACGGGCTGAACGCATCCGGCCAACATCAATATTTTTTTTGTGTGCGTGTTTGTGGGCCACGCACCTGCGTTTTGTGATTTAGGAATTTTTGCTTTTAAAGCAGATGGCAACACACCCCGAAACATTTGACCCAATTTCATCGCAGGTGCAAACAAGGGCGACATCATGCCTTCTTTGAGCATCCAACGCACGGTTTTTTCAACAAGGGGGCGTTCTACTTTTTGGTCAACTATTTTTCTGCCGATATCCACCAAATGACCATACTCCACACCACTGGGGCAAGTGCTTTCACAATTTCGGCAAGTCAGGCATCGATCCAAATGTTGTTGTGTTGCGCGTGTGGGCTCATGTCCTTCTAGCACTTGCTTGATTAAATAGATGCGGCCACGCGGCCCATCCAATTCATCACCCAACAATTGATAGGTGGGACAAGTGGCTGTGCAAAAACCGCAATGCACACATTTGCGCAAAATAGCTTCTGCTGCACGACCATCGGCGGTGTTTTGATGCTCAGGTGCGAGTTGGGTTTGCATGGTTCAATAAAAAATTTAGAGTTGAATGCGGCCTGTATTGAATACACCCATCGGATCCATTTGTTGTTGCAATTGTTGTTGAATTTTGGATTTAACAGCAGGCAAGGGCGTGAACACGCCTACTTTTTTATCTGCGTCTGCATTTGCTTGGCTGGTACGAAACAAAGTTGCGTGCCCGCCTGCTTGCTTTGCAGTCTCTCTTAATTGATTCACCGCTGACGCTGGCGCCCATACCCATCGCAAACCACCCTGCCACTCGATGAGCGACGGATAAGGCAAGGATAATGGTGCCGCGGTTTGCGCAACCGACAAACGCCACAAACAATCGGTAGCCTTGGGTGCTTGTTGAAAAAATGGCAAGGTTTGCTTGGCGCAGGCCACCCAATCTAATTGGGCTTGCGCTTGATCAATCACTTGCACACGTTTGCCCAACAATTTGAGTTCTGATTGCATGCGCTCCGTGGCCGATTGAACTGCGGCAACTGCACCACGCAATCGAATATATAAAGCATCTTGCACCCAACAACTCGCATTGAGTGGCAAGGCCTGCACCCCCCATTGATGCAACAATTTTAATGCCTGTGTTTGATTGATGTCTGCGCATTCAATAGTGTTTTGGGCGGGCGCAATCGGCAATACTTTCAGCGAGACAACTGTTATGACACCCAACACACCCATACTCGCCGCCATCAAACGCGACACATCGTACCCAGCTACATTTTTCATCACTTGCCCACCAAAGGTGAGCGTCTGCGCACGTCCGTTGATCATCTCAACACCCAACACATAATCTCGCACGCCGCCTGCTTGCGCACGCGAGGGCCCGGCCAAACCACAGGCAACCATGCCGCCTACAGTGGTTGAGTCTTTTGAAGTGTTCGCATCAAAAAAATGAGGCGGCTCAAATGCCAAACATTGATTGCGCTGTTTTAAGGCATCTTCTATTTCAATCAGAGGCGTTCCGGCTTTGCCCGTGATGTACAACTCGCTGGGCTCATAACTCACAATGCCCGAATGGGCGCGCGTGTTTAATATATCATTGCTTTGCGTGATTTCGCCATAAAACCGCTTGGTCGCACCACCTTCAATGGATAGGACTCGCCCTGCTTGCGCTGCGGCCGATATTTGATCAATCCATGCTTGAAGACTATTGCTCATGCGACAGATGGTACAACGATTGAAATATCAGCTTTTGGATGTGGGCATTGACAATAACTGAGCATAGCGTTGTGCGTCCGCATTCCCGCCACTGATGATGACGCCCATTCGTTGCCCTCTGAGTTGCGGCGACATTTGAAGTGCCGCGGCCAATGACAAACAACCCGTGGGCTCAACCACCAATTTCATCCGCTCCGCATAAAAGCGCATGCTGTCGATGAGTTGTTCGTCGGTAACCGTAAAAATCGCATCTACATTTTTTCGAATAATTGCAAAAGTTATTTCGCCCACCATCGGTGTTTGCGCGCCATCTGCAATCGTCTTAGGCGTCGCAATGCGAACGCGCTCGCCTTTAGCAAAAGATTGCGCCACATCATTGCCTGCCAAAGGTTCAACACCATACACACGACACTGCGGTGAAAGTGCGCGCGCAACCAATGAGCAACCACTGAGCAATCCGCCACCACCCAAGCAGACAAACAAAGCATCCAACTCACCCACTTCTTCAAACAACTCCAAAGCAGATGTGCCTTGTCCACTCAACACATCGGGATGATCAAAGGGCGGAATAAATGTTTGGTTGTCTCGCTTGGATATGGCTTGCGCCAAGGCCATGGCGTCTTCTTGATAACGGTCGTAGCCAATAACGGTTGCGCCATAGCCTCGCGTCGCGTCGAGCTTGGCTGCAGAAGCATCGTGTGGCATCAAAATAGTGGCACTAGTTTGGAGTATTTGTGCCGATAAGGCCACCGCTTGCGCATGATTGCCCGACGAATAAGCAATGACGCCAGCGCGTCTTTGCGCATCGGTGAATTTTGAAAGCGCATTAAATGCGCCCCTAAATTTGAACGCGCCCATGCGCTGCAAATTTTCACATTTAAAAAAAACTTCAGCGCCTAAGGTTTGATTGAGATAACGCGAACGCATCACTGGTGTGCGATGCGCAAATCCACTGATGCGCTGAGCGGCAAGCACCACATCTTCAAAACTTGGAAGTGCTGTGCTCGCGATCACTGTGTTTTATAAAAAGTTATTTGGCAATGACGTAAACCATCTCCAAACATTTATTGG
Source organism: Limnohabitans sp. (assembly GCA_009693305.1). Classification (GTDB taxonomy): domain Bacteria; phylum Pseudomonadota; class Gammaproteobacteria; order Burkholderiales; family Burkholderiaceae_C; genus Limnohabitans. The sequence continues at coordinate 10,227 of SHXN01000009.1, forward strand.
AGTAGCCCCATTCATTGTCATACCAACTCACCACTTTCACAAAGGTGCTGTCTAATGCAATGCCTGCTTCTGCATCAAACACAGAGGTGCATGACTCGCCTCGAAAATCGGTTGCAACGACTTTGTCTTCGGTGTAACCCAACACGCCTTTGAGTGCGCCCAAACTTTGCGCTTTCATTTCTGCACAAATTTCTGCGTAGGTGGCTGGATTATTGAGCTCAACCGTTAAATCGACAACCGAAACATCGGATGTAGGAACGCGAAACGACATGCCTGTTAATTTTTTATTGAGCTCTGGAATGACCACGCCCACCGCTTTGGCCGCACCCGTGCTGGATGGAATGATGTTTTCAAGAATGCCTCGACCACCGCGCCAATCTTTGTTGGATGGACCATCGACAGTTTTTTGTGTGGCAGTTGCCGCATGCACAGTTGTCATGAGTCCGCGCTTAATGCCCCATTTGTCATTCAAAACTTTGGCAACGGGCGCTAAACAATTGGTGGTGCACGATGCATTGGAAACAATTGTTTGACCTTTATAGTTGGCGTGATTAACCCCATAAACAAACATCGGTGTGTCGTCTTTGCTGGGTGCAGATATCAAAACTTTTTTGGCGCCAGCGGCCAAATGTTTTTCGGCAGACGCTTTATCTAAAAATAATCCCGTTGCTTCCACCACCACATCGGCATTCACTTCATTCCACTTAAGTGCAGAAGGATCTCTTTCTTGCGTCAATCGAATTTTTTTACCATCTACAATCAGTGTATTGCCATCTACTTCAATATCGCCTTTGAATCGACCATGCACGCTGTCGTACTTGAGCATGTAGGCCAAATAATCGGGTTCGAGCAAGTCGTTGATGCCGACCACTTCGATATCCGAAAAATTTTGTGCCGCGGCACGAAACACCATTCGACCAATTCGTCCAAATCCATTGATGCCTATTTTGATTGCCATTTTTTTTCCTTCAGATATAAAAAAATCAACGACGCTGTAAAACAGCGCGCACGGTATCCGCTACATTTTCTGGCGTGAAGCGAAAGTGTTTAAACAATACGGGTGAAGGTGCACTCTCGCCATACGTGTCGATGCCCACAACCGCCGACACGCCATATTTCCACCAACCATCGGCGCATCCCATTTCAACCGCAATGCGTAGAATGCCCTCGGGCAACACTGTTTTTTTGTAAGCCAAACTTTGTTTGTCAAAGGTGGTGGTGCTCGGCATCGAGACCACTCTTGTTGCCACTTTAAATGTGGCCAACAATTCTTGCGCCTTCAATGCCAAATGCACTTCAGAGCCAGTTGCAATAATGACGGCTTGTGCTTTTTTGTTAATACCCACTTCGCTGGGTTCTGCTAAAATATAAGCGCCTTTGCTAATCGAGTCGAGGCCACTGGCGTTGCCCGCATCTGCTTTGGGCAAATAAGGTAAATTTTGCCGACTGAGCAGCAATGCCGTTGGTTTATTTTTATTTTGTAATGCCACCGCCCATGCAACCACCGTCTCTGCCGTATCCGCAGGTCGCCACACATCCAAATTGGGAATCAAACGCAAAGACGCGGCGTGCTCAATCGATTGATGCGTTGGACCGTCTTCGCCCAAGCCAATTGAGTCATGGGTAAACACATGAATCACTCGTTTTTTCATTAGCGCGGCCATGCGAATAGCATTGCGTGAATAATCACTGAAGGTTAAAAAAGTTCCGCCATAAGGAATAAATCCACCATGCAAAGCCAAACCGTTCATAATGGCGGCCATTCCAAATTCGCGCACGCCATAGTTGATGTGTCTACCCGTTTGTCCCGCTTCGTTTTTAATCACTTGCGCATTGGCACTCACTCTAAAACTCGGCGTTGAAGGCGTGTTGGTGAGATTTGATCCTGTGAGATCTGCTGAACCTCCCAACAACTCAGGCAACGCTGCCGTGAATGCCTCTAATGCTATTTGGCTGGCTTTTCGACTCGCCACGGTTTGTGCTTTTTGATGCGCATCAACCACTGCGTTGACCACCACTTGTGAAAACTGTGCGGGCAATTCACCGTTGATTCTTCGCATCAACTCCAAAGCTTTTTCGGGATGCGATTTTTGATACGCATCAAACAGTGCATTCCATTGCGTTTCTTTTTGTTGCCCTTTGAATTTGGCGTCCCACATGGCATAAACATCTGCAGGAATTTCAAAGGGCGCGTGCGCCCAACCCAAAGCGGCTCTCGTTAATGCAATTTCTTCTGCGCCCAATGGCTCGCCGTGCGCTTTTGCAGTGTTGGCTCGATTGGGACTGCCTTTACCAATACTTGTTTTACAAATAATGATGGTGGGTTCATCTTGACTTTGTTTGGCAGCAGCAATGGCTTGCGATACAGCTTGTGCATCATGCCCATTGCTACAAGTGATGACGTTCCAACTATACGCACGAAAACGCGATGCCGTGTCATCGATAAACCAAGGCGCAACCTGACCGTCAATTGAAATGCCATTGTCGTCATACAACACAATCAGTTTGTTGAGTCGCCACGCACCCGCTAATGCACAAGCTTCGTGCGAGACGCCTTCCATTAAACAACCGTCACCCAAAAACACATATGTGTGGTGATCAACAACCGCGTGTTCTTGTGTATTGAATTGCGTGGCCAATAGTTTTTCTGCAAGCGCCATGCCCACCGCATTTGAAATGCCCTGACCCAAGGGGCCCGTGGTTGTTTCAACACCGGGTGTCACGTCTACTTCTGGATGGCCGGGTGTCTTGCTGTGCAGTTGACGAAAGTTTTTAAGCTCACCCATGGGCAAGTTGTATCCCGTGAGATGCAACAGCGAATAAATCAACATCGAACCATGGCCATTGGATAAAACAAAACGATCGCGATTGGGCCAATGCGGATTTGAAGGATTGTGGTTTAAGTGATCACCCCACAATGCAACGGCCATATCGGCCATTCCCATTGGCGCACCTGGATGTCCTGAGTTCGCTTGTTGGACAGCATCCATTGCCAATGCGCGGATGGCATTGGCCATTTGTGTTTGATTTGCCATGAGGGGTCCGTAAGTCTGATATGAAGGCGAAGCCCACCATTTTAGCCAACCCATTCACCCCTTACTGACAACTTGGCGATAAACTGGTTGTTTATGAATAAAGAATCGCAAAACACTCGGGCGAAAGCCATGATTTTGGCCGCTGGCCGCGGCGAGCGTATGCGCCCACTCACCGACCACACGCCCAAGCCCTTGTTAACAGTCAAGGGAATGCCTTTGCTTCAATGGTCGATTGAGTCGTTGGCGCAAAGCGGACACACCGATGTTGTGATCAACACCGCTTGGCTCGATGTACAAATTAAACAAAGCATCGGCGCTGTTTTTACAAGTAAAAACGGCCCCGTTCGTATTCATTATTCAGATGAGGCGCAAGATTTTGGCGGCGCGCTGGAAACAGCGGGCGGGGTTGTACGTGCTTTGCCTATGCTTGATGAGGTGTTTTGGGTGGTCGCTGGCGATGTTTGGATGCCCGATTTTGTTTTTTTTTCAAGATTACTAGAGTCTTTTCGAGAATCCGAAGATTGGGCGCATCTTTGGTTGGTGCCCAACCCCAATTACAATCTCAAAGGTGATTTTGGAATTTCAAGCAATGGCAAATGTTTTCACGCCAAACAAAACCCTAATGGGCCTTTGTATACCTTCAGCACAGTTGCTCTATATAAGCGCAAATTTTTTGACCCCGCCATTTGTGACCTTGCTTTTGGCAATCCCACGGGCGCTCGCCTTGCATTAGCGCCGCTTTTGCGACACGCCATGGAACTCCATAAAGTCAGCGGCACGATTTATAACCAGTCGTGGACCGATGTCGGCACACCCGAAAGATTGAATCTGTTAAATTCAACGCCATGACCATTCAAGATCTAGCCATTTATTCAGGGCGTCGACAACGCCTGTGCCAACAACTGGGCGAACACAGCGTCGCCATTATTCCAACCGCGCCCGAACAAACGCGCAACCGTGATTCACATTTTTTATACCGCCACGACAGTTACTTTTATTACCTCACTGGTTTTACGGAACCCAACGCATGCTTGATTCTTTTTTCAAATGGAAAAAGTGTTTTATTTTGTCAGCCCAAAGACATGGAGCGAGAAATATGGGATGGTTTTCGCATAGGCCCAAGCGCTGCAGTTGATGCCTTAGGTGTTGACGAGGCCTTTTCAAATAACGATTTGCAAACACAGTTGTCCCAACTGCTCGAAAATCAACACTGTGTTTGGTATCCGTTTGCAACCCATGCAGGATTGAATGTACAAATTGAGCAAGCCCTAGAAAAAGTTCGCTCAAGAGTTCGCATGGGCGTGATCTGCCCTTCAATTCAAAAAGATTTGTGCATTTTGTTGGACGAAATGCGCATAATCAAAGACGCGCATGAGATCAACATCATGCGACGCGCTTGTCATATCAGCGCTCAAGCACATATTCGCGCCATGCAATTGAGCGCAAAAATGTTGCGCGCGGATCAACCCGTTTATGAATATCACTTAGACGCCGAACTGCTTCATGCATTTAGACAAGAAGGCTCTCAAGACACCGCCTACGGCTCCATCGTTGCCGCAGGTGCCAACGCTTGTGTGTTGCATTACAGAGCCGATGCCGCGCCCATTCGCAACGGCGATTTGGTTTTAGTCGACGCGGGTTGTGAGCTTGATAGCTACGCCAGCGACATCACACGCACGTTTCCGGCCAATGGAAAATTCTCTTCGCCCCAACGTGCGATTTATGATTTGGTATTGGCCAGTCAAGTTGCAGCCGTTGAAGCCACGCAGGCAGGCGCGCGCTTTACTGCGCTACACGAAGCAGCGGTGCAAGTGTTGTCGCAGGGCCTTTTAGACTTGGGCATTCTTTCAAAAGACAAGCACGGCACTTGCCAAGATGTGATCGACAAGCGCGCATATTTTCAGTTTTATATGCACAGAACCAGCCATTGGTTAGGCATGGATGTGCACGATTGCGGCAGTTATATTGAGGCGTCTGAAATAGACAACACCATAACAAAGCAAGACCCTGTAACTGGTCAAACCATTCGTCAACAACCCAGCCGTATTTTGCGCGAAGGCATGGTTCTTACGATTGAGCCTGGTTTGTATATTCGCCCAACGCCCGGTCTCGATGAAAAATATTGGAACATCGGTATTCGCATTGAAGACGATGCGGTTGTGACAGCCAAAGGATGCGACTTGATCTCTCGAGGCGTTCCTGTTGATCCTGATGAGATTGAAGCTTTGATGAGCAATTAAATATTGATCTTACTCCCACCTACAATCACCTTCCCCGATTGAATTAGCAAGCCCAACTTTTTGTTGGTAATTATTGGAGCTATGAGATGACTAAAGAAAAGGCAACGCCTCAAACCACCGAAAGAGAAGAGGCCAGAGCCGAATTAAGACGCGCCGCACTGGATTACCACCAATTTCCAACACCAGGCAAAGTGGCGATTCAAGCCACCAAGCAGCTCATTAATCAACATGATTTGTCATTGGCCTATTCACCTGGTGTTGCTGCACCGTGCGAAGAAATTGCAAAAGATCCCAATGCCGCTTTCAAATATACGAGTCGTGGCAACTTGGTGGCCGTGATCACCAATGGCACGGCCGTTTTAGGATTGGGCGATATCGGCCCACTCGCTTCTAAGCCTGTGATGGAAGGCAAGGGAGTTTTATTCAAAAAGTTTGCAGGCATTGACGTATTCGATTTAGAAATCAACGAAAAAAATGTCGACAAGCTCGTTGACATCATCGCCTCTCTCGAGCCTACGTTTGGTGGCATCAATTTAGAAGATATCAAAGCGCCCGATTGTTTTTATGTCGAACGCAAATTGCGTGAACGCATGAAGATTCCTGTTTTTCATGACGATCAACACGGCACAGCTATTGTGGTTGGTGCGGCGATTCTCAATGGTTTGCGCGTTGTGGGCAAAGATATTTCCAACGTCAAACTCGTCACATCAGGTGCAGGTGCGGCCGCATTGGCCTGTTTAGGTTTGCTCATCAAACTGGGTATGCCGCGCAAAAATATTTGGGTCACTGATTTGGCTGGCGTTGTTTACAAAGGTCGAACCGAGTTGATGGACGAAGACAAAATTCAATTTGTCCAAAAAACTCCACATCGCTATTTGGCCGATGTGATCGATGGTGCAGATGTGTTTTTAGGTTTGTCTGCGGGTGGCGTGCTCAAGCCCGAGATGGTCAAAAAAATGGCGGCCAAGCCCATTATTTTGGCTTTGGCCAATCCCTCGCCCGAAATCTTGCCCGAAGACGTCAAACAAGTTCGTATCGACGCAATCATGGCAACGGGTCGCACCGACTACCCCAATCAAGTCAACAATGTTTTGTGTTTCCCCTATATTTTTAGAGGCGCACTTGATGCTGGCGCATCGACCATCACAACTGAGATGGAGATTGCAGCGGTTCATGCAATCGCCGAACTCGCACAAGCCGAGCAAAGCGAAGTGGTTGCGGCTGCATATGCGGGAGAGCAGTTGGTGTTTGGACCCGAATACCTGATCCCTAAACCTTTCGATCCACGATTAATGATCAAAATTGCGCCCGCTGTTGCACAAGCTGCGATGGACAGCGGTGTTTCACTTCGACCTATCGCCGATATGCAAGCCTATCGCGACAAACTGCAAACGTTTGTTTATGCATCAGGCTCAGCCATGAAGCCCATCTACGCGGCTGCCAAACGCGCCACCAAAAAACGCGTTGCATTTGCCGAAGGTGAAGAAGCGCGCGTGCTTCGTGCATGTCAAATCGTGGTTGATGAAGGTGTGGCCGCACCTACATTAATTGGGCGCCCTGCTGTTATTGCTCAACGCATTGAAAAATTCGGTTTGCGTTTAAAAGAAGGCGTGAATTATCAAGTCGTCAACGTCGAGCACGACGCGCGTTATCGGGACTTTTGGCAAACCTACCATCGCATGATGTCAAGAAAAGGCGTTACCGAGCAATTGGCAAAAATCGATATGCGTCGGCGTTTGTCTCTCATTGGCTCGATGCTTTTATACAAAGGTGAAGTGGATGGTTTGATTTGCGGCACATGGGGTACGCCCGATTTGCATCTTCAATACGTTAAACAAGTGATTGGTAATCGTGCGGGCACAACAACATTTGCTTGTATGAATGGATTGTTACTGCCCGACAGACAGGTTTTTTTAGTGGATACGCATATCAACTACAACCCGACCGCCGAACAACTCGCAGAAATCACGGTGATGGCCGCCGAAAAAATGAAGCGCTTTGGCATTCATCCCAAAGCCGCACTTCTCTCTCATTCCAATTTTGGAAGCAGTCAATACACGTCTGCCATCAAAATGCGCGACGCCCTCGCGCTGGTTCAACAAAAAGCACCCTGGTTAGAAATAGACGGTGAAATGCACGGCGATCTTGCGCTTGATGGCGTAGCTCGTCATGCGATGATGCCCAACAGCACCCTTATTGGGGACGCTAATTTATTGGTATTGCCCAATTTAGACTCGGCAAACATTGCCTACAACCTGCTTAAAACCGCGGCAGGCGGAAACATCGCCATTGGCCCCGTCCTTTTGGGCGCGGCCAAGCCGGTGCATATATTGACTGCAAGCACCACTGTGCGGCGCATTGTTAACATGACGGCGCTCACCGTGGCCGACGCAAGCGCCCAAAGATAACTGTTTTTACCAAAATAATATTCTTTTTTGTGCGTTTTCTCTGATGTTCATAGAGATTTTTCGGGTTTCTATTGCCTTTTTTGGCTTGTTGCGTCACAATACATGCTCGGCGTTTGGGGTTAACCCGAATGTTTCAGTCCGATGTTGCACAGCAACAAATCGATCTCAGCCGGTTATTTCAACCCAAAACATTTTTATAGGAAATCAACGGAGATGGACACGCCACTTCGTACAGTTAAAACGAACATCGTTCAATCAATTCGCGCGTTTCACGTGACGGACTTGCAGAGCACTGGTAACCAATTGGGTCATCACTTTCTTTATGCCAATTTGGCATTGGCCCAAAGCAAGCAAGATGTACTCGACATGATTGCACAACAATTCACTTTTCCTGCCACTACGAGCAAAAACTTCGACTCTCTTTATGACAGCATGACTGATCCTCTGTATAAATCGGGTACTCAGCCTGGATTTATCGTCGTGCTCGAACACATTCCTGCACACGCCAAATTTGACAAAGAAGCTCGAGAACAGTTGTTAGACATTTTCCGCGAAGCCGCAGACTACTGGTCTGATCGCAAAGTGGCCTTCCGTTGTTTTTATTCTTTCTCTGTTGCTCGCACCCCCAAAGTGGCCCTCGAAAAAGAAGGCGTTGTCGCTGGCAGCACTATCGACCTGAGCGAAACAGGCGAAAAAATGCCAACAGACAAATTGGTTGACGTTTCGCCATTAGCGCTTCGAATGAGCAGTCCTTTTAATTCGGGCTATTGGCTTACCGCGGCTTAACATCAATTCTTCTTTTATACAAAGCCCTATTGATCAGGGGGTTTTTATGCTTTTTGCGGGCCCGCAACACCTGTTTTTAAAACATAGGTAGCCCGAACCGAAAGAGGTGCCTTGGCGTTTGCAGGAAAAGGTGTCGTCCTAAATTCGCATTGAACGCCTGATGATGTGACCTCAATCAGTGCAAAGCCACGCTCATCGGATCTGGCGTGAAGCAAATCTGAGTTATTTGCCCGAATCGTTGAAAGAACCGATTCATCGAGCCCGCGTGATGTAATCGATGTTGCGACAAACTCACTGGCGATGACGGGCGATTTTTCTTGATTGGGTTGCACGCGCAAATTTGCTGCAACGCTCATGTGAACATCACCCCCCAAAGTCACCACATCTTGTAATTTGGCCTCTGCAATATTTTGCATGATTCGTTTACGTGATTGCGGATAACCGTCCCATGAGTCGGTATAGGTTGCGAGCCCCAAAGGTGTTTGAATAGCAGTGGATGACAACTGCGTCGCTTGAGCCACGATTTTCCATTGTCTTTTTGAATCAACAAGGCCTTGTGACAACCATTTTTCTTGTTCAATCCCAAGCATGCTTCGATTAGGATCGTCCAACTCGTTGCACCCTGTAACCACACGACCGCCTCCACGCAAGGGATCGGCACAGGCGTGATAACTACGATATTGTCTGCAATCAATCGTCCAAATATCAGCCAATTGACCCCATGCCATTTGTTCGTTCAATCGCATGCTCGCACGCGATGGACTGTTGAGGTTGGGCCCAAACAAAACGGGTTGATTTTCAAAATAAGCTTGATATGCTACTGCTCTGCGTTGCAAAAAAATCTTGGGGTCGGTGTAGCGTTGATCGCGATCGTTTGCGTAGTCGTTGACGACTTCATGATCGTCCCACATCAAAATCCAAGGATGCGCCGCATGTGATGCTTGAAGCATGGGATCGCTTTTGTATAAAGCATAACGCGCACGGTATTCTTGAAGCGTTTGTGGCTCACCGCTTCCGTGTTTGCGAATGATGAAACGCGGATTGGAACTTTCGTAAATATAGTCACCTAAAAACAAAACCATATCGACATCGTGTTGCGCAATGTCTTGATGTGCAATGTATTCGCCTTGTTCGTAATGCTGACAAGAAGCCAACGCAATTTTTAATTTTTTAACAACTGCATCAGGCGAAGGTGCCGTACGTGTTTTTCCACGCGCACTTGCAGCGTTACCTGATGTGAATCGATACCAATATGGCTTTGCTGATTGAAGACCTTGCACGTGCACGTGCACACTGTGTCCACGTATCGCGTCGGTTAACACGGTTCCTTGTTGAATCAGTTGACGCAAGTTTTCATCTGAGTAAACCGCCCATGCAACAGCAATGGGCTCCTCAGTTGTACTGCGTGATTGCAAATCGACATCTTCCACTTTGAGTCGCGTCCACAACACCACAGAGTCGGGGCGAGGCCTGCCACTGGCAACGCCCCAAGCAAAAGGGTCGTTGTTCCATTTGCGCTCGGTTTGAGCCAACGAGGCGATTGGCTTCATCCATGTTGCCGCAGCGGTGGCCCAAGCGATCTTTTGTAGTCTTAAGGCAAATTCGCGCCGACGCATCATCATGAAATCATTTCGGTTTGTGTGGTTTGAACGCTGGCAATCACTCCACCGCCCAAGCAAATATCGCCGTTGTACAAAACAGCGGATTGGCCAGGTGTTACGGCCCACTGTGGCTGTTCAAAATTTATGTTCATTTGGCCTTTGTCATTTATCAGCAACTCACAACTTGCATCGCTTTGTCGATACCGTGTTTTTGCGCCATATAAATTGGCTGCGGGTGTTTGTCCCGCCACCCAACTCATGTCTTGTGCCCACAATTGATGTGACAACAACCACGGGTGATCATGCCCCTGAACAACAAACAATGTGTTTTTGGAAATGTCTTTGCGCGCAACAAACCATGGCGCATGTTCGCCCGCACCCTTGATGGATTTTTTGTCTTTCAATCCACCAATGCCTAGTCCTTGCCTCTGCCCTAATGTATAAAAACTCAAACCCACATGTTGGCCAATGGTTCGGCCGTTTTCATCTTTGATCGGACCTAGTTCTTTGGCAATGTAGCGATTGAGAAACTCTCGAAAAGGCCGCTCTCCAATGTAGCAAATACCAGTTGAATCTTTTTTCTTGGCGTTGGGTAATTTGATTTCTGCGGCGATGCGTCTGACTTCTGTTTTTTGTAACTCGCCCACAGGAAACAAGGTTTTTGACAATTGATGTTGATTCAGTCGATGCAAAAAATAACTTTGATCTTTGGTGTGATCAATGCCTTTTAGCAATTCAAATTGTTGCTCTGCTTTTCTAAGGCGCGCGTAGTGTCCTGTTGCAATTTGCTCTGCGCCAATTTGAACAGCGTGATCTAAAAATGCTTTGAATTTGATTTCTGCGTTACACAAAATATCGGGGTTGGGCGTTCTGCCCGATTGGTGTTCACGCAAAAATTCTGCAAACACGCGGTCTTTGTATTCGCTGGCAAAGTTGACGTGCTTGATTTCAATTCCAATGACATCAGCAACAGCCGCCGCATCCAAAAAATCTTCATTGGACGAACAGTATTGGCTGTTGTCATCATCTTCCCAATTTTTCATGAAGACACCAATCACCTCGTGGCCTTGTTGTTTGAGCAACCACGCACTCACCGCGGAATCAACACCACCGCTGAGACCAACAACAATGCGTTTTTTGTCACCCATTAAAAAGCTGGAATACCCGTCATGGCTCGACCCAAAATGAGCGCATGAATGTCATGCGTGCCCTCGTAGGTGTTGACCACTTCTAAGTTGACCAAATGACGCGCAACGCCGTATTCATCGCTGATGCCGTTGCCTCCCATCATGTCGCGCGCCATGCGTGCAATGTCTAAAGCCTTGCCGCATGAGTTGCGTTTGAGAATGGAGGTGACTTCAACCGATGCAGTCCCCTCGTCTTTCATTCGCCCTAAACGCAAACAGCCGAGCAAGCCCAATGAAATTTCAGTTTGCATATCGGCTAATTTTTTTTGTATCAATTGATTAGCCGCCAATGGTTTGCCAAACTGTTTGCGATCCATGGTGTATTGCAATGCGGTTTGCCAGCAAAACTCTGCTGCACCTAACGCGCCCCACGCAATGCCATAGCGTGCGGAGTTGAGACATGTGAAAGGCCCTTTGAGCCCTGTGACATGTGGAAATGCGTTTTCTTCTGGCACAAAAACATCATCCATCACAATTTCACCAGTGATAGAAGCTTTGAGGCCGACCTTGCCGTGAATGGCTGGCGCATTAAGCCCCTTCATGTTTTTTTCTAAGATGAGTCCGCGAATAGGGCCGACCTGTCCGCTCTCACTCACCTCTTTAGCCCACACCACAAACACATCGGCAATGGGGCTGTTTGAGATCCACATTTTGCTGCCCTTGAGTTGGTAGCCGCCTTTGACTTTTTGTGCACGTGAAGCCATGCTGGCAGGATCTGATCCGTGATCGGGTTCTGTTAAACCAAAACAACCAATCCACTCACCTGTTGCCAACTTTGGCAAGAATTTTTGTTTTTGCTCTTCAGTGCCAAATTCAAAAATAGGCACCATGACCAATGATGACTGCACACTCATCATGGAGCGATAGCCTGAATCGACGCGCTCGACCTCACGTGCAATCAAACCATAGGCCACGTAGTTAAGACCAGGACCGCCGTATTGCGTCGGAATGGTGGGGCCCAGCAAACCCAACTCGCCCATTTCACGAAAAATAATTGCATCGGTTTTTTCGTGGCGAAAAGCGTCGCGCACGCGCGGCATTAATTTGTCTTGACAATAGGCAAACGACGCATCACGAATCATGCGCTCATCGACTGTTAACTCATTGCTCATTAAAAAAGGATCTTGCCAAACAAATGCGGCGTGTGCCATATACGACTCCATAAATCAGTTGTTGAAATTGTTGATGATGTTTAAGCTTTTTAAACGACAAAAATTAAGTTAGTCTTTTTTGTGAAAAGTTCACATACCAAGGCAAACAATGGGGGTTGGCCATGGCGTCTTTGTTTAAAACTTTTTCGATTGCTTGTCCCAATAAAAGTTTTTTAATTGGTAACTCTTGTTTTTTTCCAGATAAAGTGCGTGGAATTTCTGCCACTTGATGAATTTCATCTGGAATAAATCTCGGACTTAATGCCACACGAATGGCTTGATTGATTTTATTTTTTAAAGCGTCATCCAGTTTGATGTCGTCGCGTAAAACAACAAACAAGGGCATGAAACTTTCTCTGCCTAAATGCTCTAAATCGATCACCATCGAATCCATCACTTCGGGCAAGGCTTCAATGGCGCGATACACCTCGCTGGTGCCCATTCGCAAGCCGTGTCGGTTGATGGTGGCATCACTGCGGCCATAAATAATGCATCGGCCTTCTGGCGTGATTTTGAGCCAATCGCCATGGCGCCATACCGCGCCAGCAGAGGCATCCAAATCGCCACCCTTGGGGTTTCTTCCTTTGCCCGCAGGATACATTTCGTAATAACTGCTTTTGTAATGCGCAAAATGGGTATCGCCCCAAAAAAATAGCGGCATTGATGGCATGGGTTGCGTCACGACCAACTCCCCCACTTGGTCAATCAACGATTGGCCTTCTTCACTCCATGAATGAACGCTCACGCCCAACAAACGGCATTGCATTTCACCCGCCACCGTGGGCAACTCTCGATTGCCGCCAATGAACGCGCCCGCATCGGTTCCACCTGAAATATTGCACCACCATATCGGCTCGTGATCGACACGCCCTGCTTGCGCATATACCTGTTTGAATTGATCGACGCCCCATTGTTGAACCTCGGAGCTGAGTGGCGAGCCCGTGACTCCCAAGGCTCTCACTGTGTGCAATCCCTGAATGGGCCCAAGCTCAACGCTGGCCTTCATGCAACTAGCAAAAAACGCCGCACCGCCACCCATAAAAGTTACTTTTTCTTGCGCTGCGTATCGCCACAAAATACCCCAATCGGGTTTCTCTTTGTTGCCGCCCGGGTTGCCGTCAAAAATCACACAAGTAGTGCCACTGAGTAAGCCGCTGAGTTGGGCGTTCCACATGATCCATCCTGTTGATGAATACCACATGAAGCGCTCGCCCCAAGAATTTTGATCATACGAACACGCCACGTCATAATGAACGTTTTTGTGCGCCATGCCATTGAGCATGGTACCGCCATGATCGTGTACCAAGGGCTTGGGCATGCCTGTTGTGCCGCTGGAATAAACAATCCACAAAGGATGATGAAAAGGCAACCACACAGGCGTGAATTGTTGAACCTGCGCATCATCGCGCGCAACAATGTGATTCCAATTCACCGCACCATCAATGGCGGCTTGTCCGCCTAAGTTTTCAAAAACAATCAATAGTTCAACCGATGGCAACGCTTTACGCAATTGATCGACCACATCTGTACGATTGATTTCTTTGCCACCATAAACCACGCCATCACATGCGATCAATGCTTTGGGTGAAATTTGTGTGAAGCGATCGAGCACCGCATGCGCTCCCATATCTGGCGCGCAAACGCTCCAAATAGCGCCCACACTCACCACAGCCAGCACAGCCACCATGGTTTGTGGGATATTGGGCAAGTAAGCTGCCACCCGATCACCCGGCTTGAGACCCATGGCTTGCAAATGCAAGGCCAAGGCCGCCACTTGTTGATGCAGCTGGGGCCACGTCATCTCGCGACGTTGCCCGCGCTCATTGTTGCTGATGATGGCGACAAAACCCGCCTCATGTGCTGGCTTCACATGTCGCAATACTTGTTGTGCGTAATTAACGGTGGCGTCAGGAAACCACTGCGCGCCTGGCATCGTGTTGCGCGCAAGCACCGCTGTATGCGGGGTAGGCGACTGCACTTCCAAATAATCCCATATGCTTTGCCAAAAAGCATCCAAGTCTGTTACCGACCATTTCCATAGGGCTTGGTAATCATCGAATTGAAGCCCGCGTGTTTTCTTCAACCAATCTTGATAAAGTCGAATTTGCGGAATAAAAGGTGGAGTTGCGCTCATGCGAGATATTATCCAATGTAAAACTAACACAAAAACGATCTCTTCATGACAACACACCCCACTCACACTAGCCGTCACCATCGCCGCCCCTGTTAAGGTAGGCACGACGGTGTTTGGCTTGCGTCGGATGATTTCCATCACAGGCGGCAGCGTCAAAGGCCCGCGCATGAATGGTCAAATTTTGGCAGGCGGCGCAGACTTTCAATTGATTGTGGGGCGCGCGCAAGCGCATTTGGATGCGCGCTATGTAATGGAGCTCGGTGACGGAACGCGTGTCTTTGTGCAAAACGCCGCTGTTCGTGTTGCGTCTCTCGAAAACTCTCAAAAAATCATGAAAGGCATTGCGGTTGACCCTACGCAAATTTATTTTCGCTGCCAGCCTAAAATGGAAGCATCTTCTGGGCGCTGGACGTGGTTATCCGAGAGCCAATTCATTGGCACAGGTGTGCGCTAACCCAGCGGTGTTTTCATCAGCTTTTATCGAGTTGTTTAATTAAAAAAATTTATGCGTATCTGGCAAAAACCCATCACTGTTGAGTCCCTCACTCAATCACACCACCGCACTGCGCCCGAAGTATTGGGCATGGAGTTTTTAGAAGTGGGAGACGATTTCATCACCGCTCGAATTCCTGTGGATGAACGCACACGCCAACCCTATGGCTTGTTGCATGGCGGCGTGAGCGTGGTGCTTGCAGAAACCTTGGGTTCTTGCGGCGCTTACTATTCAAGCCCCGTTAATTGCCGCGCCGTAGGCTTAGACATCAACGCCAATCACATCAAAGGCGCCACATCGGGTTGGGTTATCGGTACAACTCGACCTGTTCACAGGGGCAGAAGCACCCACGTGTGGCATATTGATCTTCGCAATGAAGCGGGCGACCTTACTTGTGTGTCTCGCATCACCATGGCGATCTTGGTCATGTCACCCGACAAATAATTATTGCGATTTCAAACGCTCACTTTTCCAATACACGTCATCGCCACCGTTTTGTCGATTCAAAACACGCGCTAAAACAAACAACAAATCAGACAAGCGATTGAGGTATTGACGCGGTGCAGGATTGATGGTTTCCGTGTCGCCCAAAGCAACCACGGCTCTTTCGGCGCGGCGCGCCACCGTCCTGCACACATGCGCGAGCGCTGCCGCACGGTTGCCCGCAGGCAAAATAAATTCTTTGAGCTTGGGTAACTCTTGGTTGAATGTTTCTAATGCTTGATCCAACACAATAATCGCATCGGACTTGATCAACTCAAAACCTGGTATCGATAATTCACCGCCCAAGTTAAACAGTTGCTGTTGTACTTCAACCAACAAATCTCTCACATTTTGCGGCATGGGTTCGCACAACAACACACCGATTTGCGAATTGAGCTCATCCACATCGCCCATTGCGTGTACGCGCAAATTATTTTTAGAAACACGCTGGTTGTCGCCCAAACCAGTGGAGCCATCGTCTCCTGTTCGGGTGGCTATTTGTGTGAGTCGATTGCCCATGATTTGATCCTTGTTAGCTGTCGCATTGTAGGGTCCAATGCAAGGGACGATGTGATGGCGTATTGTTGCTTTCTTACGAGGGGATTTGTTTATATCCTTTTTTTCGGATCTTTCGTAGAATGTCCTAAGGAGACCCGCCCCATGAATGCACCCATCCCCAGCCAACACCTCAGACCCACCATGGCTCAACGCGCAGTGCCCGAGGCGTTCATTCAAGCGCTCAAGTCGCATTTTGGCGATCGTTGCTCAACTGCTTTGGCTGTGCGTGAACAACACGGCAAAGATGAGTCTGCATTCACAACCGTACCCCCACCTGTGGCCGTTGTTTTCGCTGAGTCAACGCAAGATGTCTCGCACGTTGTCACTCTTGCCGCGCAATACCATGTGCCCATCATTCCATTTGGGATTGGCTCGTCTTTAGAGGGTCATTTACTCGCTGTTCAAGGCGGTGTGAGCATTGATTTGTCGCGCATGAACAAGGTGCTTGCCATTCATGCCGAAGATCTCACCGTAACCGTTCAATCTGGCGTCACGCGCAAACAATTGAACGAAGAGATCAAAAGTACGGGTTTGTTTTTCCCCATCGACCCTGGTGCAGACGCCACCATTGGTGGCATGAGCGCCACGCGCGCAAGCGGCACCAATGCGGTTCGATATGGCACGATGCGCGAAAACGTATTGGCTTTAGAAGTGGTTACCGCGTCTGGAGAAATTTTGCGCACGGGCACGCGCGCCAAAAAATCCAGTGCGGGTTACGACCTCACACGACTCATGGTCGGCAGTGAAGGCACGTTGGGCGTCATCACAGAAATTACTCTGCGTTTGTACCCCTTGCCAGAGGCTGTTTCAGCTGCCATTTGTTCTTTTCCAAGCATTGAAGCAGCGGTTAGAACCACCATTCAAATCATTCAAATGGGCGTTCCGATTGCGCGCGTTGAGTTGTTGGATCACAACTCGGTTCGCATGGTCAACGCTTATGCCAAATTGGGTTTGCGCGAAGAGCCCATGTTGCTGATGGAGTTTCACGGCTCATCCGCAGGTGTTGAAGAACAAGCCAAAACCGTTCAAGAGGTCGCCCATGATTTGGGCGGCAAGGCCTTTGAATGGGCCGCCACGCCCGAAGAACGCACGCGCCTATGGGCAGCACGCCACAACGCCTACTTTGCGGCCATTCAATCGCGCCCAGGCTGTCGCGCCATCAGCACCGACACCTGCGTGCCCATCAGCCGTTTGGCAGATTGTTTGCTCGACTCGATCAAAGAAGTAGAGGCCAGTGGCATCCCTTATTTTTTAGTGGGCCATGTGGGTGACGGCAACTTTCATTTTGGCTATCTCATCGACCCCGACAACGAGCAAGAAAGAACCACCGCAGAAACGCTCAATCATCAATTGGTGATGCGCGCTTTATCGCTTGAAGGCACCTGCACAGGCGAACACGGCATTGGTCTACACAAAATCGATTTTTTGGTGAGTGAAGCGGGCGTGGGCGCCGTCTCTTTGATGCGCACCATCAAGCGCGCACTCGACCCACACAACATCATGAACCCAGGAAAAGTATTTCAGATGTGATGTTCATGCGCGCAATCGATCGATCAATCGATTGAGTTCTTCCATCGAACCAAACGATATCGCTACTTCGCCAACTTGCTCGACGCGCCCTTGACGCTTGACATTTTTTT
>SHXN01000010.1 GCA_009693305.1 Limnohabitans sp.
CCACATCTCATCACCGCCCTCACTGGCCCCATCAATGAACTCGAGCAACGGGTCATTGATTTGATGCCCACAATTGAGCGTTGGTTTCGACTCGAATGGATGGAGCACACGCCACCTTTTTACAGCTCGGTCGATATTCGCAACGCAGGATTCAAACTCGCACCCGTTGATACCAATTTGTATCCAGGCGGTTGGAACAATCTCACGCCCGAAATGCTGCCACTGGCCGTGCAAGCTGCGATGGCTTCGATTGAAAAAATTTGTCCAGAGGCGCGCAACTTATTGGTGATTCCAGAAAATCACACGCGTAATACGTTTTATCTCAGCAACGTCGCTCAGCTTCAACGTATTTTTCATATGGCTGGACTCAATGTTCGCATTGGTTCGATCAATCCCGAAATTAAAAAAACCACGGTAATCGAGCTGCCCACTGGCGAAAACATCACACTCGAACCCGTCACTCGTTCAAAAACCCGATTGGGTCTCAAAGATTTTGACCCTTGCACCATTTTGCTCAACAATGATTTGAGCGCAGGCATTCCAGGAATCTTGGAAGATATTCACGAGCAATACTTATTGCCGCCCCTGCATGCAGGATGGAGCGTGAGACGAAAAAGCAATCACTTTGCAAGTTATGAAGAGGTGATCAAACGCTTTGGTAAGTTGCTCGGTATCGATCCATGGCTCATCAACCCCATGTTTGCGCAATGTGGCGAAGTTGATTTTGCGCAAGGTACAGGCATGGAATGCCTCAGGTCGCATGTGGACGCATTGCTCACCAAAATTAAACGCAAATACAAAGAGTACGGCATTCAAGAAAAACCTTTTGTCGTTGTAAAAGCCGATAACGGTACATACGGCATGGGCATCATGACGGTTCGCGACGTCAAAGAGTTGGACGCGATGAATCGCAAAACACGCAACAAAATGAGCGTGATCAAAGACGGACAAACCGTTAATGACGTTATTATTCAAGAAGGCGTTCTCACATATGAACGCATGAATGATGCCGTAGCAGAGCCCGTTGTATATATGATAGATCGCTACGTCGTGGGTGGTTTTTATCGCATCCATGCAGAGCGCGGCATCGACGAAAATCTCAATGCACCAGGGGCGAGTTTTGTGCCCTTGGCGTTTGAGCAAAGCTCACAAACGCCTCAACCTGGCGCAAAAGCAGGGGCGAGCACGCCTAACCGTTTTTATATGTATGGTGTGATTGGTCGACTCGCGATGCTCGCTGCATCGTATGAGTTAGAAGCCACAAACCCCGATGCAGAAATTTATGATTAATCGATCAGCCAAAGGATTCTTTTAGCAATGCAGCACTCCAAATCGTCTTTAGCAGGACTCATGCTCGGCGCGATAGGCGTTGTATATGGCGATATCGGCACATCCCTTCTTTATGCAGTCAAAGAGGTTTTTGGATCAGGCCATGTCGAATTCACGCCCAATAATATTTATGGCATCTTGTCCATCTTTTTTTGGACGCTCACCATCATTGTCTCCATCAAATACGTGACTTTGGTGTTGAGAGCCGACAACAACGGAGAAGGCGGATTGGTGGCGATGCTTGCATTGGCTTCGTCATCGGTGAAAGACCGACCCAAGCTTCGAAGTGTTTTATTAATCGTCGGAATTTTTGGCACTTGTCTTTTTTATGGTGATGGTGTGATCACGCCTGCGATCTCTGTTTTATCGGCGGTTGAAGTCTTAAAGGTGATTTCACCTAAATTTGTTAAGTATGTGGTGCCTCTTACTTTGGTGATTTTGTTTTTCTTATTCTGGGTACAAAAAAGAGGAACGGGTGGTATTGGAAAATTTTTCGGCCCCATTACTTTGGTTTGGTTTGCGACGATTTCTGTGTTGGGTCTCTACCACATCGCTAGCGAGCCAGCCATTTTGTGGGCTATTAGTCCGCACTACGCGATTCGATTTATTTTGAATGACCCAGCAACCACTTTTATTATTTTGGGCGCGGTAGTGTTGTGCGTGACGGGTGGCGAAGCTTTGTATGCCGACATGGGGCACTTTGGAAAGAAACCTATTCGACTCGCTTGGTTTTCAATCGTTATGCCCGCGCTCACGCTCAATTATTTTGGACAAGGCGCCTTGCTGTTGAGCAATCCCGATGCAGTTAAAAATCCATTTTTCATGATGGCACCCGATTGGGCACTTATTCCCTTGGTGGTCTTGGCTACCGCCGCAACCGTGATTGCTTCACAAGCTTTGATTTCTGGTGCGTTTAGTGTCACCAACCAAGTCATTCAATTGGGATTTTTGCCGCGCTTGCAAATCCATCACACCAGCGAGAGTGACACGGGGCAAATTTATATTCCATTAGTTAATTGGGGTTTGTTCGCAACGATTGTGTTGGCCGTTGTTTTATTTAGATCATCAAGCAACTTGGCAGCCGCTTACGGCATTGCCGTGTGTACCGATATGCTCATCACTACTATTTTGACTTTTTATGTGATTCGTTACAGTTGGAAATACCCGTGGTGGCTTTGCATCTTAAGTACATCGACATTCTTTGTGATCGATTTTGCGTTTTGGGCTTCTAACTTGCTAAAGCTCGCTGAGGGTGGATGGTTCCCCTTGCTAATTTATGGTGTTGTGCTCATCATCATGCTGACTTGGCGCGATGGGCGTGAGTTGTTGCATCGCAAGCAACGCGAAGACGCCATGCCACTCAAAGACTTTTTAGATTCTGTTTTTATAGAACCACCAACACGAGTTGAAGGTACGGCCGTTTTTCTCACATCTGAAAGCGGCATCGTACCTAACGCCATGCTTCACAACCTCAAACACAACAAAATATTACACGCGACCAATTTATTTGTGACTGTTCGAAGCCATGAAGTTCCTTGGATCGGTTTGGATAAACGATTAGAAGTGAAGGCACTGGGTCACGACTGTTGGGCCGTTACCATCAACTACGGATTCAAAAATGATCCCGATGTGCCCAATGCGTTAACCGCATTAAAAGCATGTGGCTGTGAATTGCAGCCAATGAACACCGGTTATTTTTTATCGCGTGACTCCATCGTTCCTACAGTGGGTGGCGGCATGACTCAGTGGCGTGAAAAACTTTTTGCTCAAATGCATCTCAATGCAAGTGCGGCCGCAGACTTTCTCAACTTGCCCAGCAATGCGGTCGTTGAGATGGGCAGTAAGATCGAAATTTGATGAAGGCAATTTTATTTGTTGTGGACCCCTTGTCCACATTTAAAATTTACAAAGACACCACCTTTGTGATGATGCGCGAAGCGCAAAAACGCGGCTATCAAATATGGACGTGTGAGCCTGCCGACATCAGTTGGGAGAGTTCGCATCGTGTCAGCACCCTCATGCAGCAAATTCATCTCAATGGCCGCCCCGACGTTTGGTATGACGTACTCAAAACCGAGCAAAAAAACTTGGCTGATTTGCAAGCCGTGGTGATGCGAAAAGACCCACCCTTTGACAGCGAATATTTTTATGCGACTCATTTATTAGAGCGCGCACAGACCGAAGGTGCGCAAGTATTTAATCATCCACGTGCTTTGCGCGACCACCCTGAAAAACTCTCCATCATGGAGTTTTCAAAATGGATCAGCCCCACTTTGGTGACTCGACGCGCGCAAGACGTGCGCAATTTTCATGCACAACATCAAGATATTATTTTGAAACCACTTGATGGCATGGGTGGGATGGGAATTTTTCGTGTCAAGGCCGACGGTCTCAATTTGGGTTCTGTCATCGAAACACTTAATCGCGATGGTGCGCAAACCATCACGGTGCAAAAATTTATTCCTGATATCGAGCACGGCGACAAACGCGTGTTGGTGATTGGCGGTCAAGCGGTGCCCTATTGTCTGGCCAGAATTCCACAAGGTGGTGAAATGCGTGGCAATTTGGCGGCGGGCGGCAAAGGTGTTGCAAAGCCATTGAGCGAGCGCGATCAAACCATCGCCAAAGAACTCGGGCCCGTGTTGATGAGTCGAGGATTGTTATTAGTGGGCTTGGATGTGATTGGAAATTTTTTAACCGAAGTGAATGTAACCAGCCCGACTTGTTTTCAGGAAATCATGGATCAAACAGGGTTTGACGTAGCCGCTATGTTCATCGACGCATTGGAACAATCATTGCAATCTTGATTGAATAACAAAAAAGGGTATTGCAGTTGTCACAAAATACGTCAATCGCTGAAGAATGGTTTCCCTCCAACATCGAAGAGGCTTGGTATCGTTTATCTTTAGTTCATCCCTTTCGGTATGCACAAACACGAAGTCATCTTGAAGGCGCCGTCTCTCGTTTGTCGCCTTACATTACACATGGATTTTTAAGCATCCCGCAAGTTGCAGACAGTTTATACAAACGTCATCGCCTAGGGGTGCAAAATAAATTTATATATGAATTAGGATGGCGTGAATATTTTCAGCATGTTTACTCCCATTTGGGAGACGACATCTACAAAAATATTCACGCAGGCCCATTAACAGATGACGCCTACGAAAAAGAAATTCCAGAAGACGTTAAAAAAGGCATGACGGGTGTTCCTGCCATTGATCAATCGATACGCATGCTCTACATAACGGGCTATTTACACAACCATGCGCGTTTATGGTTAGCCAGTTATTTGATTCATATTCGAAAGATTCATTGGCTAACAGGCGCTAATTGGTTGTATGGTTTTTTATTGGATGGGGACATTGCTAGTAATCATTTGAGTTGGCAGTGGGTGGCCGGAACGGGGAGTAGAAAGCCGTATTTATTCAATGCAGAAATGATTTCAAAATTTGCACCGCTGTCTTGGTTAAGCCCCAACACCGTGATTGATCAAGACATGGACATGATCGAAATGATCGCAACGAGTCGCGCTATGTTTACGCAAAAACCGCCCAAAATACCACATGTGGAAATTCCACCGCTCACCAGTGAACCACCACAAGGCGTATTTAAAAACAATACATCAGAATTGGCTCAATTAGTTAGCAATAAAAAAGTGGTGTTGATTCATCCGTGGAGCTTGGGCGAGCTACCGCCTGATACGCCTGCTGATGCCATCAAAATTGGCTTGTCGTGCCCACAATCTCATTCGCAGCATCCTTGGAGCGATATGCGATGGCATTTTGTTTCGCAACGCATGCAAGCAATCACGCCGCATCTTTTTTTTGCACCCACCGAACAATTGAGTACGGCATTAGCCAATGCCAAGGTGGTTCAAGCGTGGATCCATCCGCGTGTAAACAATTGGAAAGATGTGAATTGGCATTTGTACAACCCACCCAGACTTTGGCCACTTCAAGAAACTTTGCAAACCTCATTTTCTAAGTGGTGGACGCTTGTTAATCAAAGCGGACGACATATAGCACAATTATTGCGCCATCGAAGATCTTAAATATAAATAGTAAATAAAAAATAAAACGAACTATATCTGCTTTTTTTCACACTATCTTTATATCTTAATAAAGAAATGAAATGGAATACACGAACACATCAGTTAGAACAAAATATGGCATGGCTTTAGAAGAAGGCCAGCTTCTAGAGAAAGTGAGCGAAGAGATGACGGAAGGTCGAACCCAAAACACCAGCAAAAACGGTGCACCAACATCATGGGTTGGGAATATTAAAAATGGGACAATAAGCCATAAAATTTTTTTAGAAGTACTTTGCGCTGTTAGTCATGAAATGGGAGAGTTGCTTTTCAATGACCGAAAAGATGTGGCGTTGTTGACAATCGAAATAAACATCAAATTCTAAGCAAGTCAATATGAATCAAGGGCGAAGCAAATATTGATAACGAAACAAAAAAATAGATTGGATGAGTGGCTTAAAACCTTAAAGGATACAATTGACCTCATTGAGATGAATGTAAAAGAGACGCTCGAAACTTTCACTGATCAGTGAAAGATATTAGACCGACAGGACAATCGGTCGAATTTTTATAAAGCGCCAAATAAATTGCTGGAAGATTTATTTAAGCAAGGAAATAAGGATCGAGTACAAATCTTAAAATAGGCTGAGTTAATAACTCTAGATTTACAACAAGCAATCGAGAATTCCAGAGAGAGAAAAATGGGGAAAAGTGATATTAAAACTATAGAGTGTGGAAAGGGGATAAATCAAGCAGAGAAATTAGTCAAAGACGAATGCGATAAGCTTATTCCAAAAAGTGGAAACTTAAATATAAAAAATGCTGTAATCGATCTAAAATGAGCACTTGCTTTAGATATTGCAGTAATAAAAAAAGAAATTAACGAAATAAATTAAAAACTAAACAAGCCCTTTGGGATAGGGCTTGTTTCTCAAACAATCTTAATGAGATGCTTTGACTTTCAGTCGCCAACCATGTAGCAAAGGCTCGGTATAACCACTGGGTTGTTCCTTGCCTTTGAATACCAAATCGCATGCGGCTTGGTAAGCAGCGCTTTGATCGAAGCGCCCCGCCATGTTTTTGTACAAGGCGTCTCCTGCATTTTGCGTATCGACCACAGCGGCCATGCGTTGCATGGTTTGGCGCACTTGATCGGTTGAGCAAATACCGTGAGCCATCCAATTGGCAATGTGTTGACTGCTGATACGCAGTGTCGCGCGATCTTCCATCAAGCCAACGCCATGAATATTAGGCACCTTAGAGCAACCCACCCCTTGATCGATCCAACGCACCACATAAGCCAAGATGCCTTGCGCGTTATTATCGAGTTCGTTTTGAATGTCTTGTGCCGACCAGTGGGTTTGTTCTGCAACAGGAAACGCAAGCAAATGATTCAAAATTTCTTCGCGCAATGCTTTTGTATCTTGCTTTGAAAAATCCTTTTCCATCTTTTTTTGCAATTCACCTACATTCATTTGGTGATAATGCATAGCGTGCAACGTAGCTGCGGTTGGACTGGGCACCCAAGCCGTGTTTGCACCTGCCATGGGATGCCCCAATTTTTCTTTGAGCATGTCGGCCATTAAATCTGGCATAGCCCACATGCCTTTGCCAATTTGTGCACGACCGCGCAAGCCGCACTGCAGGCCGACTAATACATTGTTTTTTTCATAGGCTTGCAACCATGCGCTCGACTTCATATCGTCTTTGCGAAGCACAGCACCCCCTTGCATGCAGGTATGCATCTCGTCGCCCGTGCGATCTAAAAAACCAGTGTTGATGAATGCTACACGCGACTTGGCCACCATGATACATGCTTTAAGGTTGACGCTGGTTCTTCTTTCCTCGTCCATGATGCCGAGTTTGACCGTTGAGGGTGCAAGTCCCAACATTTTTTCAACACGACCAAACAGCGTGTCCGCAAATGCAACTTCTTGAGGACCGTGCATTTTGGGTTTCACAATATAAACGCTGCCTGTTCGACTGTTGCGAATCGGCGAGTCTTTTTTCTTTTGTAAATCAACCATGGCGATGGCGGTGGTGATGACTGCATCCAAAATACCTTCAGGAATTTCGTGATGACGACCACCGGAGTCACTGTACAAAATCGCTGGATTAGTCATGAGTAGACCAACATTGCGAACAAACAACAAGGATCGTCCATGAAGCGTCACAGAGCCTTTGCCAGAGAGTTTGCTATACACACGGTCGGCATTGAGACTGCGAGTAAAAGTACTCGCGCCTTTTTGAACCACTTCGGTGAGCGTGCCTTGCAAAATGCCTAACCAATTGGAATAGGCCAGCACTTTATCTTCTGCGTCAACAACAGCCACCGAATCTTCCAAATCCAAAATGGTCGTTAGTGCAGATTCTGCAACTAAATCACACACACCTGCTGGATCTGTTTTTCCAATGCCGTGAAATGGATTGATTTGTAAATCAAGATGTAATCCGTTGTGAACAAATAAAACCGACGATGGCACACTCGCCTCGCCTTGAAATCCAACGCATTGTTTGTCGTCTAACAAACCAGTGGTGCTTCCGTTTTTAAGTGTGACAGCTAATTTGCCCGCTTTGATTGCGTAATGCGTGCTGTCAATGTGTGAGCCTTTTTTGAGAGGCGCGCATCGATCGAGTACATATCGACAATATTCATTGACGCGTGCACCGCGCTTCAGGTTGTATTGAGCACCCTTTTCACAACCATCGTTCTCGGATATGGCGTCTGTGCCGTAGAGTGCGTCGTACAAAGAACCCCACCTTGCATTGACCGCATTGAGGGCATAGCGCGCATTCAAAATTGGCACCACCAATTGAGGGCCTGACAGGCTGGCTAATTCAGCATCTACATTTTTTGTGGTGATGGGGTCAGTGAGCGGTTCGTTAACCAAATATCCAATTTGGCTTAAAAATTTGCGGTATTCCTTCATGGCCTTGGCGTTTTTGATAGGACCAGGGTTGGAGCGATGCCAATCGTCCATCGCAAACTGCAAACGATCGCGTTGCGCCAAAAGCACCATGTTTTGTGGCGCCAAGTCAGCCACCAATGCATCAAAATCTCGCCAAAAGGCTTCATGAGCTAAACCCGTCGTAGGCAGGACTTGCGTTTCGATGAATTGATACAAAGACGTTGCAACTTGTAAGTGATGAATGGATACGCGATCGGTCATGAAAAATCCCTGAGGTTAAAAATAAAGGTTGATCGAAAAGACTATAGTTTAAATTCAAGTTCGGGGTGCCAATAATCGGCCCTGATAAAGCCCCAAAAATGTGAAAAAAGTCAGTCTAATAATGACGACGGTGCACGTGAATAAAAGAAAAATGGCTACAAGATGCAACCATGGTGCATATTCACCACGACTCACAAGCAAAGCCAGACTGGTAAACGCTGTTAATGGAAAACTTATCGCCCAATGCGGCATATCAAATGGCAAATCAAACATGCGTGGCAATTGGCGCAGAGCCCAGCACAAACTCAGCAATCCAATCACACCAAATGTGGCATAAACAAAAGTAGGCGATTGCCAATTGAAAAAACAAATGCCCATCATTGACGGCGGGGCAACCAAAACAAACCAAGTGGATGACATGGTGGCCGGCCAAAAGCCACTTTTTTTAATGTGCCAAGCAATCAACACAAGACCGATAGGTCACAACATCAAGCCAAGTGTAAATTGTGTCATCGACCAAAATTCAAAGCCCTGTGGCATGCTCGCCAAAGGAACAATCACATAGCCTGCAACAGGAATAAAAATCAACGGGGAGAAGGTTTGTAATCTTTGCGTTATTTTAATATTTAAACATAAAAAAACAAACCAAGCGGTGGCGGCTAATTCCAACAACGCACCCGCGCACCAAATAAAAATAATCCAAGAATATTGAATATGAAACAAATTCCAACAAGTCGCGCCGATCAAAAGCAAAGAAATTGAAAAAGCACCAAACATCGCTTGAATGCCAGGATGTTTTAAATCATTGACGACCCTATCAAAAAATCGAATCGTCCGAAATAAATAAGTGCTATAAATAATCAGAGTCAATCCCCAAGCAAATAAGGCAAAACTTTGGAAAATAAGTTGATTAAGTGCCCCAAAAGGCGGTGCTTGAATCCATACCAAGCTCAAACCGCAGCAACCCACGATCGGGACGAACCAAGCCAGCGACAGATGCGACAGTATCTCACGCCAACGGCGTTGGGTTTTTAAATCCATATCAAGCAGTTTAA
Organism: Limnohabitans sp.; assembly: GCA_009693305.1. Classification (GTDB taxonomy): domain Bacteria; phylum Pseudomonadota; class Gammaproteobacteria; order Burkholderiales; family Burkholderiaceae_C; genus Limnohabitans. The sequence goes on from SHXN01000010.1 coordinate 9,582, forward strand.
TGTCATTGAGACTCAGGCGTAAAATCACCGCATGCGCATCGTTCAACAACAATTATTAGAGGCTTTATCCGAGTCTCTCGAAAAGCTCGCCAGCGGATCTTCCGATAAAGCCGTGTTTGAGTCACCCAAGGTGGTCGCACACGGAGACTGGGCGATTACGGTGGCCATGCAATTCGCCAAGGCTCTCAAACAAAACCCCCGACAAGTCGCCGAAACGATCAAATCAGATTTAATGGCCAGTACGGCGGGTCAGCAATGGATTGAAAGCATCGAAATTGCGGGTCCAGGATTTATCAATCTTCGACTCAAACCCAGCGCTAAACAACAAGTCATTCAAGAAGTTTTGCAAGCAGGCTCACAATACGGGCAGCAACAAAAAAATTCACAACGCGTATTGGTTGAATTTGTTTCCGCCAATCCAACAGGCCCCTTGCACGTGGGGCATGGTCGACAAGCTGCATTGGGCGACGCGATTTGTCATTTGTTTGAAACACAAGGTTGGCAAGTGCATCGTGAATTTTATTACAATGACACGGGCGTGCAGATCAACACCTTGGCGCAAAGCACACAGTTGCTTGCAAAGGGTATCAAACCAGGTGACGCGCAATGGCCAGAGGCTGCTTACAACGGCGATTACATCAACGATATCGCGCAAGATTTTTTGGCTGGCAAAACAGTGGTGTCTGATGACCGAACGTTTCAATCCAATGGCCAAGTCGATGACGTTGACAATATTCGTGAGTTTGCTGTTGCTTATTTGCGGAACGAACAAGATTTGGATTTAAAAGCATTTGAAGTTCGATTCGATCAATTCTATTTAGAGTCGAGTCTTTATTCCAGCGGTCGCGTTGAACAAACCGTCGACGATCTCAAAAAATCGGGGCACACCTATGAGAGCGAAGGCGCATTGTGGCTTCGCTCCACAGATTTTGGGGACGACAAAGATCGCGTGATGCGCAAATCAGATTCAACTTACACCTATTTTGTTCCTGATGTGGCTTACCATCTGGCCAAATGGGAGCGCGGATTTTCCAAAGTGGTCAATATACAAGGCACCGATCATCACGGCACGATCGCTCGCGTGCGTGCGGGTTTGCAAGCCGTATCCAATCTCAAGCAATTACAAATACCCGACGGCTACCCCAATTACGTGTTGCATACCATGGTGCGTGTGATGCGTGGCGGGCAAGAGGTCAAAATTTCAAAACGCGCGGGCAGTTATGTCACTTTGCGAGATTTAATTGAATGGACGTCCAAAGATGCCCTGCGTTTTTTCTTGCTCAGCAGAAAGCCCGATACCGAATATGTGTTTGATGTTGATTTAGCGCTTGCACAAAACAATGACAATCCTGTTTATTATGTTCAATATGCACATGCGCGCATTTGTTCTGTTTTACAAATATGGCAAGAAAAAACAGGCGGTCAAATTGAGCAACTTCAAAGTGCTGATCTCTCACATTTAATATCGTCGCAAGCGCAAGCATTGATGTTGCAAATGGCAAAATACCCTGCTATGCTCAGCGCGGCTTGCAAAGATTTTGCGCCGCACGACGTCTCGTTTTATTTGCGCGATTTGGCTGCCCTGTATCACAGTTATTATGATGTCGAAAGAATTTTGGTTGATGACCCAGTCTTGCAAAGCGCCCGTCTTTCTTTGGTAGCGGCTACCGCTCAAGTCTTGCACAACGGCTTGGCCATTTTGGGTGTAACGGCGCCCACTCGCATGTAAACTCTGACGATTAATTTATGAAATCCAACACATCGCCTTCTTTTAATACTAACAATACCCAAAAGGGCGGAACCTTGGTTGGTTTTATTTTGGGTTTGGTGGTTGGTTTGCTCGTCGCTTTATGCGTGGCCATTTATGTCACCAAGGTGCCGATTCCATTCTTAAACAAAGGCTTAAGTCGCTCAGCCAATCAAGACGCGGCCGAAGAAAAGAAAAACAAAGATTGGGATCCGAACGCGCCCTTGTATGGGAAAAATCCCGTAAAAAGTTCTTCAGTACTAGAAAAAGAAAAAGCACCTCCTGGTATTTTACCGTCACCCGATGCAGACAAACCGCCCACCAGCGCTGAAAGCGCAGACCCTTTAGGGGATTTGGCGCGCAGCAAGGCAGGCGCAGATCCTTTTAATTATTATGTGCAAGCAGGTGCATTTCGAACGCCCGAAGAGGCCGAATCGCAACGAGCCAAGCTTTCGCTAAATGGCTATGATGCAAAAGTCAGTGAGCGAGAGCAAGCGGGACGCAGTGTTTTTCGTGTGCGCATTGGGCCGTTTTATACGCGTGAAGACGCCGAAAAAATACAAGACAAACTCAAACATAACAAAGTAGAAACTGCATTGGTAAGGATGCAGAGATAAACACATATAGACCCGAAAGGTAAATCATGAAAAGACGCGATTTTTTGATTGCCGCATTGGCCGGCGTAACCACAGGTTTAACAAGTGCACAAGGCGCGGCGCCAGTAGCAGGCAAAGATTATTTAATTTTAGTCAAGCCTGTTGCAACCGAAGCAAAAGGAAAACTCGAAGTTGTTGAGTTTTTTTGGTACGGCTGTCTGCATTGCAATGCGTTTGAGCCCACTTTGGCCAATTGGCTCAAATCCATGCCCAAAGATGTTGAATTTAAACGCGCGCCCGTTCGATTCAGAGAGAGTTTTGAGCCACAGCAAAAAGTTTATTACGTGCTCGAGGCGCTCAAAAAACTGGAAACACACCACGCTAAACTTTTTTATGCCATTCATGTGGAAAAACAAAACTTAGCCAGTGGCGATTCTTTAATTGCTTGGGCCGAAAAAAACGGCTTGGATCGCAAAGCCTTTATGGATCTGTTCAATTCATTCACCATCAGTGGAAAAGCCAGACAAGCGGCTCAATTGCAAGAGGCATTTAACGTCGATGGCGTTCCTGCTTTAGGCGTGGCTGGCCGCTTTTATACCGACGGCGCCTTGGCAGGCAGTATGGAAAAAGCCTTGCAAGTGGCCAATTACTTATTGGCGGAGGTCAGAAAAGGTAGATAAAAGAATTTTCAAAACTCGGTTGGCTGGCACTACAATGGGGGCTGATTTAAACAGCAATTTTCGTGCCTTGAATAAAACTATCTTTTCGTTATTGGGTTTGGCACTGCTTTTTGTGCCCTTATCTTCATGGGCAGAAAAGGCCGACCGCGACAAACCCATGAATATCGCGGCCGATCGCCTTGATCACGACGAACTCAAACAAATCAGTATTTTCAAAGGACGCGTCGTTGCCACCAAGGGCACGCTTATTCTCCGAGGTGCTGTATTAGAAGTGATGCAAGATCCAGAGGGATATCAATATGGTGTGATGACACCGCCCGCTGGCGAGCGTGCTTTTTACAGACAAAAAAGAGAAGGCCTCAACGAGTGGATGGAGGGCGAGGCCGATCGCATTGAGTATGACGGCAAAGCCGATCGCGTGACGCTCATTCAACGCTCTGAAATCAGACGTTATCGCGGAACCGAGTTGAGCGATGAAATACACGGCCAACGTATTGTTTACGAAAACTTAACCGATCAATTCATGGTTGATGGCAAAAGTACTGTTGCAGGACTATCGACAGGTCGCATCCGCGCCGTCTTAACGCCCAAGAAAAAAGAGGACAAGCCTTGAACGCATGCATGCCCGATGATCCTGTACAAGGGACGCGTTTGAGTCGACTTGAAGCCATGGGCATGAAAAAAACCTATGGCAGTCGAACGGTTGTTCACGATGTGTCGGTTGGCGTTGATCGTGGCGAAGTGGTGGGTCTTTTGGGTCCCAATGGTGCAGGCAAAACCACTTCGTTTTATATGATCGTTGGATTGGTTCGCGCCGATCAAGGCCTCATCTCCATTGACGGGCAATCCATTGAACATTTACCCATCCATCGTCGCTCGCGTTTGGGCTTGAGTTATTTGCCCCAAGAGGCGTCTATTTTTCGTAAACTCAATGTTGCAGAAAACGTGCGTGCAGTATTGGAATTGCAAAACGATGAGACTGGAAAACCATTGACGCCGCCTGTGATAGAAGAGCGGCTTACATCCTTGCTCAATGACTTGCGCGTTGAACATTTACGCGATTCACCCGCCATGTCTTTGTCGGGTGGTGAACGCAGGCGTGTTGAAATCGCACGCGCATTGGCCACACAGCCCAGTTTTATTTTGTTGGATGAACCCTTTGCGGGAATCGATCCCATCGCCGTGATTGAAATTCAACGCATCATTGGATTTTTAAAATCACGCGGAATTGGTGTGTTGATCACCGATCACAATGTGCGTGAAACATTAGATATTTGTGACCATGCGTGCATCATCAGTGAAGGTCGTGTATTGGCCCAAGGCACGCCCGTCGAAATTGTTGAAAACGCAGATGTGCGTCGAGTCTATCTTGGCGACCATTTCCGAATGTAAGCGCATGAGGCACGCATTATGAAACAAGGCCTCTCACTGCGTGTCTCACAGCATCTGGCGCTCACGCCCCAGTTGCAACAATCAATTCGTTTATTGCAACTCTCAACCTTAGAATTAAACCAAGAGATTGAGCAAATGCTCGATGACAATCCATTTTTAGAAAAAGAACTCGAAGATATTCCGCGCGAAGAATTTGGTTTAGAAAAATCAGATTCACCGATTCAAAGAGAAGACGAAACGGTGGAGGCCAGCGACACATGGGACAACCCACTCGATCGCGTCACAGAAATCAGAGTCGATACCCCCGCTTCAGACACAACGCCCGAGGCCGATGGGATTGCTGAGAGTTGGGAGGGCGATGGCAGTGTTGACTTTGCCATCGACGACACAGAATGGGGCGGTGACGCGCCCGCCAAAAAAAATAACAACGATCGCGAAGACGTTGCAGAGGCTTCTGAATTTGCAAGATCGCAAGAATCGCTTTCAGATTTTTTACATCGACAAGCTTTATCACTCAGACTCGATGAAGTGGACAAGGCCGCACTGCGCTTTTTAATTGAATCGCTGAATGACGATGGTTATTTAGAAGACAGTTTGCGTTCGCTCGCAGAAAGTTTGGCGAGCGAAGATTTAGAACAAGTTGAAGAATTAGAACATCGCTTTGAAGTTGCAAAAAGATTGCTACAAAGTTTGGAGCCCACAGGTGTAGGTGCGAGCAATTTATCTGAATGTTTGAGTTTGCAAATCAAAGCGATGGTGGCGCCTAACAACGAAGCTCAAGCAATCATCGATACAGCACTAGCGATTTCTCAAAAATCCCTCGACTTGCTAGCCAAGCGCGATTACAAACGAATGGCGCTTGCCGTGAGCGAAACCGAGGATCGTGTGAAGTTGGCCATGGCATTGATTGCTCGGTTAGAACCCAAGCCCGGTCGACGTTTTGTCGATGTGGAACGAAACGTGATCGTCCCCGATGTTTTTGTACTTCAACAAGGCGTTGACAAAACAGGCGCGCCTAAATTTCGCGTTCAACTCAACCCCGAGGTCATGCCCAAGTTGCGCGTCAATGATATTTATGCCAACGCGCTCAAATCGAGTGGCAAAGGCGAGAGTGAATCGGGATTGCAACAGCGATTGCAAGAAGCACGTTGGATGATTAAAAACATTCAACAACGTTTTGAGACGATATTGCGTGTGAGTGACGCGATCTCGCAAAGGCAAAAAAACTTCTTTGTGTATGGCGAGTTAGCCATGAAGCCCATGGTGCTTCGAGAAATTGCAGACGAACTTGGATTGCATGAATCCACCATCAGTCGCGTTACCACATCAAAATATATTTCTACGCCGATGGGCACATTTGAGTTGAAATATTTTTTTGGCTCAGGCCTCGCAACTGAGAACGGCAACAACGCATCAAGCACTGCAGTGCGCGCACTTATCAAACAATTCATTGCGAGCGAGAAGCCCAAAAAGCCGTTGTCCGATAATCAACTCTCCGATATGCTCAAAGAGCAAGGCATCGATTGCGCACGCCGCACAGTTGCCAAATACCGCGAAACTCTTCGCATTGCACCGACCAATTTAAGAAAAACACTTTGAACGCTCTTCAATTATTCATGCCCTGCGCCGCAGGTGTAGAGGATTATTTGGCTTTGGAGATTGCGCGCATCACTGCGTCTAAGCCCGAATACATGCGAGTCATGCGTGGGGGTGTGATGCTACAAGCGTCTTGGCGAGAAGCCATGGGCATCAATTTATACAGTCGACTCACACAGCGCGTGTTGATACAAGTGGCTCACGCCAACTATGCCAACGAAGATCATATTTACGAAGCGGCGCAACAAGTGGCTTGGGAGATGTGGTTTACTGCGCAAGACTCTTTCAAAATCGATATCACTGCGCAACACAGTCCACTCAAGAGTTTGAGTTTCGCAGCCTTGCGCGTCAAAGATGCAATCGCTGATCGTTTTCGCGACAAAACAGGAGTGAGGCCCGATGTAGACACGCGCTATCCAACCGTACGCGTGCATGTGCACTTAACCGAGCATCAAGTGACTTTGTATTTAGATACATCGGGCGAGCCTTTGTTCAAACGTGGTTGGCGAGAAGACAAAGGCGATGCACCGCTCAAAGAAACATTGGCTGCGGCGATGTTGGCGGCGAGCGGTTGGAGCATGAACGAAACAGGCGCGCCATCAGGGTATGAGCAAGGCTTGCCTTTGTATGACCCGTGTTGCGGCAGCGGCACGATTGCCATTGAAGCTGCACAAATCGCATGTCGCATCGCACCCGGATTATTCAGAAGTTTTGGATTTCAAAAATTAAAAATATTTGATGCGTATGTTTGGCAACAATTACAAGATGAAGCGTGTGCACAACAATGCCAGCCCATGGCGCCTGTGTTCGGCAGCGATGTATCTTTTCGTATGGTTGACTTTGCAACGCGCAACGCCGTGCGTGCAGGCGTAGCAGACGCCGTTGAATTGCGCGGTGGCGACGCATTGCAACGCATGGCGCCTGGCGACCGAGCAGGATCGATGTTGGTCAATCCTCCTTATGGTGAGCGTATCGAAGCCGCAGGTATTGCAGGCGCGCGACAAGTGGCAGAAGTGGGAGACGGCGGTGATTTTTTCAGTCAACTCGCAAGCCACTGGAAGAAAAATTATGCAGGATGGACTGCGTGGGTGTTAACGCCAGACTTGAAGTTGCCCGGTCGCATGCGACTCAAAGAGTCGCGTCGTGTGCCGATGTGGAATGGCCCGATTGAATGCCGTCTTTTTAAATTTGAAATGGTGGCGGGCTCCAAACGAAAAGTAGTAACGGTTGATGCAACTGGTCATTGATACCAACGTGGTGTTGGATTTGTGGGTGTATCAAGACCCTCATGCGCAGCCGCTTTGGCAGGCGTTGCAAACGCAACAAGTAACGTGGTTGACCACTGCAGCGATGCGTGAAGAGTTGCTGCGCGTTTTAGACTATCCGCATATCTTAAAAAGAAGAGAATTTTCTAATCAATCGGTGCAAGACGTGATGGCGATATTTGATACCTATGCGCACATCAAAGACGACGCACATCGCGCGCCTTATATTTGCAAAGACGCGGATGATCAAAAATTTATTGACTTAAGTGTGGCGCACACCGCGCAATTGATTAGCAAAGACAAACAAGTGTTGCGATTAACTAATCGACTCGCGCGTTTGGGTGTGAGTGTGAAAAAAATTGGCAAGCCGCCTCAATATCAAGCGTGCCAAGTTTTTAAAAATTGCGCGGTCTGTTCGGGTAATTCTTCGGGGATGTAATGACCACAAGGTAATACGTGTGTTTCAACGTGACCTTTGCATTGCGCCTTCCATAATTCGTCAGCTTTGAATAATCGTTGCACCACACCGTTACCGCCAATTAAGACTTGTAAATCGCAATTGATTTTGTCGCCTTTGGCGCGACTTTCTTTGTCGTGTTCCAAATCGATGCTGGCGCTGGCGCGGTAATCTTCACAAATCGTGTGAACGGTTTGCATCAAGCCGCCTTTTTGCATTGGCGGCAAACAAAATGCGCGTTCGTATTCGACGTAAGCCTCGGGCTCTAAATGCGACAAACCTTTGGCGCCCCAACCGCCTAATTTGGAATGCAAATATGCTTTGGGGTTGCCGCCAATCATGAACTCGGGCGTGGGAGACGGTTGAATCAAATGAAACCAATGATAGTAAGCCGAAGCAAATGCCATGTTGGTGCCGTTGTACATATCCAATGTGGGGGCAATATCGAGCACGGTTGCACGCAACACGCGAGGTGCATGATCCAAGCACAAACGATGTGTGACGCGTCCACCTCGATCGTGGCCGCTCACATCAAATTTTTCAAAACCTAATTGCGTCATCAATTGTGCAAAATCTTGCGCCATCGTGCGTTTGCTGTAATTGCTGTGATCACTCAATCCTGTCGCGTGACTGGAATCTCCATAACCACGCAAATCGGGCATCACCAAATAAAAATCATTTTTTAATAAATGGGCAACGCGATGCCACATGGCGTGTGTTTGAGGTGCGCCGTGCAACAACAACAAAGGTTTTGCGCCCACTTTGCCACCCGCGCGATAGCAAATATCAACACCATTGACGTGAGTGATGAGTTTGTCAAATCCGTTAAACCAATTACTCATGGATGCCCCAATAATTGAATCAATGTGTGGAGTGCGTGTTGCACGGTGGCTTCACGCACAGCTTGTCGATCACCCGAAAAAATTTGTCGCTTGCTTTTGATCCACGCGGTTTCTGCGCCCAAAGTGGGGCCTGTGCCTCTGGGCATCGCCCATGCAAACCAAACCGTGCCCACGGGTTTGTCTTTGCTGCCGCCCGTCGGCCCTGCAATGCCTGTGACTGCCAAAGACACTTGTGCTTTGGAGTGAAGCAATGCGCCCAATGCCATGGCTTGTGCCACTTGTTCGCTGACGGCGCCTTGTTGCTCAATGAGTGCGCTATCCACACCAAGCATTTCATGTTTGGCTTCATTGGAATAGGTTACAAAACCGCGTTCAAACCAATTGCTAGAACCCGACACTTCTGTGCAGCGCGCGCTAATGAGACCACCTGTGCAACTCTCTGCTGTTGCAAGCATCCATCCGCGGTATAACAAAGTTTTCGCTACATCATCCATCTTTATTGTGTTCATTGTGTTGCCTGCCACAAAGACAAAATTAAAAGCGTAGAAAAAGCAGCGACCAAATCATCAAACATGATGCCCCAACCACCGCGCCAACCCCATCCATGGAAATACCGATCGGCCCAACCCACGGGGCCGGGCTTGGCCCCATCCAAAATTCTAAAAATCACAAATGCTGCAAATTGCGCCCAAAACCCAGCGGGCATCCAAAACAGCAGGATCAACCAAAACGCAACAATTTCATCGATCACGATCAAGCCTGGATCTTTGTCAATCAAATGCTCAGCGGTTTTGGTGCAAGCCCACCATCCCACAAGCGTTGAAATAGCAATCACACACGCTAATTGTGTGGTTGACAAAAACAATTGCATCACCAAAAAAGAAACCCACGCCCACAAGGTTCCTGCAGTGCCTGGTGCAAATTGACTCAAGCCCGAACCAAAACCCAATGCAATCAAATGCGCAGGGTGAGACGTGACAAAGCGGCGATTGATCATGATGTAAAGTGATCAAAAGAAGCAAAGCGACGCGAAATAGCAAGACCTTGCGCGTCCACAATGTTTAAACCTAAGTCATGGGTGATTTCACCAATGTGGGTGACGGGTGTGTCGGTGTCACTTGCGGCTTGCATCACCCATTCGTGTTGATCAGCGGGCGCTGTAAACAATAACTCGTAATCATCACCACCTGCAAGTGCAAACTCCATGCGTTTGTTAAACGCAAGCTCTTGCATGTCTGCAGAAATCGCAACACTTTCTTCAATCCAATCGGTGTGGATGATCGCGCCAACATGCGAGCTTTGCAACACATGACCCAAATCACCGAGCAATCCATCGCTGATATCGATGCACGCATTGGCAACACCGCGCAAGGCCATGCCCAGAGCGACGCGAGGCGTTGGCATCTCCATTCGTGCACGCGCACGCGTCATCGCACTCGCGTCCAATGCATGATGGCCTCGAAATACTTCTAATGCCAAGCGCGCGTCACCCACCGTACCGCTGACATAAATGTGATCGCCTGCTTGCGCGGTGTGACGTAGCAATGCGTCACCTGGCGGCACTTCGCCCATCACCGTGATGCAAATATTCAATGGACCTTGCGTGGTGTCACCACCGATTAATTCGATGTTGTGCGCGTCAGCCAAATCAAAAAGTCCTTGAGAAAATTTATCTAACCATACTTCATCCACGCGAGGCAAAGCCAATGCCAATGTGAATGCGCAAGGCTTGGCACCACAGGCGGCTAAATCACTCAAGTTAACGGCCAATGCTTTGTGTCCCAAACATCGCGCATAAACGGTGGATAAAAAATGGCGACCCTCAATCAACATATCGCTGGATAAAGCCAATTGCATACCAGGTGTCGGTTGCCACAAAGCGCAATCGTCGCCTACGCCCACTAACGCGTTGCGCGCGGGGCGTTGAAAGAAACGAGCGATGAGATCGAATTCACCCATGGTATGAGTCAGTGTTAGTGAATGTTGCGAGGGCCAGCGTCGCTCAATGCATCCAACACAAACATGGAGATGTCGATGTCAAACTTTTCGCCATCGGTGGCCACACAAAAATAACTGCCGTGCATGGTGCCCGTGGGCGTGCGCAGTCGCGTGCCGCTGGTGTATTCAAATGACTGACCCGGTTGTAGCAAGGGTTGATGACCCACGACGCCCAAGCCCCGCACTTTTTCATGAACGCCGTTGGCGTCGTTGACATGCCAAGTGCGCGAGATGAGTTGCGCTGCAATCGTGCCTGTGTTTTTAATGGTGATGCTGTAGGCGAAAACATACATTTGATCCTCGGGCGAGGACTGTTCGGGCTGGTATTGTGGGCTGACATCCACTTGAAAACGGTAGGTTGGCATGAGTCGTTGTGAAAATTGCGTCAATGGTAAGTTCAAAAGTGCATTCTGACACCATAATGACGTCCTATGAAGCCCACCTACCGAATTGCCCCATCTATATTATCGGCCGACTTCGCCCGCCTAGGCGCTGAAGTGCACAACGTCATTGCCGCTGGCGCCGATTGGATCCACTTTGATGTGATGGATAACCATTACGTGCCCAATCTCACATTTGGCCCGATGGTTTGCCAAGCGCTCAAACCGCATACCAAAACCACGCAAGGCGTGGCCGTTCCGATTGACGTGCATTTGATGGTCGACCCGGTTGACGATTTGGCCAGTGCATTCATGGACGCAGGCGCCGATTGGGTGAGTTTTCATCCCGACGCGAGTGCGCATGTGCATCGCAGTGTTCAAGCCATCAAGGCCAAAGGATGCAGAGCGGGTCTTGTGTTTAATCCAGCACAACCCTTGGATGTATTGGATTGGACGATTGACGATATCGATTTAATTTTGATCATGAGTGTCAACCCTGGCTTTGGTGGTCAAAGCTTTATTGATTCGGCATTGCGAAAAATAGAGGATGCAAAAAAACGAATCGAAGCTTGCGGAAAAGATATTCGATTAGAAGTAGATGGCGGCATCAAAGCAGAAAATATTCGTCGCGCAGCAGATGCAGGAGCAGATACGTTTGTGGCGGGTAGTGGTATTTTTGGAAAAGACAATTACGCCAACGTGATTCAAGCGATGAGAAAAGCGTTGGCGTGAGGGAGCGTATTGGTTTTAATAAGTCGTAGATGTAAGCTTTACATTTTTAATGTGTCCCCACCATTTGTTACACTACCCTCATGTTTATTCACCGCACCACCATCACAGGTTGCAGCGACCGGGGGAGCCTGGCCCTGGCGTCGTTGGCAGCGCTCGGTTGTTGCGGCCGTTATTTAAGCAGTCACATCAACCTCCCCACTAGGCGGCTCCTTAGCGGGCCATTTTTAAGATTCAAAGCCCCTTAGCGGGCCGAGCTGTGGAGGCTCTCCCTTGATCACCGAACTCGAATTCAAAAGCCTAGTTTCACAAGGCTACAACCGCATTCCCCTCATCGCAGAAGCGTTTGCCGATTTGGAAACGCCGCTGTCGCTCTACCTCAAACTCGCATTCTCCAAAGACGGCGGAAAGTACAGTTTCTTGCTCGAGTCGGTGGTGGGCGGCGAGCGATTTGGTCGATACAGCTTCATCGGTTTGCCAGCGCGCACTCATCTCAAAAGCTCGGGCTTTGGTGCGCACGCCAAAACAGAAGTCGTCAAAGATGGTGTTGTCACCGAAACTTTATTGGGCAATCCATTAGACGTCATCTCGCAATACCAAAAGCGATTCAAAGTCGCATTGCGCCCTAGCCTTCCTCGTTTTTGTGGTGGCTTGGCGGGTTATTTGGGTTACGACACGGTTCGATACATCGAAAAAAAATTAGAAATCCCTTGTCCGCCTGACACCTTGGGTTGTCCCGACATCATGTTGTTGCAATGCGAAGAGCTCGCCGTCATCGATAATTTATCGGGTAAGTTGTATTTGATGGTGTATGCCGATTCCAGCGCGCCTGAGGCCTACACCAAAGGCAAAAAAAGATTGCGCGAACTCAAAGACATGCTCAAGTATTCAGTGAGCGCACCAGCTATTCGTGCCACACAAACGCATCCTGTTGAACGCGAATACGCCAAAGCCGATTACATTCGCGCCGTTGATCGCGCCAAAGAATTGATTGAAGCAGGTGACTTTATGCAAGTGCAAGTGGGACAACGCATCAAAAAAAGATTCACCGAAAGTCCGCTGTCTTTGTATCGCGCTTTGCGTTCACTCAACCCCAGTCCTTACATGTATTACTACCACATGGGGGATTTTCATGTAGTGGGCGCGTCGCCCGAAATTTTGGTGCGACAAGAGTCCACGCCCGACGGGCAAAAAATCACGATTCGCCCATTGGCAGGAACACGGCCTCGCGGCTCCACGCCCGAGCAAGATGTGGCAACCGAAAAAGAATTCATCAACGATCCCAAAGAACGCGCCGAGCATGTGATGTTGATTGATTTGGCGCGCAACGACATTGGTCGCATCGCAAAAACAGGTAGCGTCAAAGTAACCGAATCATTTGTAGTGGAGCGTTATTCACATGTGATGCACATCGTGAGCAACGTTGAAGGTATTCTTCAAGACGGCATGACATCAATGGATGTATTGCGAGCTACATTTCCAGCGGGCACACTTACGGGCGCGCCCAAGGTGCCTGCCATGGAATTGATCGATCAACTCGAACCCTCCAAGCGCGGCATTTATGGCGGCGCGTGTGGCTATTTGAGTTTTGCGGGGGACATGGACGTGGCCATCGCCATTCGCACTGGCATCATCAAAAATGAAACCTTGTATGTGCAAGCTTCAGCAGGCGTTGTTGCCGACTCTGTTGCAGAAATGGAATGGCGCGAAACCGAACACAAAGCGCGCGCATTGCTTCGCGCCAGCGAATTGGTTGAGGAGGGTTTGGAATGAAACTCCTCATGATCGACAACTACGATTCATTCACTTACAACATCGTTCAATATTTTGGCGAGCTTGGCGCGCAAGTTGAAGTCTTTCGAAACGATGAAATCACCATCGAAGGTATTGCAGAGCGCAACCCCGATCGTTTGGTGATCTCACCAGGGCCTTGTTCGCCAGCGCTCGCAGGTGTTTCTATTTCTGCGATTCAACACTTTGCGGGCAAGTTACCCATCTTAGGCGTGTGCTTGGGCCATCAAAGCATTGGCGAAGCGTTTGGCGGCAAAGTTATTCGCGCCAAGCAACTCATGCACGGCAAACCCAGCGTTATTCATGCCACACAAGAAGGTGTGTTTGCCAAATTGCCTAGACAGTTTACCGTTAATCGCTACCATTCGTTGGCGATTGAGCGCGAGACTTGTCCCGAGCTCTTGCACATCACCGCCTGGACCGACGACGGCGAGATCATGGGTGTCAAGCACAAACAGTTGCCGATTGAGGGCGTGCAGTTTCACCCCGAATCCATCCTCACCGAACACGGCCACGCATTGCTCAAGAATTTTTTGGATCAATAAAAAATGATGACAGTTGATTTGCGCAGTGACACGGTAACGCGACCCACACCCGCCATGCGTCAAGCCATGTTTGACGCGCCTGTGGGTGACGATGTGTTGGGCGATGATCCCAGTGTGAATGCATTACAAGACCATATTGCGCATCTTTTAGGTTTTGAAGCCGCGTTGTTCATGCCCACAGGCACGCAAAGTAATTTTTGTGCGATTGCAGCGCATTGTGAGCGCGGTGAAGAATATTTGGTGGGTCAAATGGCGCACACCTATCGCTGGGAAGGCGGTGGTGCGGCGGTGATGGGCAGTGTGCAACCACAACCCATACTGCAACAAGCTGATGGCTCGATTGCAATTGCAGATATTGAAGCGGCGATCAAACCCGATGACGCGCATTACGCCATCACCAAAATGCTTGCATTAGAAAACACCTGGGGCGGCAAAGTTTTGTCCATGGATTATTTGCAACAAGCCACAGCGTTTGCAAAAAGCAAAGGCTTGTCGTGTCATTTAGATGGTGCGCGACTTTTTAACGCTGCGGTTGCGCAAGCCGTCATGCATCAAACGAAACCAAACGATGAAGCCAAACGCATTGCACAATGTTTTGATAGTGTGTCGGTGTGTTTTAGCAAAGGACTCTGCGCGCCTGTGGGGTCTGCATTGTGTGGCTCCAAGGCATTGATTCATCGCGCGCATCGCGTCCGAAAAATGGCAGGTGGTGGCATGCGACAAGCGGGCATTTTGGCCGCTGCCGCGCATCATGCACTCGATCACCATGTCGATCGATTGTCCGAAGATCACGCCTTGATGCAACAACTCGCGCATGGTTTGTCTGGTATTGCTGGTTTGCAGTTTGAAGCGCCACAAACCAATATTTTGTTTGTGGATTTGGTGGGTGACGCCAAATCTCGCGCAACACAATTTGTTTCTTATTTAAAAGACAACGGCGTGTTGGTCAATGGTTTGTATCGATTGCGTTTTGTCACACATTTGGATGTCAATCAACTAGGTATAGAGCACGCCATAAGAGTCATCAAACAATTTTTTAAATCTCATGGATGAATAGACGAGGAAACCATGCCCATCACACCTAACGAAGCGTTGCAACGCACCATCGAACACCGTGAAATCTTTCACGATGAAATGCTCAAACTCATGCGCATGCTCATGAGTGGTGAGTTGTCACCCGTGATGACGGCGGCCATCATCACAGGCTTACGCGTCAAAAAAGAAACCATTGGTGAAATCACCGCCGCCGCCCAAGTGATGCGCGAGTTTTCTACCAAAGTGCATGTGCGCGACAAAAAATATTTGGTTGATATTGTGGGTACTGGTGGAGACGGTTCACACACCTTCAATATCTCAACATGCACGATGTTTGTAGCGGCGGCGGCTGGCGCCAAAGTGAGCAAGCACGGTGGGCGAAGCGTGAGTAGTAAAAGCGGTAGTGCCGATGTTTTAGAAAGCATGGGCGTCAACATCAATCTCAAACCTGACGCGATTGCACAATGCATTGAAGAGGTGGGCATTGGTTTTATGTTTGCACCCAATCATCATCCCGCCATGAAAAATGTGGCGCCTGTTCGAAAAGAATTAGGCGTTCGTACCATCTTTAATATTTTGGGACCCCTCACCAACCCCGCATCGGCCCCCAACATTTTGATGGGTGTGTTTCACCCCGATTTGGTGGGCATTCAAGTGCGCGCGTTGCAACGCTTAGAAGCCGAACACGCCTTGGTGGTGTATGGACGCGACGGCATGGACGAGGTGTCATTGGGTGCGTCCACATTGGTTGGAGAATTGCTCAACGGTGAAATCTCCGAATACGAAATCCATCCCGAAGATTTTGGTTTGCCCATGGTGAGCAACCGCGCATTGCGCGTTGAAACGCCCGAGCAGTCGCGCGACATGTTGCGCTCGGTGTTGGACAACGAAAAAGGTGCTGCGCGCGACATTGTTATTTTTAACGGAGGCGTTGCTTTGTATGCGGCCAATGTGTGCACCACCATTGCCGAAGGCATTGATCGCGCAAGGCAAGCACTTGACAGTGGCGAAGCCAAAAAGCGCATGACACAATTGATTGCGTTTTCTGCTACGCATGCGGCATGATTCACTTCACAACACCATGAGTGACATCCTCCAACAAATCGTAGCGGTCAAGCGTGAAGAAATTGCGCAAGCGCTCAAAAGAAAATCTTTATCGGCTATGCGCGATGATGCGTTCAGTCGCGTTTTAACGCGCGACTTTGAAGCTGCAATTCGACAAAAAATTGCACAAGGCCATCCTGCTGTCATTGCAGAAATCAAAAAAGCCAGTCCGTCTAAAGGCGTTTTACGCGAAGAATTTATTCCTGCAGACATCGCGCAAAGTTATGCAGAGTTTGGCGCGGCTTGTTTATCGGTCCTAACCGACAAACAATTTTTTCAAGGCGGTGTTGATTACCTCAAGCAAGCGCGTGCGTCTTGTGATTTGCCTGTGTTGCGAAAAGATTTTATGGTCGACGCCTACCAAATTTATGAGTCGCGGGCCATGGGTGCGGATTGCGTTTTGCTCATCGCTGCTTGTTTAGAATATGCGCAGATGCAAGAACTCGAAGCAATCACACATTCGCTGGACATGGCGGTGCTGGTTGAAGTGCATGACGCACAAGAATTGCAACGCGCCTTGCGTTTAAAAACTGCATTGCTAGGTGTAAACAATCGCAACTTGCGAACATTTGAAGTATCTTTAGATACCACCTTGTCGTTGATGAAAGAAATTTCTAAAGACAAAATCCTCATCACCGAAAGTGGCATTTTGCAGCGCAGTGATGTGCAACGGATGCGTGACGCGGGCGTGCACGCCTTTTTAGTGGGCGAGGCTTTTATGCGCGCGCAAGACCCCGGCGTGGCTTTGTCGCAATTGTTTTTTGACAACGATTAATTCAAAACAACTTGGTCGCATCCCATCAAAATTTAAATTTGTTTGATGCGCCTTCATCGGGCGAGTGGATGCGTCAATTGGACGGCTGTTCTGATTTACATCCGCAGTGGCGCGATGTTTTGCAGTCGTTTTGGAAGAGCGATCAAGGTCAAGGTTTGCATCTTTTTTTAAAAGAACGTTATCAAAGCGGTGAAGTGATTTATCCGCCTGATCCTTATCGCGCACTCAGACTCACGCCTGTCGATCAGGTGAATGTTGTGATTTTGGGACAAGATCCCTATCATGGGCCTGGTCAAGCCGAGGGCTTGGCTTTTTCTGTGGCCCAAGGTGTCGCCATTCCCCGATCGCTCAAAAATATTCACAAAGAATTGGCCAGAGATTTGGGCCAAGCCTTGCCCGATCACGGCTCTTTGGTGGCTTGGGCCAAGCGCGGCGTTTTGCTGCTCAATACCAGTCTCACCGTGGCAGACGGTCTTCCAGCCAGCCACGCCAAACACGGGTGGGAGTATTTAACCGATGCCTTGTTGCGGATGGTTGCGCAGCAAAAATCGCCCTGTATATATATGCTTTGGGGCGCCCATGCACAGGCCCAAAAAGAGGCGATCGAGTCTGTGTCGCGTGAATCGGGGGGTGAATCCTTATTGCTTTTATCAAATCACCCATCCCCCTTGTCGGCGAGTCGCGGGCGGATGCCTTTTTTGGGTTGTGGGCATTTTTCAAAGGCCCAAAGCTGGCTGGCTAACCACGGTATCGGCCTGGATTGGCGTCTTTAGGCTTTTTGGGGGTCAAAATCTAGCGCCGGCTTTAAGTCACATACGGTTGTTAACAATAAAAATCTGCTATACTGATGGGTTCGCCGGAGGGGTGCCCGAGTGGCTAAAGGGGGCAGACTGTAAATCTGTTGGCTTACGCCTACGCTGGTTCGAATCCAGCCTCCTCCACCAGCGAAGCTGTGTGGCGCCGTGGGTGACTTGCAACTGTGACGACTTTGAAGTCTGATGCGGGAGTAGTTCAATGGTAGAACCTTAGCCTTCCAAGCTAATGACGCGGGTTCGATTCCCGCTTCCCGCTCCACGAGGTTTTGCCCGTCCGGCGGTGTGTTTGGCCCATGTGGCTCAGTGGTAGAGCACTCCCTTGGTAAGGGAGAGGTCGCGGGTCCGATTCCCGCCATGGGCACCAGGTTTTTAAGCGGGGTGATTTTCACCCTACAAATTCAGTTTCTTTTTCGGAGTCGAAAATGGCAAAAGGCAAGTTTGAGAGAACCAAACCCCACGTCAACGTGGGCACAATTGGACACGTAGACCACGGCAAGACGACGCTCACAGCAGCGATCACCACAATTTTGTCGGCCAAGTTTGGCGGCGAAGCCAAGGCTTACGACC
>SHXN01000011.1 GCA_009693305.1 Limnohabitans sp.
TCAGTCTGTCTCATGTGAGGCTGTTGCCTTTTTATTAGGTGACCCTGTTAAAAAGAATTAATTTGAATTACGAAACCGATTTTGCTGATGAATCTTTGTCCTTGAAGTGGCGCAGAGGTTTTGCATCTCAACACTCGTGCAACCTTAACGCCTTGGCGTGGTTAGAGGTTGACCTTGACGCGCAACTGCATTTTAACAAAGGAATGCTGATTTTGACATCTTCGGGCGTGTGGTCTTGCGAGGCGGGGCAAGATCCCCAGTCGACTTGGCCGCATTGGCCGTTGACACCCGATATGCGCTTGGATTTGAGCGACTACGCAGGCGTTGGAACCTTGGCGCTTTTTAATGTAGATCAACGATTGGCCAGTTGGCGATTTACATTGGGTCGCAATTTACGAGCGATTCAATTTCAAGAAATGTTTGTGCAAGAACTTGCACAGCATTCGGGGCTTGAAAAAAAATCACGTCCAGAAAATTTACGCTGTCCGCATTGTAAAGCACTGTTGGATCGTGCGGGCGATGAATGCAAAACTTGTCAGCAAGAATTGTCTGAGCCCGTATCAACATGGGTTTTGTTTCGTTTGTGGCGATTTGCAAAGCCCTATCAATCTCAATTGATCTGGGGATTTTTATTAACACTGGCCTCAACCGCCGCAACATTGGTGCCACCTTATCTCACTATGCCACTGATGGATGACGTATTGATTCCATTTCAAAACGGACAGCACATCGACATCATGGTGGTTACTTGGTATTTGGTGGGTTTGTTTGGCTCAGCCTTGGTTGCATGGGGCTTGGGTTGGATTCGCACCTATATCTTGGCCTTGGTGTCGGAGCGAATTGGCGCCGATTTGCGCACCACGGCTTATGAGCATTTGATGTTTTTGTCTCTCGAGTATTTTGGTGGACGACGCACAGGTGATTTACTCAATCGCATAGGCAGTGAAACCGATCGCTTGTGTTTGTTTTTATCCTTGCATTTGCTTGAGTTTGCAACTGATGTGTTGATGATTTTGATGACGGCTGCGATTTTATTTTCAATTGATCCTTGGTTAGCGACGGCCACTTTATTACCATTGCCTTTTATTGGTTGGTTGATTCATGTGGTGCGCGATCGATTGCGCACGGGTTTTGAAAAAATCGATCGCACATGGACTGAAATCACCAATGTGTTGGCCGACACGATTCCTGGCATTCGTGTGGTTAAAGCCTTTGCACAAGAAAAAAGAGAAGCTGCACGTTTTCGTGAAGCCAATCAACACAACTTGGCTGTGAACGATCGAATTAATTTTTTGTGGTCTTTGTTTTCACCCACAGTCACGCTGCTCACTGAATTGGGGTTGTTGGTGGTATGGGCTTTTGGTATTTGGCAAGTTTCTAATCATGAAATCACGGTGGGTGTGCTCACTGCCTTTTTGGCTTACATCGGACGGTTTTATACACGGCTCGATTCCATGAGTCGCATTGTGTCATTTACGCAAAAAGCGGCGGCGGGTGCCAAGCGAATTTTTGAAATCTTGGATCACGTCAGCAGTGTTCCAGAACCCGTTCATCCGATTGCTTTAAAGCAAGTGCAAGGTCATATTCAAATCAAGGATGCTGGATTTCGATACGGTAACCGCGCGGTGATTCGTGGACTCAATCTCAATATTGCTCCGGGCGAGATGATTGGTTTGGTGGGGCAGAGTGGATCTGGCAAAAGTACATTGGTTAATTTAATTTGCCGCTTCTATGATTTGTCGGAAGGTTCCATATTGTTAGACGGTGTTGATATTCGAGATTTGGCGCTTACTGATTTTCGAGGTCACATTGGTTTGGTATTGCAAGAGCCGTTTTTATTTTTTGGAACGATTGCAGACAATATCGCTTACGGTAAATCACAGGCCACGCGCGAAGAAATTGTTGCCGCCGCAAGGGCCGCCCATGCGCATGAATTTATTTTACGTTTACCTCAAGGCTACGATTCCTTGGTGGGGGAGCGTGGGCAGGGATTGTCGGGCGGTGAGAGGCAACGCATTTCAATCGCGCGTGCATTATTAATTGATCCGCGTATTTTGATCATGGACGAAGCCACGTCTTCTGTGGATTCTGAAACCGAACAAGAAATTCAACGTGCTTTAGATAATTTGGTTAAAGGCAGAACCACGATTGCGATTGCGCATCGTCTCTCCACTTTGCAACGCGCCGATCGTTTGGTGGTGATGGAGCATGGCGAAATGGTTGAAGAAGGAACGCACGACGCGTTGATGCAAAAGCAAGGTGCGTATTTTCGTTTGTACGAAGCGCAGGCGTGTCAAGCACAAGAAGATCAGCAAGCGATGCAAGTTAAAATTTATTGGGAGGTGGAAATGTGAATTTTTCTTTGAACATCGACGCTTGGGGCGTTTGGAATTTTTGTGATTCAACGGGTGATGTACACGATCGCGTGGTGGTTGTGCGCGCGTTTCCAATCGGTGCGCCCCATCAATGCATCTCTATTCTTAATTCGGAAGGGCGAGAGTTGTTGTGGATCGATGATTTATCGACGCTGTCGCAAGAGCAGAAGGATTCACTTTTGCAAGCGGTTACGCAACGCGAGTTCATGCCCGAGATCCAAAAATTAAACGCAGTCAGCAGTTTTGTCGCGCCTTGCACTTGGTTTGTCAAAACCAATCGTGGAGAGGCTGAATTTTTATTAAAGGGCGAGGAAGATATTCGTAGGCTGAGTAGTCAAACCTTGATCGTGGCCGATGCGCATGGCGTTCAGTTTTTGATTCGTGATTTGCCTTCGATGGACAAACACAGTCGCAAATTACTCGATCGATTTTTATAAACGATTAACGTACGGTGGTGCAATTTTTGTAGACATCTAAATCACCTTTATACACCTGAGTTTTGACTTGCATTAAACCCAAGACCGAGTGAAACAAATGATCATGCGTTATTTTTTGATCTTTGTCTGTGTTGAGGCATTCGCGGGTGAGGCCTCTTTGATTTTCAAACGATGGCGATAACCAAGTGATCCAAGGCACGTGAATTTGAGAATCGGGCGCAATGGCGTATGGCAATCCGTGTAAATAAAGATTATTTTCGCCTAAAGATTCACCGTGGTCAGAGACATAAAGCATGGCGGTGGGTTGAACTGCCGATTGTTTTTTGAGATATGTAATCACTTGCGACAAAAAATAATCGGTGTAGACCAGCGTGTTATCGTAGGCATTGATAATTTCTGCTTGCGAACATTTGGAGAGCACTTCTGAGCTGCACTCGGGCAAGAATTTTTTGAATGCTTTGGGCGAGCGTTTGAAATATGCGGGGCCATGACTTCCCATTTGGTGCATCACAACAACGACGCCTTTTTGCACGCGTTCTGCGGAAAGTTTTTTGATTTGTTCGGGCAAATACTTGATCATGATTTCATCAAAACACTCTTCGTCTTTGCACAAAGATGGATCTTTTAAATTTGATGTTTCAAATCGATGGATGTTGTTGCATTGACCTTTGCAACCCGATTGATTGTCTATCCATAAAACCGCGTAGCCCGCGCGTTGCAATACATCTAAAAAATTTTCAGTGTAGTAGGGACGTTTTTCGAAGTGCGTGCGTCCCCAATTGGAAAACATGCAGGGCATAGAACTGGCGGTGCTGGTGCCGCATGAACGTGCTTGGGTAAAACTTATGATGTTTTCTTGTGAAAGCAATGGATTGGTATTTTTGTTGTAGCCATTGAGAGAAAAATTGGCGCTTCGGGCGGTTTCGCCTAATACCAAAATAAAAAGTGGCGGTGGGCGTTCTGAAGACGCGTCGATGACGGCGTCGAGTCCTAAAGCTTGTACGGTTTCGTCCCGCTTGAGTGGTTGGGTGTAGGCGTTGGTTAAACCATAAATGGTATTGAGTGGGTTGATGAGAAATCGCAACTTGGTATGATTGCGCATCACTGAAATAAATTCTTGTGAGTTGACTAAAACAGAGCCAATCGCAACCGCCATCCCTAAAACCAAGAGTAATACGTTTTGTATCACAGCACGTTTGGCGCGTGGATAAAGAATAGGAGTGGACCACATCCAAAATAAAAATGGACCGCACAATAGCGTCACACTCAGCGCCATTCGCCAATTGATTTGATCGCTCATTTCTTTGGCGTCTGTTTGCATCACATTAACAATCATGGGGGTGTCAATGTAGATACCGTATTGCAACATATAGTAGGTGCTGAGACTGGCTAGAACGATCAACACACTAATGATGGGTTTGAGCGTCCATCGCCAAACCCATATGCCTAATAATGATGTGATCGCACCTGCAATCATGATGGCGATGAGGATTGAGCTCCAAACGCCATGCCATCCTTCAAATTGCGGTAGTTTGAATAAGGCTTGCCACCATGGCAAATTGCAGACGGTGGCAAGCCAAAGGCTTGACGCAATAACGATTACAACGGGTGAACGAGCTTTAAAACGCATGCCAAGATTGTCTATCAACAATTGGCATTTTTAACAAATCATAGGGCTTAATTGAAAAAACTTTTTAATTTATCAGCCCAACCCTGCTCATTGGGTGAGTGCTTGTCGCCGCCTTTTTTGAGCGACTCGTCGAGATCTTTGAGTAATTTGCGTTGATGCTCGGTGAGTTTGACGGGTGTTTCGATGGTGATGTGGCAATACAAATCGCCTGGAAAACTCGATCGGACACCTTTGATGCCTTTGCCGCGCAATCGAAATTGTTTGCCTGTTTGCGTGCCTTCGGGAATATCAATAGCCGCTTCGCCTTGTAAAGTAGGCACGTTGATTTCACCACCCAATGCGGCGGTGGTAAAGCCAATCGGCACCGCGCAATGCAAGTCGTCGCCATCGCGCTCGAAGATGCCGTGTTTTTTGAGACGTATTTCAATGTACAAATCGCCTGGAGGACCGCCATTGGTGCCTGGTTCTCCATTGCCACTGCTTCGAATGCGCATGCCGCCGTCAATGCCTGCAGGTATTTTGATTTCAAGTGTTTTTTGTTGTTTGATTTTTCCTTGACCGTGACATGTGCCGCATGGATCTGGGATGACTTTGCCTGCGCCTCTGCAATGCGAACAGGTTTGTTGAACGCTGAAAAAACCTTGGCGCATTTGGACTTGCCCCGAACCTTGACAGGTGCCGCAAGTTTTTGCGAATGTTCCGGGCTTTGCGCCCGAACCACTGCACGTGCCACAACTGTCCCAACTGGGAATTCGAATTTGTGAGTCTTTGCCGTGTGCGGCTTCTTCGAGTGTGATTTCCATGGCATAACTCAAATCATTGCCACGATAAACCTGCCGACCACCACCGCCTTGACGGCGTGCCTGACCAAAAATATCACCAAAGACATCGCCAAACGCATCTGCAAAACCAGTGCCACCAAAATCTTGTGCACCGCCTCGCATATTGGGGTCGACACCCGCGTGACCATATTGATCGTAGGCGGCGCGTTTTTCCGGATCCGACAACATTTCGTAGGCTTCTTTGGCCTCTTTGAATTTAATTTCTGCTTCTTTGGCTTCTTCACCTTGATTGCGATCGGGGTGAAATTTCATCGCCATCTTGCGATAAGACTTTTTAATTTCTTCGTCTGAAGCGTTTTTGGGGACGCCCAAGACTTGGTAGTAATCGCGTTTGGTAGCCATGATGATACGTTGGTAAAAGTGGTTGAAATGTGTTGTTCAGATAGACAAAACACCCAAAGCACAGAAACGATGCTTTGGGTGTGATGTGGTGCGTGTGTTGGAATTAGCCTTTTTTAACTTCCTTGACTTCTGCATCGACCACATTGTCATCTGCGGGTTTTGCTTGGGCTTGATCGGACGATGCACCCGCCGCGCCTGCTGCTCCAGCGGCCGCGGCTTGTTGTGCTTGCATGTCGGCATAAACCTTCTCGCCTAATTTTTGAGAGGCGGTCATTAAAGTTTCTGTTGCAGATTCAATGGCTGCTTTGACTTCGCCTTTGAGTGCTTCTTCCAAAGTTTTGATAGCGATTTCAATTTTTTCTTTTTCTGAAGCGCCAATTTTATCGCCATGCTCGGTGAGGCTCTTTTTGACTGAATGCACAGCAGCATCACCTTGGTTGCGCGCTTGAATGATTTCGAGTTTCTTTTTGTCTTCGTCTGCATTGAGCTCTGCGTCTTTGACCATTTGTTGAATCTCTTCTTCAGACAAACCTGAGTTGGCCTTGATGGTGATTTTGTTTTCTTTGCCAGTGGCTTTGTCTTTAGCGCCCACATGCAAAATGCCGTTGGCGTCGATGTCAAAGCTCACTTCAATTTGTGGCGTGCCACGAGATGCCGGTGGAATGCCTTCTAAATTAAATTCACCCAACATTTTGTTGCCGCTGGCCATATCGCGTTCACCTTGGTAAACCTTGATGGTGACTGCGGGTTGATTGTCGTCAGCAGTTGAAAAAGTTTGTGCAAACTTGGTTGGAATAGTCGTGTTTTTGGTGATCATCTTGGTCATCACGCCGCCCAATGTTTCGATGCCCAATGAAAGTGGTGTGACGTCAAGCAATAAGACATCGGTGCGATCGCCAGACAAAACTTGTCCTTGAATAGCTGCACCCACCGCAACGGCTTCATCGGGATTGACGTCACGACGAGGTTCTTTGCCAAAAAAATCCTTGACCTTGTCTTGAACCTTCGGCATGCGGGTCATACCGCCCACCAAAATAACGTCCTCAATGTCGCTCACATTAACGCCAGCGTCTTTGATGGCCGTTCTGCAAGGTGCAATGGTGCGTTCAATTAATTCGTCAACCAAACTTTCTAACTTGGCGCGATTGAGTTTGATGTTGAGATGTTTGGGGCCGCTGGCATCTGCAGTGATGTAAGGCAAGTTGATGTCTGTTTCAGTGGAAGAAGAGAGCTCAATCTTTGCTTTTTCTGCTGATTCTTTGAGGCGTTGCAAGGCCAATACGTCTTTGGATAAATCAACGCCAGAATCCTTTTTGAATTCTGAAATGATAAAGTCAATGATGCGTTGATCGAAATCTTCACCACCTAAAAATGTATCGCCGTTGGTGGATAAAACTTCGAATTGTTTTTCGCCATCAACGTCTGCAATTTCAATGATGGAGACGTCGAACGTGCCACCACCCAAGTCGTACACCGCAATTTTGCGATCGCCTTTTTTGGTTTTGTCTAAACCGAATGCTAATGCAGCCGCAGTGGGTTCGTTGATGATGCGTTTGACATCCAAGCCTGCAATTCGTCCTGCATCTTTGGTGGCTTGGCGTTGTGCATCGTTGAAGTAAGCAGGCACGGTGATCACGGCTTCTGTTACTTCTTCGCCTAAATAATCTTCAGCTGTTTTTTTCATCTTGCGCAGAATTTCGGCGCTGATTTGTGGTGGTGCTAATTTGTTGCCACGCACTTCGACCCATGCGTCACCGTTGTCGGCTTTTGCAATGGTGTAGGGCATCAATTCAATATCTTTTTGAACTTCTTTTTCTTCAAATTTGCGACCAATGAGTCGCTTGACCGCGTACAACGTATTGCGTGGATTGGTTACAGCTTGACGCTTGGCTGATGCACCAACCAAAATTTCGCCATCTTTCTGATAGGCGATGATGGACGGTGTAGTGCGCGCACCTTCTGCGTTTTCGATGACCTTGGTGGTGTTACCTTCCATAATGGCCACGCATGAATTGGTGGTGCCGAGGTCAATACCGATAATTTTTCCCATATTTTTCTCCTGAGGACCTGTTCCTTCGAACGCGGTCAATGTGAATGAAGCTACTTAGAATTTGTAGATTGATTGAGTTTTTCAAGCCCTGCTTTTTATTTCAGGGCGCTGACCGTTACCAATGCGGGACGCAAAACTCGATCCGCAATGGAATAGCCCTTTTGTAAAACAATGACCACTGTGTTGGGATCTTGTTCTGCAGGCACAACCGAAATGGCTTGATGACTGTGTGCGTCAAATTTGGTGCTAGCAACGGGGTTTATCTCGATGACTTTGTTGCGTTCAAGTGCAGATTTGAGTTGTCTTAAAGTGGCTTTTGAGCCTTCGCGCAGTTGTTCGGCGGTGGCTTGAGCAATGGCCAAGCCCGCTTCGAGACTGTCGGCCACAGGCAAAAGACTTTCAGCAAAAGCCTCGATTGCAAACTTGCGCGCTTTGCTGATTTCTTCGTCCGCGCGACGACGGGCGTTTTCTACATCTGCTTTTGCGCGTAAAAACTGATCGGCTAAATCTGCATTTTTAGCTTGTAGTTCGGCCAATTGAGCCAGCAATTCTGTCAAGGAATCGGTGGTTTCAGGTACAAAAGCGGGGTGGGGGGCCTCGGGCGCTTGCGCACTTTGATCCTTGGCGCGCTTGGGAGCGGGCTCATAAGGATTGAAATCGGGCGGAGGCAGATTGGGGTTGAGTGGATCAGTCATGCGCTGTTAAAAAAGGGTGAATTAACCCATAAATGGGGCACTTTGCCCCATTTTCAAGTCAGGATTTAAGAAATGTTTATTCGATCGCCAGCAATTGGACTTCAAATTCTAGGGTGGCGTTGGGCGGTATGACGCCTCCAGCGCTTCGTGCGCCATAGCGGTTCTGTCGCAATAAGGATTCCCAGTTTTTCAGGGACGCTATAGGTAGTGTTTGGCATAGGAAAAATACGCTACTGGTAGTAGGTAAGATTCTTCAAAATTCCTTATTGCGACAGAACCCTTAATTGCGCCTATCGCAAGGCCATATAAATGGCTTGCGCAAGATCTGGAGAAATACCTTCGACGGTACACAAATCTTGGACGCTGGCTTGTGCCACACCACGCACTCCACCAAAACGTTGCAATAACTTGGCGCGTTTTTTGGGACCCACGCCTGCAATATCTTCGAGTTTGCTCGAACCCGTTCGCACCTTGGCGCGACGCGCACGCATGCCAGTGATTGCAAAGCGATGCGCTTCATCTCTGATTTGCGCAATCAACATCAGTGCAGCAGAATCTTTTCCCAATTCGACTTTAGGTCGGCCATCGGCAAATACCAATTCTTCTAAACCTACTATTCTGCCCTCGCTTTTTTCAACACCCACAATTCGGGATAAATCCAAACCCAGTTGTTCAAACACATCCTTTGTCACACTTACCTGACCTTTGCCGCCATCAATCAACACCAAGTCTGGAAATTTTGCTTCGCCATTTTGAACAGCCTCTGCTAACTTGCTGTATCGACGCGTCAACACTTGTCGCATCGCCGCGTAATCATCGCCTGGCGTGATGTCTTCGATGTTGTAACGTCTGTATTGTGCCGATTGCATTTTGTGATTTAGAAACACCACACACGACGCTTGCGTGGCCTCGCCTGCGGTATGCGACACGTCAAAACATTCAACCAAAAAACTATCAACATCATCGGGCGCCAAATCGAGTGCATCGATCAATGCTCGGGTGCGCGCTTGTTGAGAGCCCTCTTCGGCCAATAATCGCGCCAGTTGTAAATCGGCATTGTGTTGTGCCATCTCTAGCCAAACACGTCGCTGCTCGCGCGGTTGGTGCACGACATGAATGCGAATGCCACTTTGCTCAACCAAGGCTGAAATTAATTCTGAATCAATCGCGTAAGAAGCAATCAAAGTAGGCGGGACGGGAACTTCTAAATAATGTTGCGCAATGAATGCATTCAACACTTCAACAGGTTCGACTTGATCGACATGAATTGGAAAATAGGGACGATCGCCCAAATGTCTTCCGCCACGCACCGTCGCGAGATTGACGCAAGCTTTGCCACCCTGCACATTGACGGCCAAGATATCAACGTCGCGATCATCGACCGTATCCACCGCTTGTTGATGCAACACTTTTGACAATGCGGATATTTGATTGCGCAAATCCACCGCTTGCTCAAATTCCAATTGCTCTGCGTGCGCCATCATGCGCGTCTCCAAATCTTTCACCACTTCGTGCGTCTCGCCATTTAACAATCGTGTGGCACTTTGCACGTCACGCGCATAATCTTCCAATGAAATATTTCCCACACAAGGGCCCGAGCAACGACGAATTTGATACAACAAACAAGGCCGTGTTCGATTGCTATAAACCGTGTCTTCGCACGTGCGCAGTCTAAATACTTTTTGAATCAACTGAATCGCTTCACGCACCGCCCATACACTGGGGTAAGGCCCAAAGTAATCATGTTTTTTATCGACAGCGCCGCGGTAATAAACCACGCGCGGCACTTGCGAAGGTTTGCTCTGCACATTTTTAGAAACTTCCTGTGTAGCTCTTGTTAGTTTTAAATAGGGATAACTTTTATCGTCTCTAAACAAGATGTTGTATTTGGGCTTGAGTGATTTGATTAAATTATTTTCTAAGATCAAAGCCTCGGCTTCTGAACGCACCACAGTTGTTTCCATACGCACAATTTTTTTGACCATCTGCCCGATGCGCGTACCACCGTGTTCACGCTGAAAATAACTACTCACTCGCTTTTTTAAATTATTGGCCTTACCCACATACAACACCTGTTCATCAGCGTCCATGTATCGATAAACACCCGGCAGGGACGGTAATGCGGCCACCTCAGCCAAAAGGGCGGGATCAAAAATAGGGGGCTGTTCGTTAGGATGAAAATCGCTGGTCATATTCTGTATTGTGCCGTCTCGCGGTATAAACTGCATCATGCCCCAGTCAATTTTTAAAAAACAAGCCATTTTTTCTTGGGATATTTTTTGTCGAGTCGTCGACAATTTCGGCGATATCGGCGTTGCTTGGCGACTGAGCGCTGATTTGGCCCATCGCGGTCATCGCGTTCGATTATGGGTCGATGATGCCAGCGCACTTTCGTGGATGGCACCCCTTGGTCACCCCTTAATTCAAGTGCTACCTTGGAGCAATCACCCCTTGGCGCATCCCGATATCGCACACGAAGCCCGCCCCATGCAAGCGGTGATTGAAATGTTTGGCTGTGAATTGCCCGATTCATTTCAACAAGCCATGAAGTCTTCGAACGAAAAACCTATCTGGATTAATTTGGAATATTTAAGTGCCGAGCCGTATGTGGAGCGCATGCACACACTTGAGTCGCCTGTATTACATGGCACAGCACAAGGATTAAAAAAAATATTTTTTTATCCTGGATTTACCCATCAAACAGGCGGCTTGATCCGAGAACAAAGTATTCAAACCTCTCCATCTTTTTCATTTCAATCAAAGCATTTGAAGATTTTTTTGTTTTGCTACGAGCCAACGGCCCTCGACCCATGGCTCAAACAACTCAATCAAATGCCCGTGCACATTGAACTTCGCGTTACCCAAGGGCGCGCGCAAAACGCCCTTGAACGCATCAATACATGCGATTTTAACAACATTCAAATCAACAATTTACCCTTCATGACGCAAGAATTGTTTGACCAACAACTCCGCGAGTGTGACTTCAATTGTGTGCGCGGAGAAGATTCTTGGATTCGTGTGATATGGGCTGGCAAACCTTTTTTGTGGCAGATTTACCCTCAAGACGACGGGGTGCATCTCCAAAAATTAGAATCTTTTTTGGATTTATTCAAGGCCCCCCAGATCGTCAGACAGGCGCATCGGGTCTGGAATAACACCCCCAAAACGACCCATTTACACCCATTCAAAGGGCTTCAAATGCCCGAATTAACACCTGCAAACCTTAAAGTATGGACGGATTGGGTCAGAGTCGTTCAATCAGACATGATGGCCCCAAAAGACCTCACCAGCCAGCTGATCGACTGGACGACCAAGTCAAGGTTAAAATAGCAGTCTTCGCTGCCCAGTAGTTACTTTTTTATTTGTTATGAAAATCGCTCAAGAAATTCGTGCCGGCAATGTCATCATGCACGGCAAAGACCCCATGGTTGTTCTCAAAACCGAATACGCACGGGGTGGACGCAATGCGGCAACAGTCCGCATGAAACTCAAAAGCTTGCTCAACAACTTTGGTACTGAAGTTGTTTTTAAAGCCGACGACAAAATGGATCCAGTCATTTTGGATAAAAAAGAATGTACGTATTCTTATTTTGCAGACCCCATGTATGTTTGCATGGACGCCGAGTACAACCAATATGTAGTCGAAGCTGACAACATGGGCGACGCGCTCAATTATTTAGAAGATGGAATGGCTCTCGAAGTCGTGTTCTACGACGGCAAGGCCATTTCGGTCGAGTTGCCTACCAGCGTTGAGCGCGAAGTAACTTGGACAGAACCTGCGGTCAAAGGCGACTCTTCTGGCAAAGTACTCAAGCCCGCCAAAATTTCTACGGGCTTTGATATTCAAGTCCCTATTTTTGTAGCGCAAGGCGATCGCATCGAAATCGATACACGCACAGCCGAATATCGCAAGCGCGTTTAATTCAAGCACCTACCCACAACCTCTTGAGGCCCATCACCTCAAGAGGTTTTTTATGGTTAACATCGCAGCATGGATGCTACTTTTAACCCCAACGACCCACGGTACAGCGCCGCATGGCAAGCCCTCAAAGCAAACAATTCAGGTTTACCGCCGAGCGCTGATGCCAACCTATTGGCATTTGCAGACCCTGAGTTTTTATTAAGACGCGAAGCGCGCGGTATTCGATTTCAACTTGAATTACTCAAACCCGACTTAGCCTTGCAACAACACGGCATTGAAAAAACAGTTGTGGTGTTTGGTTCTGCGCGCTATTGCAGCCAAGAAGATGCGGAGCAACAACTGTCGTTAGCCATTGCTCAAGGAGACGCACAAGCACTTGAGCTAGCCAACCGATTAGTGCGTAATGCGGTGTATTACGAACAAGCGAGAGCTTTTGCTAAGCTCATCACACAAGAATGCCTTGGCATGAAACCCACGGATCGCATGTACATTTGCACTGGCGGTGGGCCCGGCATTATGGAAGCGGCCAACAGGGGTGCATTCGAATCGGGCGGTCAAAGCGTGGGATTGAATATTGCCTTACCCCACGAACAAACTCCCAATCCTTACATCACGCCTGAATTAAGTTTTAAATTTCATTACTTTGCATTGAGAAAAATGCACTTCATGATGCGAGCGCACGCATTGGTTGCATTTCCTGGTGGTTTTGGCACATTAGATGAACTATTTGAAACGCTCACGCTAATTCAATGCAAAAAAGCAGCGCCTGTTCCTATCGTTTTGTTTGGGTCACAACATTGGCAACAATTAATTAATTTTGATTTACTCATTGAAGAAGGTGCGATTTCTAAAGAGGACCTTCATCTTTTTAGTTATGTAGACACAATTGAAGAGGGTTGGAAAATTATTCGTGACTTTTATGCGGCTTAAGCGTCCACCCGTAATGTGATCCTAAAGTGACATAGATGGCCACCAACCAAAACATGCCACCCACTCACATCCACATACCCAGCACACCAAAAAGCATAGGCATCGCCACAATCGACGCATTGATGGCCTTTAAACGCAAACCCAATGCTTCACCTTGCCTCTCCTCAGGTGTGATTTGATGCAAGGCACTCAGCACCATGGGCTGAACAAAACCCAAAAAGATGCCTAACATGGCTGAGCACATACTCATTTGCCATGCGTTGAGCCTCCATGGATAGATACCCAGAAAAAAACCTGTTCCGAGCATTGAAATGGTGATCGCGACTCTTTCAGTCTTGCGAGATGCGAACCAAGGCAATAAAAAACGAATCAGTGGGCAGTGATGGCAAATGCCCCGAAAACTGCACCCGTTGCTGATGCGCTGATGCCGTATTCATGACCGATCACGGGCACCATGAAAGTATGCACATGCCAGCATGACGATAAAAACCAATTCACAATCAAGAGTTGTCTTAAATTTTTATTTTTAAGTAAATCCCATATACGCAAATTTTACGTCTCAGCAGACGCCTCTTGAGGCGGTAAATTTTTGATCGATGATATAAACTACATCGATAAAAGCGGCAACAAAGTCATGAATATAAATGCCGATTGAAATCCAGAATAATCAATCAACAAATCTACGCTCAAGGGGGCTAAACAATTTGAAAATGCGGGACCAATCGATGACCAACTGAACACTTGCCGCAGCTCAGTGATGTTTTGTGCACGACGACCCACATGACGTTGCAACGCAATACTCGCTGTGCCTGTTGCGCCACCCGTGAGCAATGCGCTAATACATAGCACAGGAAAGATGGGCCAAATGACGGGTAATAACGCACCAACCGATGACATCGCAACGCTAATCCAGATTGGACGTTGCAAACCATACTTATCAGCAAAACGATCCGAAGGAATAGCTAAAAAAACCTGCATGATGGCAAACAATGCTAATAAGACGCCAATAGAACCTGCACTGTACCCATCACTCAGGCCAATAAGGGCGTTGCCATTCGCATCCCCGCCATGGTTGCATGCAAACATACCTGCGCCGTGATAATTTTAATCAACTCAGATTTCATTCCTCGGCCACACCGTCTTCTGCAGGCGGCAAATAAGCGGGCACTTGTGCGTCTGGCAAGGCTTCAATATTTTTTAAGACACGACGCATTTGTTTGCTTCGCGTATCTGCACGATCCAAAGTATCAGACGCCTTGTGGACTTGTTCGCGCACTTTTTCAACCCACTCGCCGTAGCGGTCAAATTCGGTTTTAACAGCGCCCAATACTTTCCACACCTCTGACGCTTGCTTTTCTAAGGCCAGGGTTCTAAATCCCATTTGTAAGCTATTTAGAATAGCCAATAAAGTGGTGGGGCCTGCCAATGTGACGCGATGTTCGCGTTGTATGGAATCCATCAAACCAGGGCGACGCAAAACTTCTGCATACAAACCTTCAACGGGCAAAAACAAAATAGCAAAGTCTGTTGTGTGGGGTGGAGCTAAATAATTTTCTGCGATGCTTTTAGCTTCTGATTTGATGCGCGCCTCTAATGCTTTGCCCGATATTTCAGCCGCCAGCGTATCGGCGCGATCATGCGCGTCTAGCAATCGTTCGTAATCTTCTCTTGGAAATTTAGCGTCAATAGGTAACCAAACCCATGCACCGTCGTCAAAACGCCCAGGCAACTTGATTGCAAAATCAACGCGTTGATTGCTACGCGGAATGGTTTCCACTTGTTTACCGTATTGTTCGTTCGTCAGAACTTGCTCAAGTAATACTTCAAGCTGTACTTCACCAAAAATACCACGCGACTTCACATTTGAGAGCACGCGCTGAAGATCTCCCACACCTTGTGCAAGCATTGTCATTTGCCCCAAGCCCTGATGCACCTGCTCTAAGCGCTCGGCCACTTGTTTAAAACTTTCGCTCAAGCGAGTCTCAAGAGTGGTTTGCAGTTTTTCATCGACGGTTTGTCGCATCTCTTCTAATTTAGCGAGATTGGTTTGCTGCATTTGTTGCAACTGCATGTCTAGGGTGGTACGCACTTCGCTCATGCGTCTGGCATTGCTCTCGCTCAAGGTATTGAGTTGGAGATGAAGTGTGTCACCCATGGATTTGAGTTGATCGACCTGTGCTTTTTGAAATTGCGCTAAATTTTGTTGCAATTCGACGCGACCTGCTCTTTGAGCCTCGGTTAACTCATAACGCAATTCTTTTTCCATGCGATCGAGTTTTTCGTAGAGGGTTTGAAATTGAGCTGGATCAAAAGCCGAGTCTTTTTGTTGTGATCGTCGCATCACCATCAAATAAGCCAACAAACCGCCCACAATAGCGAGAGGCATGATCCATGTTTCTGCGTTCATGGTTGATTACTCAATACTTGTGGATTGAGGGGATTAATCGCTTGGCCCTTGGTGAAAAAAGAAATTAAATTATCCGCTGCGAGCATGGCCATGGCCATGCGTGTTTTGACGGTGCTACTGGCGATGTGCGGCGTCAACACCACGTTAGGAACAGTTAACAATGCGGGCGTAACTTGAGGCTCTCCCTCATACACATCAAGCCCTGCGGCCGCAATTCGTTTTTCTTTTAAAGCCTGTGCCAAGGCCACATCGTCCATAATGCCACCGCGTGCAATATTAACCAACACTGCGGTGGGTTTCATTTGATGCAATTCTTTTTGTCCGATCACATGATGCGATTCTTTTGAATAAGGCAATACCAAAACCAAATGATCCGATTGCTCAAGCAACTCTTGTTTGCTGACATACCGCGCCTTGCATGCCGCCTCTTGCTCGGGTGAGAGTCGTGATCGATTGTGATAAATCACATCCATTCCAAAACCAAACGCTCCACGTTGTGCAATCGCTTGACCGATTCGTCCCATGCCCAAAATACCTAAGGTAGACCCATACACTTCAACGCCTGCAAACATATCAAAGCGCCATTGGTGCCATTTTCCTGCGCGCAAATAATGTTCGCTCTCAGCAACTCGACGAGCTGCCGCCATGAGCAATGCAAATCCCATATCTGCTGTGGTTTGAGTCAATACATCGGGCGTGTTGGTTGCTACAACCTTGTAACGCGTCATAGCGGGCACATCAAAGTTGTTGTATCCGACAGCCATGTTGGCGCAAATTTTGAGTTTGGGGCAATACTTCAAAATATTTTCATTGACAACATCAGTGGTGAAAGTAAACGCACCTTCTTGCTGACTGAGTTGATCCGTCCAGGATTGTTCGGTCCACGGCACATCTTCTTGATTGCTGGTAACTTCGAAATATTTTTCTAAGTGCGAAATCACTTCAGGAAAAATAGGTCGGGCAATGATGGTTTTGGGTTTCATGGTGCAGTCTGAATTAATGGGTTAAATTAAATTGAATTATGTACAAAATAGCGCCAGCAATATAACCCAACAGGGCATAGGGCGATATTTTTTTGACATACCAAAAGAAATCAATTTTTTCTATGCCCATTGCGGCGACTCCCGCAGCCGATCCAATGATCAAAATAGAACCGCCTGTGCCCGCGCAATAAGCCATAAATTCCCACAAAAAACTATCAGGCGGATAGTCGGTCAAATTGTACATGCCCATTGATGCGGCGACCAAAGGCACGTTATCCACAACGGCACTCACCAGTCCAATCAACATCACGATTAAATCTAGTCGACCCACGGTTTGATTCAACCAAGTTGCAATCGATGACAGTACATGCGTGTGCTCCAACAAAGCGACAGCCAACAAAATACCAATAAAGAAAGTAATCGAACTCATGTCAATGCGTGTTAGCGCATGACCCAGCGTTAAGTGTTGCTTATCGTCGTCTGCTTTTCCACGATGCACCCAATCACCCACCAACCAGATCAAGCCAAGACCTAACAAAATTCCCATGAAAGGTGGCAGATGCGTCAATGTTTTAAAAACAGGAACGGCAACTAAAATACCCAAGCCTAAATAAAACATCAATGCGCGTTCAAATGCATTAGTGGGTATCTTTGTGTTATCCGAATCATTAATCTTGGGCGCAACCACCATCTGACCTTTCATACCCCAAGCCACCACCAGCAATGGAATGATGAGATTGGCCAATGAAGGAATAAACAATGCCTGCATGATTTCAATCGTTGTAATCCGTCCGCCAATCCATAGCATGGTGGTGGTGACGTCGCCAATTGGCGTCCAAGCGCCACCTGCATTGGCTGCAATCACAATCAATCCTGCAAAAAACAATCGATCTTCACGACGATCGAGTAATTTTTTCATCAAAGAAACCATCACAATCGTTGTTGTTAAGTTGTCCAAGATGGCAGAAAGAAAAAAAGTAACAAATCCGACCAACCACATCAACGTACTGAGTTGATCGGTGCTGATGCGCGCGGTGATCACTTCAAATCCATCGTGTGCATCGACCACTTCAACGATAGCCATAGCACCAATTAAGAAAAACACAATTTGTGCGGTCCCCATGAGAGATTGGCCCAATTCGCCTCCAACCCTTGTAGGATCGTTGGTGACGATCGAATAAATCGTCCATAAAATTCCAGCGCCCAAAAGTGCTGATGCTGATTTATTGATTTTGAGCGGATGCTCTAAGGCAATCGCGGCATAAATGACCACGAAAATGATGAGAAGTGTAATGATCATGATTTTAATTGGGTTGCGCGATATCAAACACTTGCCTCAAATAAGCCAAGTATTTTTGATCCTCGCACATGTTTTTGGAAGGGGAATCGGACAGTTTGGCAACGGGTTGTCCATTGCACTCGACCATCTTAATCACAATTTGCAATGGTTCATATCCCAGGTCGTTGGTGAGATTGGTTCCAATACCAAATGCCAATTGACAACGCCCTACAAATCGGTGATACAACTCAATCGTTCGAGGAACCGTGAGTCCATCACTAAAAATTAAGGTTTTGGTGAGTGGATCGACGCGATTTTTTTTGTAATGTTCAATCATGCGCTCACCCCAAGTGAATGGATCCCCACTGTCGTGCCTCGCACCATCAAACAATTTACAAAAATACATATCGAAGTCGCGCAAAAAGGGCTCGATGCCATACACATCACTCAAAGCAATTCCCAAATCGCCACGGTATTCTCGCGCCCAGGTTTCAAATCCAAACACTTGACTGTCGCGCAGTCGCGGACCCAAGGCTTGACACGCCTGCAAATATTCATGCGCCATGGTGCCCAATGGCGTGAGGCCCAACTTCATCGCAAACAATGCGTTACTCGTTCCTGCAAAGCGCATAGGCAAACCCGTGCCTAATTTTGAAGACAAGACACGCAAGATCTCTTCGTGCCATGATTTAGAAAAACGTCTACGCGTTCCGTAATCGGCAATTTTGATATCGGATAAATCTTGGGCTTGCAACTGAACGATTTTTTCAACTAAGCGACGACGGCCCTCAATAAAGTCTGGCACCTTGTATTTATTCCTAAAATAAACTTCATTAACTATTGCCAACACCGGAATTTCAAACAAGATGGTATGCAACCAAGGTCCGTTAATAGCGATATCAATTTGTCCATCTGGCAACGCATTCACCTGAATGTATTTTTCGTTCAGTTTAAATAATTCTAAGAAATCAACAAAATCGCTTTTGATAAAACGCAATTGCCTGAGCCACTTGAGTTCGGCTTCTTGAAAATGCAAACTGCATAAGGATCTAATTTCAGTGCGAATTTCTTGCACCAAATGCGCTAACTCAATACCAGGATTGCGGCATTTGAATTTGTAGGATACCTGCGCACCTGGAAATTGATGCAATACGGCTTGCATCATGGTGAACTTGTACAAGTCCGTATCCAGCAAACTGGTGATGATCATTATTGACCTACCCAATGGGTAAAGGATTGGACTTTTTCGCGCGGCGCAATCAATTGATTCGAGACGTGACTTTTATCTCTCCACCCCAATGACATGCTACAAACCATCAATTCAGAGCGACCTGCACCGATGTGCGGCAAAATAATTTTGGCGTACATATTCCAAGCGGCTTGCGGACACGTGTGCAATCCTCTGGCTCTTGCAGCAATCATAATGTTTTGTAAAAACATCCCGTAATCTAACAACGTGCCACGCTCCATCACATCATCCATGGTAAATACAAGACCGATCGGTGCATCAAAATAGCGATAGTTGCGTTGCTGTTGTGCGTGCATTTTGTCTTTGTCGGCTTTGCCAATGCCCAACAAGCCATACAAACTCCAACCGTTTTCGCGTCTTCTTTCGATATAAGGTGAAACCCATTTTTGGGGATAGTAGGGATAGGCTTCTTTGTATTCTTGCGCAAGACTTGGATTGTCACGAATCGCATCATGCACCGCACAGACCTTGTCACACAATTCATCTTTGGTCTGACCTTGTAAAACATAAACCTTCCAAGGCTGCGTGTTAGTGCCAGATGGTGCTTTGCTCGCCACTTTTAAAATTTCTTCCAAGAGTGGTCGTGGCACTTCTTGGTTTGTAAAGGCTCTTGCCGACATTCGGGTCGTGATGGCCTCGTCCACGGCTTCAATTTTTGTTGTCATTTGAGTTTCTCCAAAACTTGTTTTAATGCGATCGGCAGCTGGCTCACAGGCTTGCGATCGTCGCGATTGACATACACATGAACGAAATGTCCATTGGCAGCAGATAAATTTTCATCTTTTGCAAATAAACCAATTTCATAACGAACACTTGACGCCCCGATTTTTGCAACACGAATTCCTGCTTCAATGATTTGCGGAAAGCTCAGCGATGAAAAATAATTGCAATGGGTTTCAACCACCAATCCAATCACTTTACCCTGATAGATGTCGAGTGCGCCATTTTCAATCAGATGTGCATTGACGGCCGTATCAAACCAACTGTAATAAACAACGTTGTTGATATGTCCGTAAACATCGTTATCCATCCATCGCGTTGCGATTTCACGAAAAACTGGATAACTTTGCCTTTTCTGGGGATGTGGTCTTTGTGATGTTGTATTCATAACCCTCAATTTTGCCAGTGTTGCCAGTATTGTTTTGCCACGCCCAAGGTATTTATCTGAACTTGTACGGTATCTTCTATATTTTTGCCGTATCCACCTGCCATGACCATGGTTAAAGGCAGTCTTTTTTTGTAAGCCCAATCAAAAACTCGACGGTCCCTTGAATCCAATCCGTCAAATGTCAGATTCATGCCCCCGAGTCGGTCGCCTTCGTGCGGATCGGCGCTAGCCAGATAAAAGCGCATTTGCGGTTGAAATTGCATGTCGAGCCCAAGCAAGGCCTGCTCCAGTGCGTTCATATAGATATCGTCAATGCATCCATCGGGCAGGGTCACATCCAAAGAGCTCGCCTCCTTTCGAATGGGAAAATTCTTCTCCTCATGAATCGATAACGTAAACACAGAATCATCGTTTTCGAAAATTTTGGCTGTCCCATTGCCCTGATGCACGTCCAAATCAATAACGGCTATGTTCAAAACGGTTTTGTGATGGCGAGACCATTCGGCCTGCATCAAACGTTTCGCAACAGCGACATCATTAAAAACACAAAAACCACTTCCTTTATTGGGATAGGCATGATGCGCACCCCCCAGCAAGATTGCAAGAAACCCCTTCCCCAAGAGACGTTCTGGAAGCGCTGATGGTGGCTCCAACCGATCCTCTTGCACGCTTCACCATTCCAGGCGACCAGTTAAACCCAATTTCTCTTTGGGCTTGAGCCGTTAAAGATCCTTGAAAAATCACCTCAATATACGGGGGGGTGTACCAAGGCCAACTCGCCTTCACTGGCGAGAACTGCCAATTCAAGGTGAATATCTGTCAATTCCAATTCCAAGCGGCGGCGTAATATTTCATATTTCCCCATAGGAAATCGATGACCTGGGGGTAATTGTTGAACATGCGGGGTTGCGTAAAAGACTTTCACAGCGGGTATTCTTACTTTTTTGTGATACCCCCTGTTTTTAGAAAACCGCCTCTAAAATGTTGCATTGCAACAAAAAAGGTTTGAATTAACTAGGGATAACCCTATATTAACAACCATGCTGCACCGCAACATTCCTTGTGAGACAGCAAACCCTTTTTAATTAACTTAGGAGTATTTCAAATGATGACCCCAGAACAAATGACAGCCGCTAACAAAGCCAATTTTGAAGTTTTATTTGGTTTGACCAAGCAAGCCTTCACTGGCATGGAAAGATTGGTTGAACTCAATTTGGCCGCTACCAAAGCCGCCATGACTGAAACAGCCGCTCACACTCAAGCGATCATGGGCGTGAAAGACGTGCAATACTTGGTTGCTTTGCAAGCAAGTGTTTACCAACCCATGACAGAAAAAGCCGTTTCTTATACACGTCACGTGTATGAAATCGCTTCTTCAACTGGTGCAGAGTTGACAAAAGCCGCCGAAGAAAAAGCTGCAGAAGCACAAAAAGCCTTTGTAAGCGCAATCGACGGTGCTGCTAAAAATGCACCTGCTGGCACTGAATCTGTTGTTGCCATGTTTAAAACAGCTGTTGCTGCTGGTAACAATGCACTCGAGAGCGTTCAAAAAACTGTTAAACAAGCCTCAGAATTAGCCGAATCTAACATTCAAGCCGTTGCCAACACTGCTGTTGCAACTGGCAAAACATCTAAGAAACGTTAATTCTTAAACCCCTGTCTCCTCGGATCTTTTCCAATTTATGAATTGAGGGATCCGTTTTATGCCCATCGCAAGATGGGCTTTTTTTTATCTTTGCAAGGCTTGCAACAATTTGGGCAATGCCAGTTTCATGGCGGCGCGCCCTGCCTCGATGTAGCGTCGCCTTGCGGTAAATTCAGCACTCCCCACGCCACTGAGAGACGGCCTGACCACCACGTCAGCTTGGGCTAATTCATATTGGTTGATGCTTTTTCCCATGATGCTGAATGTTTGCAATAGAACTTTGAGCATGTTGGAGGCTGGATTGTCTTCAGGCGCACTCGAAATATCGACGGCTAAAACAATATCGGCTCCCATTTGTTTGGCGTATCGAACAGGCACAGGTGCAACCAAGCCACCATCCACATAATCAAATCCACCAATTCGAACGGGCTCGAACACTGATGGCACGGCGCTTGAAGCACGAACTGCGGTTGCAATATCACCCCTTCTAAACAATACACCTTCACCCGTTCTTAATTCAGTGGCCACAATG
Organism: Limnohabitans sp.; assembly: GCA_009693305.1. Lineage (GTDB taxonomy): Bacteria > Pseudomonadota > Gammaproteobacteria > Burkholderiales > Burkholderiaceae_C > Limnohabitans. Next base: position 22,427 of record SHXN01000011.1, read on the forward strand.
CCCAATGGCATTTTGAGGTCTTCAATTTTTTTACCTGAAACCTGTTGTGATACATAACGCGCCAATGCCTCGCCACGCATCATGCCGCGGCTGATGAGTGGCACATTCCAATCGGTGAGTGATGCCTCGTCCATGGTTTCGGATAGACGTTGTAATTGCGCACCGGTTTTGCCGCTTGCATAAAAAGCGGCCACCATGCTTCCCGCAGAGGTGCCCACCACCAAATTGGGCTGAATACCCGCTTCTTCTAAGACCTGGATAACACCCACATGCGCAAAACCTCTGGCCGCCCCACCGCCCAAGGCCAATCCCAACTTAAGAACAGGCTTGGGTGCGACGACTTGTGGCGGCGCTGGTGTTTCAATAGATGCGCTGGGCAGCGTGCATGCATCACCGGGCTTGGTAACGATGGGCGTAGTTGTACAACCCGCAAAAATGAAAATTAGAAAATAAAAAAGAAAATGTGGCAACCAAATCATAAAAATTAGGTTAAGTCGATAAAAAGCCAATTGTCGCATGAACAAGATGTAGATAATGCAAAATGGCCTATTGGGTCATCCATCACAATCTTTTTTCTAATGCCATTTGAAAGCAGTCCATCATGAATATTCAAGGAAAAATTATTTTGATCACTGGCAGTGCCTCTGGTTTGGGCGAAGGTGCTGCAAAAAGATTAACGCAACACGGCGCACGCGTGGTAATTGCAGATATGCAAGTTGCACGCGGTCAATCGGTTGCCAAAGAGCTCAATGGTGTATTTGTTCGTTGCGATGTGACTCAAGAAACAGATGGGAAAAATGCAATCGATGCAGCAACACAATTAGGCCCTTTGTTTGGACTCGTCAACTGCGCAGGTGTCGGGCCCGCCGAAAGAACCATTAGCAAAAATGGACCGCACACATTAGAGAGCTACACAAAAACAATCATGATTAATTTAGTTGGAACATTCAACATGATTCGACTTGCAGCAAATGCGATGAGTAGCAACGCCCCCGAACCCACAGGCGAGCGCGGCGTGATGATTTCAACGGCATCTGTTGCGGCCTATGACGGACAAATTGGACAAGCCGCATATGCCGCATCCAAGGGTGGCATTGTGGGAATGACATTGCCCATCGCAAGAGACCTGGCGCGTCACGGCATTCGCAACATGACGATTGCACCTGGCATTTTTGGAACACCGATGTTGTTTGGCATGCCGCAAGATGTGCAAGATGCGTTGGCAGCCAATGTGCCCTTTCCCTCTCGACTCGGGCGCCCCGAAGATTATGCAAAATTAGTCCAGCATATTTTTGAAAATGACATGCTCAATGGAGAAGTGATTCGACTCGATGGCGCGATTCGCATGCCACCTAAATGAAAAAAATTACTTGGCTCTTTTTATTACTGTTGAATGTTCAATTTTCAATTGCTCAAACCATAGCGATTGATACGGATGCAAATAATCCAGAACAATCAACAACCAAGAAAAATAAAAAGGGCTGGGTCTTTTCAAAAATGGCCGTGGCCTCGGCCAATCTATTGGCGACAAAAGCGGGTTATCAAATCTTACAAGCGGGCGGCAACGCCGTTGATGCAGCGGTTGCCGCTCAATTGGTTTTGAATTTGGTGGAACCGCAATCAAGCGGCATTGGTGGTGGTGCTTTTTTATTGTACTTTGATGGGCGTCACATTCAAGCGTGGGATGGTCGTGAAACCGCGCCTGCAGGCGCTCACGAACACATGTTTGTTCAACAAGGTCAAGCCATGCCTTTCATGGAAGCAGTGGCGAGTGGTCTGTCGGTGGGCGTTCCTGGAACATTGCGAATGCTCGATCAAGCACATCAAAAACACGGCAAGCTGGCTTGGTCAAAACTGATGCAACCTGCCATTCAATTGGCAACCCGTGGCTTTCCAGTGAGCGAGCGATTGAATGCTTTACTTAAAAATGATGCTTATCTAAAAAATGATTCGCAATCGTTCCAATATTTTTATCAACCCAATGGAGGTGCTTGGCCTGTTGGCCATCGATTAAAAAATCCTGACTTTGTAGATACTCTTCAACGCATTGCAAAAAAAAGAAGTGCGGCGCTGCACGAAGGTCCAATTGCTCAAGCCATTGTTAAAAAAATTCAAACGCATCCTTTGCAACCTGGAACGATGCAACTTTCTGATTTAAAAAACTATCAAGCCAAGTTGCGACAATCCCTTTGCTTTGATTATTCAGCGCATCAAAAAATCTACCGCATTTGCGGTTTTCCACCGCCAAGTTCAGGCCTGCTCACCATGGGGCAAATCATGGGTATGCTAGAAAACAAATCGATTGAATGGCTAACGAGTGAAACGCCTCTCACTTGGCAACCACAGGCTTTACATGCCTACATTGAAGCTTCACGTTTGGCCTATGCTGATCGTGCAATGTACATGGCTGATCCCGATTTTGTACAAGCACCCGTTGGCGATTGGTCCTCTATGATTTCCAAAAAATATCTCGAGGAACGTTCTGCACTCATCACCGATCAACGCGCGACACAAGTGAATGCAGGTCAACCTTTTTTTAAAAAAACTAATCTCGCTTCAATGATAGATCAACCTGAATATGGAACCAGTCATCTCAGCATCATTGATGCAAAAGGTCATGCCGTTTCTATGACAACGACGATTGAAAATGGTTTTGGATCGAGGCAGATGGTGAGCCTTGGAAAAAAAGGTGGTTTTTTATTAAACAATGAACTGACCGATTTCAGTTTTTTATCGCATGATGCACAAGGTGTGCCGATTGCCAACCGAGTGGCTGCTGGCAAAAGACCTCGCTCATCCATGAATCCTTTATTGGTGTTTGATGTTTTGCCTAATGGCCAAACAGGCGCATTGCAAATGAGTTTGGGCAGCCCAGGAGGCGCGGCGATTATTCATTACACGACACAAACTTTATTGGCCATGCTTCACGGCAAACTATGGGCTCAAGATGCCATTAATTTACCGCATTTGGGAGTACTATCGCCCAATGGACCTGTTTTTGCTGAGCGGGGTATGTTTTCAAAAACGCAATCAGATGTTCTTGAACAAAAAGGACATCGTTGGATAGAAGTGGATTTATCAAGCGGCATCCAAGCTTTGCAACGCACACCACTGGGATGGCATGGCGGTGCAGATCCGCGCAGAGAAGGCTGGGTCATGGGTCAATAAATGGCCCGCACTCCAAGACTTCCTACAATGGCAATGATTGATTAAAAAATGGCGATTCCACAAACTTTTATACAAGACCTTCTCACTCGATCCGATGTGGTCGAGGTGGTGGGGCGTTTTGTGCAACTCAAAAAAAGTGGCGCCAATTTCATGGGCCTTTGCCCTTTTCATTCCGAAAAATCGCCGTCCTTCACTGTGAGCCCCAGTAAACAATTTTTTCATTGTTTTGGGTGTGGAAAAAATGGCAATGCGATTGGATTTTTGATTGAGCACGCGGGAATGAATTTTGTGGAGGCCGTTAAAGATTTGGCGCAGTCTTATGGCATGCAAGTGCCCGAAGAAACTGCGACGCCGCAAGATCGCGAACGCGCACAAGAGCAACGACAAAAACAAGCGACCCTTAATGATGTTCTCGAAAAAGCAGGAGAGTCTTATCGCAAACATTTGCGTCAATCCGAGCAAGCGGTTGCTTATCTCAAAGGCAGAGGTCTAACAGGTGAGATTGCCAAAAAATTTGGCCTTGGATTTGCGCCCGCAGGATGGAGAAATTTAGCCAGCGTATTTGCAGATTATCAAGATCCATTGCTGGTTGAATCGGGTTTGGTCATCTCCAATGACGAAGATCCTGAAGAAGAAAAACGCTACGATCGATTTCGCGATCGCATCATGTTTCCGATTCGCAATATCAAAGGTGAGTGCATTGGTTTTGGGGGAAGAGTATTGGGCGACGGTTCACCCAAATACCTCAACTCACCCGAGACACCTGTCTTTAGTAAGGGGCGTGAACTCTATGGCCTATTTGAAGCGCGACAAGCCTTGCGTGAAGCCGGTTATGTCTTGGTCACCGAAGGCTATATGGACGTGGTCGCCTTGGCACAATTAGGATTTCCTCAAGCAGTCGCGACATTAGGAACAGCGTGTACCTACGAACATGTTCAAAAATTATTTCGATTCACCGATTCGGTTATGTTTAGTTTTGATGGCGACGCCGCAGGTCAACGCGCAGCGCGCAAGGCATTAGAGGGCGCGCTTTCTTTTGCAACCGATGTACGCTCAGTTAAATTTTTATTTCTGCCCGAAGAACACGATCCTGATAGTTTTATTCGTGCCAATGGTAGTGAAGCATTTGCACACGCCATCACCGAAGCCATACCCCTGAGTCGTTTTCTGATTGACGTGTGTCGCAATGGATGCGACATGGAAACAGCAGAAGGACGCGCGCATTTTGCCAGTATTGTTCAGCCCCTGTGGCAGCAACTGCCATCGGGCGTTCTCAAAACACAGTTGTTGCAAGACATTGCGCAGCTTGTTCAAATCAGCAACCATGAACTATTAAAAGTTTGGGGTGTAGAGTCCATCGCAAAATTACCGAATAAATTTTCCAGGTCATCCACATCGTCATTTAAATCAAAAACCTCGCGACTCAATCTGCGACGCACGCCTGCGAGTCGACAAGATCGTGCCTTGCATATTTTGTTTGCAGACATGACGCAATGGGATGGTTTGCCGCAAATTCAAAAAAATATGTTGTGTGAATTACCATCACCTCACGGTCCACTGTTTTCTTGGCTCGATCAACAGTTGCACGAATTTGGAATTTTGCCCTTGGCCGCTCTTGTTGAGGCCTTGCGCGGCCATCCCGAAGAGGCCTCGCTCAAAAAGCAAATTGAACTCACGACCCCCGACCTTGAAAACGATTCGGGGGAGCTTCAAAGTATCTTGTTGGAACTTGAAAAATCGCAAGTTGCCCAGTTACTCAATGAATTGACCCGACAAGCCTCTGCAGACCCTAGGGTTTACGAGAGGATTAAACTTTTAAATACCCGATTAGTTCAGTTAAAAACTGGATTGTCCAAGGCTTAAAATAATATTTCTATTCAATTTACAAACACTTTTTAGGTACTGAAGTCTAAAATTTTTGACGCGTTCATAGAGTATTTTCCAATCCAGGTATGAGCCTGAAGAAGTGTCTTTCCAAGGACTTTGGAATTAGGATTGATCGGAGTAGTAAAGCTGAGAGTTTACGATTTTTTTCTGGATCTAGTGAAAGAAGCAAATAGCCTGCTTTTGGCTAAATTCA
>SHXN01000012.1 GCA_009693305.1 Limnohabitans sp.
GACTTTGAGTCCTTGATGATCAGACGTGAATGCATCCACTAAAGTGTTGCGAACATTGTCCACTTCGTAGGTGTAAACGGTTTTCATCCACGTTACACCGAGGCCTTCGAGTGTGCGTTCGATGGTTTGATTGGTGTGCGCCAAACTGCGTGTTTTATCGCTGGTATCGGCTTTGATGGCCTTGTTGGGTGTGGAGATGATGTCTTGTGTGCCAGTGGCTGATGTGTAACCATTTTTAAAAATCAACAGCACCGCATCGTCGCCATTGAATAAAGCGCTTTGTACACCTGTTAACAAACCGTTGTGCCAAAAACCACCATCGCCCATGATGGATAAGACGCGACGTTACATGTTGGGTGACACGCCTGCACGACTGGCCAAACTCATACCATAACCCAAGATGGTATGACCTGTTGAGAAGGGCTCGAAAGTGCCCAGGGTATGACAACCAATATCGGCAGAGATGTGTAATGCACCCACTTGTTGTTGTGCCAATTGAATCGCAGAAAAAACAGGTCGCTCAGGGCATCCAATGCAAAAGCCAGGTGGCCTAGGTGGCAATGATTGACCCGTTTCTGCAATGGCTTTTGCCATGGTGTCGCGACGCGTTTGATTGTCTGCAAGCCATGCGCTCACGTCTTCTATGGTTGATAGATGCGGTCCGTGTGTTTTGAAAAAAGACAACAAGCCTTGCGCCACAACTTCTGCGGTGTATTCGCCACCAGAAGGCAACATGTCTTTGCCGTGCAATGGTGTACCGATGTGTTGACGGCGCAAAATAGTTGCGATTTCTTGTTCGATTTATTCGGGTTGTCCTTCTTCTAACACCAACACCGCTTTTTTATTTTTACAAAAACCGCTGAGTTGATCGTGAACCAAAGGACAAGTCACATTAAGAACCAAAATTGGAATTTGCGATTCGCCCATGGCTTTGGCCAAACCAAATTGTTGAAGACTGCGAATCAGTGTGTTGTACAAACCGCCTTGCACCACCAAGCCCCAATCTTGCAAAGGTCCATCGAACTCTTCATTGAGTTTGTGTTTAACAATGTATTCGCGCGCGGAGGGTATGCGTTGAGCAATTTTCTTTTTCTCTTGAATAAAAGTAACGGGTGGATGCGCCAATTTGCTGTAATCAAATCGTGCAGGCTCTTCCATCAAATGTCGCGTCGAGATGCGAGGTGGTTGATTGTTTTTGGCTTGAAAACTACCACGCATATGACACGTGCGAATGCGCAACTCCATGATGGATGGCATTTTGGATGCTTCTCAAATAGCAAACGCATGTTCCACCATATCAACCATGCAATTTAAATCGGGACGCGGATCAAACAAGGTCATGCCACTTTTGAGTGCATAAGCATGCGTGCATTCTTGAATGACCGATGCACCTTCGTCATAGTCTTCACCCACCACAATCAATACACCGCCAGTAACACCTGGCGAAGATAAATTGCTGAGTGCGTCAGCGGCCACATTGGTGCCGACAATGGATTTCCATGTAACAGCACCGCGCAGTGGGTAATGAATGGACGCGCCGAGCATCGCCGCAGCAGAGGCTTCATTGGCGCAGGCTTCGACATGAACGCCGAGTTCTTGCATATACGATTTGGCTTGCACCATAACATTGAGCAAATGTGAAACAGGCGCGCCTTGGTAACCGCCGATGTATGCAACACTCGATTGAAGCAATGCTTTGGTGATGGCAAGAATGCCTTCGCCGCGAAATGTTTCGCCTCACCCAGTCTTAACGACTCGATTTCTTTGTGAAACGAAACTTCCATGCAGCCGCCTGATATTTTTGTCTAATCCCTGATTATTGATTAAAAAGCGCCGAGTGCGAGTTGCTTGGCATAGGTATTGTGTTTTTCAATCAGGGGTTGTAAATCAACTGTGAACAAACGACCTTGGCCAACCACTACTTTCCCATTAACAATCGTGTAATCGGCGTTGCCACTAGCGCAAAGCATCAATGCACCGACGGGGTCATGCACAGCGCCGCCAGCCATGGCCAAGGTATCGGTTCTGAACATGGCGATGTCGGCACAAAACCCAACTGAAATTTGGCCTACATCGTGCGCGCGTCCGAGTACTTGCGCGCCACCACGCGTGGCCAGATGCAAAGCTTGACGCGGCGTCATCTCTGATGGGCCTGTGTCGCATCCAAATGCTTGAGTGCCTTTGGAGATGCGCGCTAACAACATCGCTGGTCGTGCTTCATTGAGCATGTGTGCCGCGTCATTGCTGGCAGAACCATCCACACCCAGACCTACGGATACATTTGCATTGAGTATTTTTCGCAAAGGCAAAATGCCACTGGCCAAACGCATATTGCTACAAGGTCAATGTGCAATCGATGTGCGCGTTGCTGCAAACAAAGAAATACCTTCGTCATCCAAACGCACACAATGCGCATGCCACACATCACTGCCAAACCACCCCAAATCTTGCACGTATTGAGTGGGTGTGCAATTGAATTTTTCTTGCGTGTAAGCCAAGTTATGATCGTTCTCGGTCAAATGTGTGTGCATGCGAGTTTGGTAGTGACACGCTAATTTGGCAGATTCACGCATCAAATCTTGACTCACCGTAAAAGGCGAGCACGGTGCAACTGCAACTTGCGTCATGGCGCCATGCGTTGGGTTGTGCCATGTTTCAATCAGTCGTTGCGTGTCTTTCAAAATAAAATCTTCAGACTCAACCACGCGATCGGGGGGTAAACCGCCTTGACTTTGACCCACGCTCATGCCGCCACGCGTTGCAACAAAACGCATGCCTATTATTTGTGTGGCCGTGATGCTGTCATCTAATCGAACCCCATTGGGATAAATGTATAAATGATTGCTGGTGGTCGTACATCCACTCAATAGCGATTCATCCATCGCGATTTGTGTGGAGACGTGCACCATATCGGGTGTGAGCCCCGTCCAAATGGGATACAAACCTTGCAGCCAAGAAAACAATTCTGCATTTTGAACAGAGGGCACAGCGCGTGTGAGCGATTGCACCATATGATAATGAGTGTTGATCATGCTGGGTATGACCACGTGGTGACGCCCATCAACGGTGCGTTCAATGCTGGCCTTGACGGCAGACAAGTCCTCATCCTTTAAAAAAAATTTCAATGACGCCGTCACGAATCAACAATGAGGCGTCTTTCAACTCATCGTGTTGATCGTTGCAAGTGACGATGCATTGCGCTTGATGGATCAGTAATCGGCTCATGAGAATTTTTTTATTATATGGCCGCACATCTTAGTGCAAGCTCCTATAAGATAGATGCTGTCAATTATTCCATTCCTATCCCATGTCGCTTAGCCAAGTTCAGCAAGATCCGCGGGCATTTTTAAAACAACTGTTTCAGTCGGCGGTGGAGAGCGCTTTGCCTCAATTGCGAATGGTCGAGCATTTGCCCCTTCCACCCAAGGGTCGCACCTTGGTTTTGGGTGCGGGCAAAGCGGGCGGGGCGATGGTTCATGCTTTAGAGGCTTTGTGGCCGCAAGACTCACCCATATCTGGTTTGGTGGTGACGCGTTATGGCCATATTCCAGAGCGGCCTGTTCATCTCAAAAAACGCATCGAATTGGTCGAAGCTTCTCACCCTGTGCCCGATGAGGCAGGCATGAAAGCGGCTCAACGCATCTTGGAATTGACGCAAGGCCTTACAAAAGATGATTTGGTGTTGTGTTTGATTTCGGGTGGCGGTTCTGCGTTGCTCACATTACCAGCTGAGGGTTTGAGTTTGTCGGACAAACAAAACATCAATCGTGCTTTGTTGGCCAGTGGCGCATCAATTAGTGAAATCAACACGGTGAGAAAACATTTATCACGCATCAAAGGCGGTCGCTTAGCCAAAGCTTGCTCGCCTGCACGCGTTGTCACCATCACCATCAGCGATGTGCTAGGGGACGACCCCGCTGTGATTGCCAGTGGTCCTACCGTGCCTGATGCAAGCACGTGTGATCAAGCGATTTCAATTTTAAAAAGATACAATATCGCGTTACCCAATGCAGTGGCTGATCAATTAAAAAAAGGCTTGTTAGAAACACCCAAGCCAGATGAATCTTGTTTTGCATCACACGCGGTTCATCTGATTGCAACACCTCAACAATCGTTGCAAGTAGCCGCTCGATTGGCGCAATCACACGGACTCCACTCTTATATTCTTTCTGATGAAATCGAAGGTGAGTCGCGAGAAGTTGGCAAAATGCATGCGGCACTTGCAAGAGCGAGTGCCAAAGGACAAGGTCCTTTTATCAAGCCCTGTGTGATTTTGAGTGGCGGCGAAACCACCGTCACGATTCGTCCACAAGAAAAAAGCACACCGCCAGGACGTGGCGGTCGTGCAGGTGAATTTTGTTTGGGTCTTGCAATGGCTTTGCAATCACAAGCCCATGTGTGGGCCGTTGCTGCAGATACCGACGGCATCGACGGCATTGAAGACAACGCCGGCGCGATTGTGTCGCCCGATGTTTTACAACGCGCGCTTCAATTAAATATGTCGCCATCGGTATACCTGGACCGCAATGACAGTCACAGCTTTTTTTCACATCTCAATGATTTGGTCATCACAGGCCCCACACACACCAACGTCAATGACTTTCGCGCTATTTTGATTTTGTAATATGCCAACGCCATTGCTTTCATTAAAAGGTATGACCAAGCGTTACCCATCGGTGGTCGCTTGCAATGTGGTGTCCTTGGATGTGCAACACGGTGAAATTCATGCGGTGTTGGGTGAAAACGGCGCTGGCAAATCCACACTCATGAAAATGATTTATGGCTCGGTGCAACCCGACGCAGGAAGCATCGAATTTTTAGGTCAAACCGTTTTAATAAACAATCCACAAGAAGCCCGACGCTTGGGCATCAACATGGTGTTTCAGCATTTCAATTTGTTTGATACGCTCACCGTTGCGCAAAATGTTTGGCTCGGTTTGGATCAATCATTCGATTTACAAACAGTCAGTCAAAAAATCATTCAAAAAGCCAGCGCCTACAGGCTTGATATTGATCCGCAAAGGCCTGTGCATACTTTAAGCGTGGGCGAGATGCAGCGTGTTGAAATCATTCGCGCCTTGTTATCAGATCCCAAGTTGCTCATCTTGGATGAGCCCACATCGGTGCTCACGCCTCAAGCTGTTGACAAATTATTCACGGTATTGCGTCAGTTGGTCTTAGAGGGTTGCAGTATTGTTTATATCAGTCACAAATTGCATGAAATTCGTGCGCTGTGTCATCGATGCACGGTGATGCGTGCAGGACGCGTCACGGGAGTGTGTGATCCTAGACAAGAAACCAACCAAACCTTAAGTCAGATGATGCTTGGTGCGCAACCAGTCCATTTGGTTAAACGCGATAGCGCACCGCAACAAGTCGTGTTGCAAGTCAATCAACTTCAACTCAAACACGAAGATCAATTTGGCGTTGATTTAAAAGATATTACTTTTCAAGTCAGACGTGGTGAAGTGGTCGGCATTGCAGGCGTATCGGGCAATGGCCAACGCGAATTGTTGTATGCCTTGTCAGGTGAAGACACGCGTTCACCACATGTAAGCATTGCCATCGAGGGTCAATCGGTGGGTGCTTGGGGGCCTCAGCAACGACGTCGCTTGGGTTTGCATTTTGTACCCGATGAACGATTAGGCAGAGGCGCAGTACCCAGCATGAGTTTGGCGCACAATTTATTGCTCACTCGCACCAACGATGTTCATGCCTCGGGTTGGATTCAATGGAAACAACTGCAACAAAACGCGCAACGCATCATCGATCAATTTCAAGTCAAAGCGCAAGGACCCTTAGCGCAAGCGCAATCTTTATCAGGTGGCAATTTACAAAAATTTATTGTTGGACGAGAAATCGACGCCAAGCCGCATTTACTCATCGTCTCGCAACCAACTTGGGGTGTGGATGTGGGTGCGGCAGCACAAATCAGATCTGCTATTTTGCAATTGCGTGATGCGGGTTGTGCTGTGTTGATCATCAGTGAAGAGTTAGAAGAATTATTCGAATTGAGTGATCGCATACACGTGATGGCGGAAGGCCGCTTGTCACCCAGTATGAATCGAACTGACGCTAATGTGCAAACCATTGGCACTTGGATGAGTGGCTTATGGGATCGATCCAAGGAGTTGAGTGCATGAATTTTATTCGATTAGAAGCACGTCCTCAATCGTCTGATTTTTGGCGTATCGCCTCGCTCTTATTGGCATTGATCGTCACCGTGATTTTGGGCGTCATTCTTTTTATGGCTTTAGGCAAAGACCCCTTCAAAGGTTTGCAAGTGTTTTTTTGGGAGCCCATTAGATCGTCTTATGCCTTGGGTGAATTGATGGTCAAAGCCACGCCCTTGTTATTGATTGCATTGGGTTTGTCTGTTTCATTTCGTTCCAATGTTTGGAACATTGGTGCAGAAGGTCAATATGTATTGGGTGCCATCGGTGCATCAGCAGTTGCATTGATGGCCGAGCGCAACACCAGTGCATGGATTGTGGTGCCTATCTTGTTGGCAGGCGTGCTGGGTGGCATGTTGTGGGCGGGCATTACGGCGTGGTTGCGAGACCGTTTCAACGCCAACGAAATCTTGGTGAGTTTGATGTTGGTGTATGTGGGCATCATGTTTCTCAATTACTTGGTGTTTGGTCCATGGAAAGATCCAGCGGGCTACAACTTTCCGCAAACCAAAACATTTGAAGCTGTCACGCACATCCCCAAACTATGGACAGGCTCGCGTGTCAATATCGGTTGGCTGTTGGCATTACTCGGTGTGGCTGTGATGGGATTGTTTTTATTCAGAACGCGAGCGGGCTGGGCGCAACAAGTGGGTGGATTAGCACCGCAAGCGGCACGCTACGCAGGCTTTTCATCGCGTCGAGCCATTTGGGTGGCTTTGTTGATATCGGGTGGATGCGCAGGCTTGGCTGGCGCACTCGAAGTTGCGGGTCCTATCGGACAACTCACACCCTATGTACCCGTTGGATATGGATTTGCGGCCATCATCGTTGCATTTGTGGGCCGCTTGCATCCTTTGGGTTTGATTTTTTCTTCACTCTTGATGAGTATGTTTTATATTGGTGGTGAATTGGCGCAATCGCGTTTGGGTTTACCCAAATCAATCACGGGTGTTTTTCAAGGCTTGTTACTGTTTAGTTTGTTGGCGTGTGATGTGTTGATGGTTTATCGCTTGCGCATCAGTTGGCCCGTGAAAGGTGCGCATTGATGGAAACCTATGCACTTTTATTTGCTTCAACACTCAATGCAGGAACGGTATTGGCTATTGCTGCATTGGGTTTACTCATAAACGAAAAAGTAGGCGTCGTCAATTTGGGCGCAGAAGGCATGATGCTTTGCGCAGCGATCGCAGGTTTTGCAGCCGTTGTACACACGGGCAGTGATATGGCTGGATTTTTAGCAGGTGTTGCCGCAGGTGCAGTGTTGGCGGGTGTCTTTGGCTTATTAGTTATTTATCTCAATACCAATGCCTATGCCACGGGTTTGGCTTTGAGTTTGTTTGCCGCAGGTTTTTCTGCATTTGTGGGTATCAACTATGTTCAAGCCAAATTACCTCAACGCATCAAATACGAAGTTCCATGGCTGAGTGATATTCCTTGGATCGGTTCGGCATTGTTCAAACACCATCCATTGGTTTATGCAACCATTGCTTTTGCAATTGCACTGATTTGGTTCTTTGATCGAACACGCACAGGTTTGGTGCTGCGCGGTATTGGCGAATCACCACAATCTGCACACGCATTGGGCTATCCTGTGCGTCAAATTCGTTGGCTAGCTGTGGTGGTTGGCGGCGCATTGTGCGGTTTATCGGGCGCGTATATATCTATTACTTATACGTCTTTGTGGGTGGAGGGCATGATTGCCGGCAAAGGCTGGATTGCCTTAGCACTCACCACCTTTGCAACTTGGAGGGCGGCTCGTATTTTGCTAGGTGCTTATTTGTTTGGAGGTGTCACCATGCTTCAATTTCACTTGCAAGCGACTGGCATCGAAGTGCCTAGTCATTTCTTGAGCATGTTGCCCTATCTTGCAACCATTGTGGTTTTGGCAATCATTTCTCGAAATCCACAATGGATTCGGGTTAATATGCCGGCTTCCATTGGTAAACCTTTCCCCCCTGGTTCATAATCTCGTTTTTGTTCAACTCAAATTTTCAATAGGAAATTTTTATGACTGACTTTCGCAAACGCTCTTGGATTCGACTCGTTGCTGTTACTGCTGTAGCTGCCGCTGCCTTAATTGCTTGTGGAAAAGAAGAAGATGTCAAACCTGTCGAGGCACCCAAACCCGAGCCTCTCAAAATTGCTTTCGCCTATGTGGGCCCTGTGGGCGATGGTGGCTGGACATTCGCGCACGACAACGCACGCAAAGCACTGGAAAAAGAATTCGGAGACAAAGTGGTGACATCTTTTGTAGAAAGCGTTCCTGAGTCAGCAGACGCAGAACGCGTGATTCGCGACATGGCCACACAAGGCAACAAAATTATTTTTGGCACCACCTTTGGCTATATGGATCCCATGCTTAAAGTTGCTGCAGATTACAAAGACATCAAGTTCGAACATGCGACGGGTCATAAAACAGCAGACAACATGCGGACCTATGACAGTCGAACTTACGAAGGTGCGTACATGGCGGGTGTGATTGCTGGCAAGATGACCAAATCCAATACATTAGGTGTGGTGGCTTCTATTCCAATTCCAGAAGTGATTCGCAACATCAACAGTTACACATTAGGTGCGCAATCGATCAACCCCAAAGTCAAAACCAAAGTCGTGTGGGTCAACGAGTGGTTCAATCCACCCAAAGAAACAGAAGCCGCAACATCACTCATCAACGGTGGCGCTGATGTGCTATTTCAAAACACCGACTCACCTGCTGTACTCAAAACAGCACAAGAAAAAGGCAAGCGCGCATTCGGTTGGGACTCTGACATGACGGCCTACGGTCCTAAAGCGCATTTGGCTTCTTCCATTATCAATTGGGCTCCTTACTACATCAAGGCAACACGCGATGCATTAGAAGGCAAATGGACAGGCAACAGCGGTATTTGGTGGGGTGTTAAAGAAGGTGCGATCGATATCGTTTCAATTGCTGAAGACGTGCCTGCAGAAACAAAAACTAAAATTGACGAGATCAAAAAAAGTTTACAAAACGGCTCGTTCGCCATTTGGAAGGGCCCCATTGTTGATAACACTGGCAAGGAAGTCTTGAAGAAAGACGAAGTCGCCGATAACAGATTCATGGTCGGCATCAAGTTTTACGTCATGGGCGTAGAAGGCAAAGTGCCAGGTGGCGACAAGTAAAGCCTCGCGCGTTCAACAATTTGTGCAATTCATGCCTAAGGCTGAATTGCACATTCACATCGAGGGCTCTTTGGAGCCTGAATTAATTTTTAAATTGGCCAAATGCAACAAGGTGTCTTTGCCTTATCACAGCGTAGAGGCTTTGCGATCGGCTTATGCCTTCACCGATTTACAAAGTTTTTTAGATATTTACTACGCAGGCGCGAGCGTTTTATTGTACGAACAAGATTTTTATGACATGGCGATGGCCTATTTGCAACGCGCAGTCAACGATCATGTGATTCATGCCGAAATATTTTTTGATCCGCAAACCCATACCGATCGTGGAGTGCCTATTGCACACGTCATCAATGGTCTTCATCGCGCGTGTGTGGATGCACAAATAAAATGGAACGTCGACGCCTCGTTGATTTTGTGTTTCTTGCGTCATTTGAGTGAAGATGCTGCGATAGAAACGTTTGAGCAGGCCATACCCCATCGCCATCAATTCATTGGCGTGGGCTTGGATTCGAGTGAGGTGGGGCATCCACCCGAAAAATTTACGCGTGTCTTTGCAAAGGCCAAAGCATTGGGCTTGCATGTTGTGGCGCACGCGGGTGAAGAGGGTCCTCCCGCATATATATGGAGTGCCTTGGATGTGTTGCATGTAGAACGCATCGACCATGGCGTTCAATCCGATCAAGACGACGCATTGATGGCGCGATTGATTGCATCGCGGATGCCACTAACAGTTTGTCCCTTGTCCAATCAAAAATTGTGCGTGTTTCCAGATCTTCAACAACACAACATTGGACGCATGTTGGACGCGGGTGTGTGTGTCACCATCAACTCGGATGACCCCGCTTATTTTGGTGGATACATCAACGACAATTTTGTGCAAACGTTTGATGCACTTGGGTTAGATGAAAAAGCGGCTTATCAGTTAGCGTGCAATAGTTTTGAAGCCAGTTTTGTATCTGCAGAACAAAAAAACAAATGGATCCAACAACTCGATTATTTTGTTGAAACGTTTTAATCGGCCTTGATGTTGGCGTCTTTGACGATGCGACTCCATATTTTTTGTTCTTTGGCAATAAAGGCCGCAAAGTCTGCAGACGGGCCACCACCGCCAATGGCGTTATCAGTTGCAAAACGCTCGGTTACTGCGCTCGACTTCAATGCTTTGTAACTTTCTTCTTGGATTTTTTTAATCACATCGGGTGGTGTGCCTGCTGGCGCCAAAATACCATACCACTGTGAAGTTTCAAAATCTTTAAATCCCGATTCAACCACTGTCGGTACATCGGGCAGTGCAGGAATGCGTTGCAACGTGCCCACCGCAATCGCACGCAATTTACCAGCACGAATATGTGCACCCAACGCAGGCAATCCAGCCGAAGACGCATGTGTGCGACCCGCTAGCAAATCAGCCAACTGAGGCCCTGTTCCTCGATAAGGAATATGCGTGAGAGAAATACCGGCTACCAACTTAAGATATTCCATCGCCAAGTGTCCTGCACTGGCGTTGCCTGCAGAGCCGTAATCTAATTTACCTGGATTTTTTTTGGCATATGCAATGAATTCTTTTAAATTCTTTGCAGGCACATCGGGATGAATCACAAACACATTGGGAACTTTGGCCAGTAAAGTGACAGGTATGAATTCTTTGTTCACGTCATACGGATGATTGGGCATCATGTATGGATTGACCGCTAATGTGCCAACGTGTCCCAAAATAATCGTGTGACCATCGGGCGCCGATTTGGATGCTTCAATCATGGCCACAGTGCCGGCACCACCCGGCTTGTTTTCGACATACACCGATTGACCCAATTGTTTGGTGAGTTCTGCGGCAACGGAACGCGCCACAATTTCTGAAGTGCCTCCTGGTGCAAAGGGGACCAAAAATCTCACGGGCTTGGTGGGCCATGTATCGGCGAAGGCATTGGATACACACAGGCCCATACCCAACGATGTGAGTGCGCCCACTTGCAGTAGTTGACGCCGATTGGAATTGAATTCAGGCATATCTGTCTCCCTTGGTTGATAACATTAGAACTGATATTTTCTCAATCCACCATCAACAGGTATGACCGCGCCTGAAATATAAGAAGCTCTGGGAGAAGCTAAAAACGTGACCAAGTCGGCTAACTCTTCGGGTTCACCGTAGCGACCGACAGGTATTTCATTGTCTGATTGCCATTGGCGGTATTCGGGTGAGTAATTTTTAAAAATTTGTTCTGAATGAATGCGTCCTGGTGAAATGCAATTGACCGTGATGCCGTGTTTGCCCACCATGCGTGACAGTCCTTTGGCCCATGAGTGCATGCCCGCTTTGGCACAAAACGCACCATTGACATGTTCGGGTTCGCTCTTGCCAGTGATGTTGATGATGCGACCCCATGCGTTGGCAATCATTTGATCGATCAATGCATCCGCAATCTGACGCGGTCTGTGAAAGTCAAGCGTTATGGCTTCCTGCCACTGCTCTTCACTCACATGCAAATCTTTGAAGCTGCGAGAACCGCCCGCGTTGTTGATGAGAATATCAACACGTCCCATAGCTTTGATCGATTCTTTGCTTAATTGTTG
The DNA here is from genome assembly GCA_009693305.1 of Limnohabitans sp. Taxonomy (GTDB): domain Bacteria; phylum Pseudomonadota; class Gammaproteobacteria; order Burkholderiales; family Burkholderiaceae_C; genus Limnohabitans. Next base: position 11,886 of record SHXN01000012.1, read on the forward strand.
GGCTGCATCATCGGCATACATGTCTTGCACAATCAAGTGCGGTTTTTTTCCACCGATGCGAACAATTTCTTGCGACAACTCCATCAACTTATCTTCACGTCTGGCAGTGATGGCCAATTGAACGCCTTCTGCGGCCAAGCCCATTGCAATGGCTCTGCCAATACCAACGGATGCGCCCGTTACCAATGCTGTTTTATCTTTTAATTTCAAATCCATAATGCACTTCTCGTTTTATTCGGGACCCAAACGCAAGCGCGTAGGCAATCGTTTTTCAATTGAAAATTTGAGTAAAGCAGCGCATCGATAAATACCATGTGCAAACTTGCCATAAGGCAATGTTAAAAACAATGCCATCACCACGCCTAAATGAATGGCCAGTAGCAATGGCAGGGCCGTTGTTTCTCTGAATATCAACAAGGCTAAACCGGTACTGCCACACAACCACAACAAAGCAATGAATGCGATATCCATGGGTTTTTGTTGTGCGTCGCCATGCATGGGGTGTCGATTTAAATTCAAATACAACAAACCCAAGGGACCAATTAACAAACCAATGCCGCCTGCAATGCCTAACAACACGGGCAAACTAGCCACAGGGTAGGGCGCAACCCATCCCCATGCATAGTGATACAACGTCGCCACAGACGTTGATACGAAGCAAAGCATAAAGCCATAAAAAGTGAAGTGATGGAATCGCTTGCGCATCAATGTGAATGCATCGTCGCTTTCGTTGCAACCTTTACCGTGTCCACCATCCAAATAGGTCATCGTTAAAGCGGTGTGCAAGGCTTCTGCACTTGCGTCAGCGGTCACGGGCGCTTTGGAGCTTTCCAATCCATCATCATCGAGCGTGGGATGCGTGTCATTCCAAAAACGCCTCACGCCCATGAATAATGCAATTGCACTCCATATAAAAATAGGTGCAAACACGTTGACCATCCAACCGTGCGGAAAGATGGCGTAAAAATTACCTTGTTCGATGCGTTGAAACAATGTGCCATGCATTTGCAACACAGCAATTAAAAATAAAGCCAATGCACCACTCAATGCCAAGGCAACGGTTAATCCGTTGTTGCGGTAAAGCTGTCCCAAAGGCGCGGGCCATGCATAGGTTTGATAGGTTTGCAAGCGAACCTGCGCCATCGCTTGCGGCACATTCACTGCAAATGCATTGGGTGGTGCATATTGACACGAATGCAAACATGCGCCGCAGTTGTGACATAAATTAGCCAAATAATGCACGTCGGCTTGATTGAATTCCAAGCGACGTGTCATGGCAGGAAACACTGCGCAAAATCCTTCACAAAATCGACATGCGTTGCAAATTTTCATCACACGTTCCACTTCGATTTCGGCCTCCCCTTGCGCTAATGCGCGCGCTTGTTGTGTGAGTTGTTCAATCGCTTGCATGTGCTTCTCCTTTTTTTACGTTTGCAGAAGCTTGAACCGCTTTGTCTGCACTTGCACCCGCAATGCGACCAAAAACAGTGCCAATCGTCATGCCAACGCCTGCTGTGTAGCCTTGTCCTAAAACATTGCCAGCCATCAATTCACCTGCAGCAAATAAATTGCGACTGGGTTGACCGCCAAAATAAACTTGCGCGTGTTCATTGACTTTCACACCTAAATATGTGAAGGTGATGCCCGGTCTGAGTCCATATGAATAAAACGGCACTGTATCAATCGGTCTGGCCCAATGTGTTTTGGGAGGAGTCAATCCTTGCGTATAGCAGTTGTCCAATACCGAATGATCAAAATCACCGGGCACGCATGCGCGATTGAATTCATCGATGGTTTTTAAAAAAGTATCTACATCGAGTTTGAGTGCAACTGCTAATTCTTTCAAACTATTGGCTTTGATCGGTTCAAACACGGATGGCATGAAACGGCCAATCGCTTTGGAATCAATAATGGCGTAACCAATTTGATTGGGTTGAGACGCGACCAAGCGTCCCCAAATCGCATAACGTTTAGGCCAAAAATCTTCGCCTTCGTCGTAAAAGCGTACTGCATTTTTATTCACCATCACACCTAATGAAACGCAATCATTTCGTGTGCTGATACCGCCGTCAAACAAAGGTGCGCGTGCATCGATGGCCACGCAATGTGATTGGGTAGGGTCACCAATGACGTCAGCGCCTTGATCGAGCATTTGTTTGAGAGCCACGCCCATGTTGTAGCGCGTGCCACGAATTAAAAAATTGTCGGCCGTCCACTCGCCCCATTGATTTTGTCCCCAAGCTTCGCGTTGCCATGTAATGTTCGATTCAAATCCGCCACTCGCCACCACACAAGCGCGTCCTGCAAAGCGACGATTGCCACTGTGCGCGGCAACAAAAGTAGAACCGTTGAACTCCATGCGGTCAACAGGTGTTTCATACAACACAGTGATTCCCAATTGTTGTGCGCTTCGAAAGTAAGCATTAATCAAGGCTTTGCCACCGCCCATGAAAAAAGCATTGGTGCGTGACAAATGCAAAGTGCCCGACAAAGACGGTTGAAAATTCACGCCGTATTTTTTCATCCAATCACGACAAGAGGCCGATAATCGAATCAACAATCGGGCCAAGGCTTCATTGGTTTTTCCAGCCGTTACTTTTTTCAAGTCCTGCCAAAATTCTTCTTCTGGATAGGCCTCGGTCAATACATCTTCGGGTTGGTCGTGCATGCACCGAATATTGCGCGTGTGGACCGAATTGCCACCACGCCATTCAATTGGGGCGGACTCGAGTACCAAAACGCTGGCGCCTGTTTCGCGTGCTGTTAAGGCGGCGGTCATGGCGGCGTTGCCACCGCCAATCACAATCACGTCGTACATGGGTAAGAGGGGTGTATCTGAGGGCATGGTTGTTGTGTGCGGGAGTTTTTTCTAAGGATATCATCTTGTTCCAATATCAGTATTGTGTCAATTGCAATATTTGATATGATTGTTGCATGTCACGCATTAATTTCGACCTTCAAGAGTTGCAAGCCTTTGTGGCCGTTGCCGATTGGGGAAGTTTCAAGGGGGCAGCCAACAAAATCCACTTGTCTGCGCCCGCACTTTCAAGACGAATCGAAAAACTAGAAAGTCATTTGGATACGCAGTTATTTAAACGAACCACGCGCTCGGTTGAGCTCACACCTCAGGGCCTTTCATTTTTGAATGTTGCGCGCGACACTTTGCATGCATTAGAAGTGGCCGCCTCTCACATGCAAGACGCCAAAAAAAGCAAGAAGGGAAAAATCACCATTGCTTGCGTGGCCAGCACCACACTTCATTTTTTACCACACGCTTTTCAAAAACTCATCGACAAAGTGCTGAGCATTCAGTTCAACATTCTTGATCTGCCCGAGAGCCAAGTGATTCAAAACGTGATTTCAGGTGACGCCGATTTGGGTGTAGGTTTTGTCAAAGGAAAAATTCCTGAAATCGAATTTGAACCCTTGTTCAAAGACCCTTTTGTCGTTGCAGTTCATCAAAGCCATCCTTTTGCAAAAAACAAATCCATCGACTGTAAAAAATTAGTCGATGAAAAACTGATGACCGTTTCACGCAACAGCGGTAACCGCATGTACATCGATGACGCCATGACGCAAGTCAAACTCAAGCCTCAATACATGCTCGAAGCTGCGCGCGTCTCGACCTTGCTTGGCATGATTGATGCACAATTGGGTGTTGCGATATTGCCTAAGTTGGCTATTGCAGGTTCTCCACATGCGAATATCATGGGTGTTGTATTGCAACGACCCACTGTCTATCGACAATTAGGCATTTTGACCAAGCCCGGTATTGCCTTAGAGCCCATTCCCAGTATGGCCAGAACAATTATTCTTGAATCGGTTTTATCCCAATGAATCCCTTATTAATTGCTGGTGGTGGTATTGGCGGCATGGCTTTGGCCTTGGCCCTCACGCGACAAGGTCAATCGGTTCATTTGTTTGAGCGTGGTCTTGAGTTTTCGCAAGAAGGCGCAGGGATTCAATTGGGGCCCAATGCCACACGCCTGCTCAACGAGTGGGGCTTGGCCGATGCACTGCGTCAATACGCAACATTCCCCGATGAATTGCAAATTCATTGCGCTCAATATGGTCATACCTTGGCTACAAAAAATTTATCGCATCAAATGGAACAGCTGTTTGGTGCGCCTTACGTCACATTGCATCGTGCCGACTTGCATGACCTGCTGATGCAAGCTGTCGCAAGCCAGGAAACGGCCACTATTTCTACACAACAAAGCTTTCAGGCTAGTCGCAACACCGATGAAGGCATTGAAGTTGATTTTTTCAACTTTGAATCTAAAGTCAAACAAACCATTCATGGATCTGTTTTGATTGGATCTGATGGTGTGCAAAGTGATGTGCGACAATCCTTGTTGGGTGACGGCCCACCAACGGACATAGGCCATGTGGCATACCGCTCGTTGTTGTCACAAAAAATGTTACCTAAGCGTTTGCATTCTTCAAACGTTCATGTTTGGCTAGGCCCTCGCATGCACATGGTTGTTTATCCCGTGCGCGGTGGTGTGTGGCTCAATGTGGTGCTGATCGTTAAATCATTACAAGTGCCAGCGTCATACGACTGGACGATCAACAGGCAGTCGGATGTGATTTATCAAGACTTCAAAACTGCACTCAAAGGTTGTTGCAATCGGGTGCAAGAATTGGTGCGACATATCGAACAATGGAAATCATGGAAATTGGTGAATCGACCTGCTGTACAAAATCCTTTGCAACTCGCAAGAGGAAAAATTGCATTGATCGGTGACGCAGCCCATCCGATACTGCCCTATTTGGCGCAAGGCGCGGGCATGGCCATTGAAGATGCGCATGTGTTGAGTCAGTGTTGGGTCAGTGAAGAAACACAATCGTCAGAAACAAAGTTACACAATTATGCGAAGCAAAGATACAAACGTGTGGCGAGAGTGCAAAAAAAATCAAGTCAAAACAGTGCGATTTTTCATGCCGATGGCGTACTCAGGCATGCAAGAGATTTGTCACTTCGTTTGCTAGGGCTGCAGTTGATCGATATGCCTTGGTTGTATGCAGGGCCGGATTAAATTTTTCCAATCAACAGGTATTCCATTAAAGCCTTTTGCACGTGCAATCGATTTTCGGCTTCATCCCAAACAACCGAATGAGGCCCGTCGATCACCTCGGCTTGCACTTCTTCGCCACGGTGCGCGGGTAGACAGTGCATAAAGAGCGCATTTTTTTTGGCGTTTGACATCATCTCGGTATCCACGCACCATTTGACAAATGCTTTTCGACGCGTTTCGTTTTCTGCTTCATAGCCCATGCTGGTCCACACATCGGTGGTGACCAAATCAACGCCTTCGCAAGCTTGCATGGGATCTTCGAAAATTTTGTAACTATCTCTCGATCGCAATCCTGCCACCGATTGATCAATCTCATAACCGCTTGGCGTGCTCACATGCACTTTGAAGTTGAGCAGTTCTGCCGCTTGTAGCCATGTGTTGCCCATGTTGTTGCCGTCGCCAACCCACGCAACAGTGATGCCTTGAAGGCAATCGAGTGGATGCGCTGTGTCGCCACGATGCTCAATGAATGTGAACAAATCGGCCATGATTTGACAGGGATGAAATTCATTCGTGAGTCCATTGATCACAGGTACGCGCGAGTGAGCGGCAAAGCTTTCAATTTTGGTTTGCTCATAGGTGCGAATCATCACCAAATCAACCATTCGACTGATCACGCGTGCCGAATCTTCAATGGGCTCGGCGCGTCCGAGTTGGCTATCGCCCGTGGTGAGATGCACCACCGATCCGCCCATTTGATACATGCCAGCTTCAAAACTCACACGCGTTCGCGTTGAAGCTTTTTCAAAAATCATCGCCAAGGTGCGATCAGTCAATGGCTGGTGCTTTTCATAGACTTTAAATTTGGATTTGATCAATGCAGAACGTGAAAACAAATACGCATAAGTAGTCGCATCCAAATCACTGAACTTGAGATAGTGTTGTATGGTCTTATTCATGGCTCAAGTCGATTCATTCAAAAAAGTTTTTATAACGGGTGCGAGCAATGCCACCACTTGATCGGCTTCTTTTTCGGTCATGATGAGCGCAGGCACCAAACGAATCACGCTATCGGCGGTAACGCTCAGCAGCAAGCCAGCATCCAACGCGCGTTGCATGATGACGCCACAGGGCTTGTCCAATTCAATACCGATCATGAGGCCATAGCCACGAATTTCTTTCGCGCCTTTGAGAGAACCAATTTCGCGCATCAATGCATTTTTTAAATGCTCTCCCACACACGCTGCGTTTTCTAACAAACCATCTTCTTCAATGATGCGTATGGTTTCAACACCCGCGCGCATGGCCAAGGGATTGCCACCAAACGTGCTGCCGTGATTGCCCGGTTGAAAAATACCAGCGGCCTTTGGGCCAGCAACAACGGCGCCAATGGGCACACCTGAGCCTAATCCTTTGGCCAATGGCATGACGTCAGGCAAGATGCCTGCCCATTGATGTGCAAACCATTTGCCCGTGCGACCCATGCCGCATTGCACTTCATCAATCATCATCAACCAATCTTTGGCGTCACACAAGGCTCGCACCTCGCGCAAATATTCCCATTTCATCGGATTGATACCACCTTCGCCTTGAATGGTTTCAAAAAACACAGCCACCACATCGGGATTGTTGTGTGTGGCTTTTTTGAGCGCGTCGATGTCATTGAGTGGAACACGAATAAAACCTTCCACCATGGGTCCAAAACCCTGTTGAATTTTTTCATTGCCTGTTGCACTCAATGTGGCAATCGAGCGACCATGAAATGCTTTTTCGTAGACCACAATGGTTGGATTTTTAATTCCCTTGTCGTGACCAAATTTACGAGCCAATTTGATGGCCGCTTCATTAGCCTCCAAACCCGTGGAGCAAAAAAACGCATTGGTTAAACCCGAGAGAGATACTAATTTGTCGGCTAATTTTTCTTGATCGGGTATGTGATAGTAATTGCAGCAATGCATCATCTTGGCGACTTGGTCTTGCAAAGCAGGAACTAATTTGGGATGACCATGGCCTAATGTGTTGACCGCAATGCCAGCCAACGCATCTAAATAACTTTTGCCGTTGGTGTCCCACAAGCGAACGCCCTTGCCGTGCGACATGGCCACAGACAAACGGCCATAGGTGTTCATGGTGTGTGGGGAAGTAGGCGAAGTCTGAGTCATTGTTCAATCCTCTGAAAAAAAGAAATCGGCTCAACAGGGCGATAAGCTGGTTGAGCCGTTGAGAGATGATTTTATTGCTTGATTGTGCGTGAACGGACGAATCTCACAGACAACTGTTGTGAATTTTCACAGTTGGACTTCGTCGACGGGATGCAAATCTCAAGCGTTGAAAAAACGCCCCAAGTCTTATATAAGATACAATATATGAATGCTTGAGGTAAAAGTGAAAAACACTCATTTATCGTTTAATTTTATCGCTTTTCATGGTCACTACGCTCAAACAAGAAGTCGTCATCGTTGGCGTCACCAAAGATGGGAAGGCATTTCGACCTAGCGATTGGGCCGAACGTTTGGCGGGTGTGATGAGCTCATTCAGGCTAGGCGGGGCACTCCCCAGTGACCATATCAGCTACTCGCCTTGGTGTGTGCCCAATACCATAGACGGCAATAAATGCGTCATTGTTCATCAAGATCTCAAAGATGCTGAGCCCATGGCTTGGGACTTTGTGATGAACTTTGCAAAAGACAACAACCTGCAAGTTTCATAAGCCCCACAAAAAAACCGCTTCTAAGAGCGGTTTTTGCTTTTTGCCTTCAGCGCACCCGTTCAAACGGCGGTCTGAGAGACCGGGCGGTTTGACTGCTTGGTTTAAGCGGCGGTTGCCAAGGCTTTGAACTTGACTGATAGGCGGCTCTTGTCACGAGCGGCCTTGTTTTTGTGGAAAATGCCTTTGTCGGCGACGGTGTCAACGACGGCTTGCATTTTTGCGAACAAATCAGTGGCTTTGACCTTGTCACCTGAGGCAACGGCTTTTTCCACATTTTTGACAGCGGTACGATATTTGGAGCGCAACGAGGTGTTGGCGGCGTTGAGTTTGACGTCTTGGCGGGCGCGTTTGCGACCCGACGCAAGGCGTGGGTTTTTCTTTTTAGGTTTGGCTGAAGCCATAAAAATGATCCTTTGTGTCTGTGGATGATGAAAGTAAAAAGCCCTGTATTATAGCAAATCCCCTAATGCCCCCTCAAAATTGAATCACCGAACCAACACGGCCCCGATGAAGGCTAAACTCGACGCGTGAACCTCTTTCAATCCGCATCCCTTGTCTCTTTACTCACGCTGGCATCTCGGGTCACCGGATTGGCCCGAGAACTCCTCATTGCCTCCCAGTTTGGAGCCTCTGCGCTCACAGACGCTTTCAATGTAGCCTTTCGTATTCCCAATTTATTTCGGCGATTATTTGCAGAGGGGACGTTCAGTCAGGCGTTTGTTCCTGTTTTAGCCGCCACCAAGGCTCAGCATGGAGAAGAGCAGACTCGTTTACTCATTGATCGAGTTGCGACTGTTTTGGCATGGGCCTTATTGACCACTTCAATTGTGGGCATTGTGGGTGCACCAATTTTGGTATGGGCGTTGGCCAGTGGCTTATCGCAAACCGAGGATGGCATGACATCCGCTGTCTTGATGACGCGTTGGATGTTTCCTTATATTGCCTGTATGTCGATGGTCGCATTGTCAGCGGGCGTTTTAAATACGTGGAAAAAATTTGCAATACCAGCCGCAACGCCTGTCATATTGAATGTGTGCGTTATTTCTGCTGCGATATGGGGCGGTCCGTGGTTTACAACCCTTGGGGTGCCACCCATTTTTGCGTTAGCAATGGGTGTGATGATCGGTGGAGTTTTGCAGTTGGCGATTCAAATTCCTGTGCTATACAAAATTGGTATGTTGCCTCGCATCGGTTTGATGCCTTCAACGATTGCGGAATCATACAAAGACACGGGCACTCGAAAAATACTTTCACTGATGGCGCCTGCATTGTTCGGTATGGGTGTTGCGCAGTTGTCCTTGTTAATCAATACACAGATCGCCTCTCATCTTGCACCTGGCAGTGTGAGTTGGCTCAGTTATGCCGATCGTTTAATGGAATTTCCAACGGCACTGCTAGGTGTTGCTTTAGGCGTGGTGTTGATGCCTCAGTTGTCTGCGGCCCATGCCACAAAAAATATCACGCATTATTCAGATATGTTGGATTGGGGGCTTCGCTTGGTTTTTTTATTGACCTTGCCTTGCGCTGTGGCTCTTTTGATTTTTTCAAAGCCTTTGATTTCAGTGATCTATCATTACGGCGCCTTTAATGCCTGTGATGTCATGCAAACAACGCTGGCGTTGATGGGTTATGGTGTGGGCTTATTGGGATTGGTCTCCATCAAAATATTGGCCCCTGGTTTTTATGCAAGTCAAGACATCAAAACGCCCGTCAAAATTGCCATATGGGTCTTGATCGCTACGCAAATCATGAACTTGATTTTTGTTCCTTATCTGGCGCATGCGGCCTTGTCTTTATCGATTGGATTGGGCGCTTTGCTTAATGCGTTTTGGTTGTTGCGGGGTTTGCGTCAAAAGGGATACTATCAACCCAAAATTGGTTGGATGGGTTTTGTGATTCGTGTGTGTGTCGCTTGTTTATTTTTGAGTAGTTGGTTGGGTGCGTGGTCATACCATTTAGATTGGATCTTGCTACGCGAGCAACCTTTTGCGCGAATGGGTTGGATGACCTTATGTTTGTTGGGGGGCGCGGGACTTTATTTCGCCACACTTCGTGGGGTCGGTATCCACTTTAGTGCATTGTTTAAAAATTAATGGCATGATTGCAGAATGGATTTCAAATTAACCGTCCCCAGTGCGCTCGATTATTTTCAATCACTCGTTGAAAGCGATGATTCATTCCCGCTTTTAGAGGCGGCGGCCAGTTTGGCTCAAGATGAATATCCAGATTTAGATATTCAACAAGTTTTGGGTGATATGGATCAGTTAATCGCCAAGCTTAAGAGGCGAATGTACGCCGATATGGGCGAGATTGAAAAGCTTCGCATGCTGAATCTTTTCTTTTTTGAAGATTTGAAATTTTCTGGCAATGTCAATCACTATGATGATCCCGATAATAGTTTTTTGCACGCGGTTTTTAGAACGCGAAAAGGTATTCCAATCAGTTTGGCAGTGATTTGGTTAGAGTTGGCCAGTGGCGTGGACCTTTTGGTGCAAGGTGTTGGTTTTCCCGGTCATTTTTTGGTCAAGGTACAACTCAAATCGCCTAATGAGGCGCAAATCGTTATCGATCCATTCAGCGGTCAATCCTTAGGCAGAGAAGATTTGAGTGAAAGACTCGCACCTTGGTTGCCTGGCGTTCAGCTAACTCGCCCCAACGCCGTATCGGATGATGCATTGGCACATTTTCTAAGACCTGCGACTTCTCGTGCAATTATTGCCCGTATGTTGCGCAACTTGCAAGAAATTTATCGTCGCCAAGAAGATGGTGCGCGTCTCAAGCAAATTCAATCGCGCTTAAATATTTTGTTAAATACAGAAAATATTTAATCGGTATGAACAACAACGGCGGGGCCTTGTTGACGCGCATGTACTTGTCCAATTTCAAAAACAGTTTCACCTAAATCTTGAAGCGTTGATAGACAGGACGCGGCCTCATCTTTGGCAATCACCACCACCATTCCAATGCCATTGTTGAATGTGCGATTCATTTCAATATCGTCAATGCCAGATATGGTTTGCAACCAATCAAACAGTTGTGTGTGGGGCCATGCGGGTCTTTGTAGATGAACTGACAAATGCTCGGGCAACACACGTGGAATATTTTCTAAAAGACCGCCCCCCGTGATATGGGCCAATGCCTTGATGCGATGCAGGCTAAGCGCTTGCAAAATCGGTTTGACATACAAACGTGTTGGGCGCATCACGGCTTGTTTAAATGGAAGTCCATCCAGCTCAGTGGGCAATTGCGCACCTGCGCGTTCGATGCATTTGCGAACTAAAGAAAAACCATTGGAATGAACGCCATGAGAAGCCAATCCCAAAACAACATCTCCTTTGATCACATCTCGACCCGTGAGAATTTTTGACTTTTCAACCGCGCCTACTGCAAACCCAGCTAAATCGTATTCACCATCGGGATACATGCCGGGCATTTCTGCGGTTTCACCACCGATCAATGCACAACCCGATTCTTCGCAGCCTTTGGCAATGCCCGAAATAACGGTGGAGGCGGTGTCAATATCTAATTTGCCGCAAGCAAAATAATCTAAAAAAAACAAGGGTTCTGCTCCTTGAACCAGCACGTCATTGACGCTCATGGCGACCAAATCGATACCGACCGTGTCGTGCATATGCCATTCAGACGCCAGCTTGAGCTTGGTGCCCACGCCGTCGGTGCCGCTGACTAAAACAGGTTCTTTGTAGCGTTTGGGGACTTCAAATAGCGCGCCAAAGCCGCCAATTCCAGCCAAAACCCCTTCGCGCATGGTTTTTTTGGCAAAAGGCTTGATGCGTTCGACCAAGGCGTCGCCTGCGTCAATGTCGACGCCAGCGTCTTTGTAAGAAAGGGGCTTATGCATATTAGGTCAATCGAAGGGGAAAAGCGACTATTGTGAACAGGTCGATAGAATCAAGGGATTCTAATTCCAAGCCAATTCTGCCTGTATGCAATCCAATCCCACCATTCGCCTTTTGTTCAGTTGGTCCGCCGTGACCCTGATTGCGGGTTTGTTGGTCTGGTGGCTGGCACCTGTTTTGACTCCCTTTGTTGTGTCGGCCGTGCTTGCTTATATTCTTTTCCCCTTGGTTCAACAATTTGAAAACCTAACGGCGCATCGCATACCACTCGTCATCACCGTTTTGCTTACAGAAATTATTTTGATCGTGACGATGCTTGCATTCTTCTTTTTGGTGATTCCATTGTTGGTCAAGCAATGGCCGCTAATCAAAGAACAGTTGCCATTGTTAATTACCAAGCTACACGATTATGTTTCTCCTTTTCTCATGCAGTGGGGTATTGCGACAGCCGATTGGGATCTGGAGCATTTGCAAATATTTTTACGGCAATATTTGGACTCCACTTTTGAAAATGGAATGGATGCATGGTTGCGGTCTCTACAAATTGGCGGTAGCGTTTTGTTTGCAATCATCGGCAATTTAATTTTGATACCCGTCGCTTTGTTTTATTTTTTGCACGACGGAAAAAAAATCACCAATGAATTTGCAGTGTGGGTACCGCAGTCGGTCAGTCAAGGACTATTTGATTTTTTAAAAGAAGCCGATCAAGTATTGGGCGAATATTTACGTGGACAAATTGTTGTGATGTTAATTTTGAGTGTTTATTATGTTGCAGCCTTGTATGCATTTGGATTGTCAATGGCTTTGCCGATTGGTTTAATCACGGGCCTTCTGATTTTTATTCCTTATTTGGGTTTTGGTGTGGGATTGATCTTGGCTACTCTGAGTGGATTTTTGCAAATGTCGCCCGTTGATGCGTTGTTGATGGTGGGTGTTGTGTATGGCTTGGGGCAACTCATTGAAAGTTTTGTCTTAACCCCCCGATTGATTGGCGAACGCATTGGACTGCATCCCTTAGCTGTCATTTTTGCCTTATTGGCGTTTGGACAGTTGCTTGGCTTTGTGGGCGTGTTGATTGCGCTGCCTGCCAGTGCGGTTTTATTGGTGGCCATTCGTCGACTTCATCAGGTATACGTCAACAGCAAATGGTTTCAAGGCACATAAACATCTCATGAAACAAATCGCCTTGGATATTGGACTCTCAGACGGACCGACGTTCAATAATTTTTTAGCAGGCCCCAATGAAGCCGCACTCCAACATTTGCGTTTGTGGATTGCTTCCGAAACACGATCACCTGTACCGATTTATCTTTGGGGTGAAAACAATAGTGGCAAAACTCATTTGCTCCAATCGGTTGCAAAGGCTGAGCAAACCAATGGTGGCAATGTCGGTTGGATGGAACTTCACACTACCGAACCTCCCACGTTCAATCCCGCATGGCGTCTGATCGTATTGGATGATGTTCATGCGTACAGCGCAGTTCAGCAGCAAATGGCATTTGCATGGTTTGTTCATGCGGTCACACCCGTTGACGGACTTCAGCGCGGCATTATTGCGGCGGGTCGTTACCCACCCAAAGATCTCACCTTGCGTGAAGATTTAAGAACACGCTTGGGGTGGGGACATGTGTTTCAGTTGCAAATTCTTGAAGAGCCACAACGTCGATCTGTTTTGCGACAGCAAGCCGATGAGCGCGGTATTTTTATTTCAGATGAAGTGATGGATTACATGCTCAATCGATTCAGTCGCGACCTCAGCAGTTTGCTTAAATTGCTACATCAACTCGATGGCTATGCTTTGCAAACCAAACGACCCATCACTATTCCATTGCTCAAAAGCATGCTTGAAGACTTATAAATGAAACCGCATCTTGCATTGTTCGATTTAGATCACACCTTGTTGCCCATCGATTCAGATTACGCTTGGGGTCAATTCACAGAAAAACTCGGTTGGGTTGATACCATTTCATTCAGGCAAAAAAACGATGCATTTTTTGCGCAGTATCAGGCGGGTATTCTTAATATTCATGATTATGTTGAATTCGCCACTCGTGCAATTTGTGAAAAAGGCGAAGTGGCGTCAATGCAGGCGCATCAACAATTCATGAAAGAGGTGATTGAGCCTGTTATTCGCCCCTGCGCACTTCAACTCATTCAAACTCATCGACAAGCAGGCCATCAACTCATTGTGATCACGGCAACCAATGAGTTCGTCACGCGACCCATCGCTCATGCATTGGGAATTGAAGAATTAATCGCTGTTGAACTTTTCAAAGATGCCAAAGGTTGGTACAACGGAGGTATTGATGGTGTTGCGTCTTTTCGAGATGGTAAGTTGACCCGTATGAATCAATGGCTTGCAGATCACCAATTGAGCTGGGATCGCGTTGAAACCACTTTTTATACGGACTCCATCAATGATTTGCCACTGCTTGAAGTCGTTAATCATCCTGTGGTGACCAATCCCAGTGCCAATTTATTGGCCATTGCAAACTCTCGTCAATGGCGTGTCTTGAACCTCTTTCATTCTGAATGATCAAAAAATTACTCAATCGACTCATGGGAACTTCTGCTGAAAAGCCGAAGTTTGGGAAAAGACGCGTTGCTAGTTTAAAAGAACACGCGATCAATCTTGATTTGGTCGATGAACGTGCGCGTCATGTTGTCCAAACCTTGCAAGAAAGAGGGTTCGAAGCCTATATTGTGGGCGGCGCCGTTAGAGATTTGTTACTCGGCTTAAAGCCCAAAGATTTTGATGTAGCAACCAATGCAACACCTGAAGAAGTCAAATCACTTTTTCGCAGAGCTTTCATAATTGGACGTCGTTTCAGAATTGTTCATGTGGTGTACGGTCGTGGGCGTGATCACGAAGTCATTGAAGTCTCTACATTTCGTGCCCATTTAGAAAGTGCAGATGCTGAGCAAGTGTCTGGTAACGAAAAGACAAGTAAAAAAGCTCTCTCTAATGTGTCTCACGCTGTTGATGCTTCGGGTCGTGTCTTGCGCGATAACGTTTGGGGTCCTCAAGATGAAGACGCCGCACGCAGGGATTTCACGGTTAATGCCATGTATTACAACCCACAATCGCAAGAAGTGATTGACTATCACCATGGGATAGAAGACGCCAAAAAACGAGTCTTGCGAATGATTGGTGATCCTGTTGTGCGTTATCGTGAAGACCCCGTCCGCATCATTCGTGCTGTTCGATTCGCGGCCAAACTCAGTGGCCTGGGATTTTCATTAGAAACCAAAACCGCCAAGCCTTTGCAAAAAATGATGCCACTATTGGCTGACGTTCCGCAAAGTCGCATGATGGATGAGATGCTCAAACTATTGCAAACGGGTCACGCCATTGCAAGCATTGAGCAACTCAAAAAATTGGGTTTACAAAAAGGTATTTATCCATTGCTCGATGTCGTGGTTGATCGATCAACACAAGTATTTGTTGAACTCGCATTAACCGACACTGATCGACGCGTATCCGAAAACAAACCCGTTGCGCCCAGTTTTTTATTGGCCTGTGTGTTGTGGTCGGATGTGCGCGGTGCGTGGGATAGACATCGCGAACACAATTCGCCACATCCTGATTTGCAAGAGGCCATTGATGGCGTTTTTTATTCGCGAATTGGTGATGTATCGGGGCGCGGTAAGTTGGCTTCCGATATGCGTGAAATTTGGTTGATGCAACCGCGATTTGAAAAACGTGTGGGCAGTGTTCCTTTTACATTGGTGGAGCAAGCGCGATTCAGGGCGGG
>SHXN01000013.1 GCA_009693305.1 Limnohabitans sp.
TGAAGATTACAGAAAATCAGGGCTTCCGATGTTGCCCGTCACGCACGGCAGTGAATTTACTAGGCTGCAAGTATTGCTCTACACATGGGTTTTATTGGCGGCTTGTTTAATGCCATTTATTTATCGCATGAGTGGATGGTTTTATTTAATCAGCGCGCTCATACTCAGTTTGATGTTTTGTTATTACGCATGGAAACTTTGGGAAAACTATTCTGACGCGCTCGCTAAAAAAACATTTCGGTTTTCATTGATTCATTTGAGTTTTTTATTTGCCGCTTTGTTGATTGATCACTATCTTTAAAAAAGTAATGCAACAAATCATTACAAAATTTTTATGGGCCAGCCTGCTTGTGGTGCTGGCGTCTTGTTCGCCCAATCAGGCTTCATTCAAGTCGATTGATCTCACGGGTTCAGACTATGCCAAGGGATTCAGTCTGCTTGATTTCAATGGGAAAAATAAAACCCTTGCTGACTTTTCTGGCAAAGTGGTGGTGGTTTTTTTTGGATATATGCAGTGCCCTGATTTTTGTCCGACAACCTTGACCGAGTTCACAGAAGTCAAACAAAAATTGGGTTCTAAAGGCGATCCCTTGCAAGCTATTTTTATTACCGTTGACCCTGAGCGAGATCAGCCCGATTTGCTCAAAGCATACATGGGCAACTTTGACCCCACTTTTTTGGCTCTGATACCGACCCAAGAACAATTGGAAGTTTTAGCCAAGGACTACAAAATTTATTTTAAAAAAGTGCCCGTTAAAAATAGCAAGAGTTACACCATGGATCACAGCGCAGGCACTTATATATATGACACTTCGGGTCGATTGCGTTTGTATGCGCGGTATGGACTGGGCGCGCAGTCTGTTGCTGAAGATATTGAGTTGTTGCTCAAGCAGTAATGAATTAAGCGTATTGCGCCAAAGCCGCTTTCATTTTTTTCATGGCTACGACTTCGATTTGACGAACACGTTCTGCGCTGATGCCATATTCATCGGCTAAATCATGCAGAGTAAGGCCGCCAGTGCCGTCATCATTGACTTTGAGCCAACGCTCTTCAACAATGCGTCGGCTTCTTTCGTCGAGCACATTAAGAGCTGCAGCAATTCCATCGGTAGACATGATGTCATGGCGATGCGCTTCAATAATGGCTGTGGGTTCATGATGCGTGTCGGTTAAATAAGCAATGGGTCCGAAATTTTCTTCGCCGTCGTCAGAAGGTGAGGGGTCGAGCACGACATCACCACCCGACATGCGGGTTTCCATTTCCATCACTTCTTCACGTTTGACATTGAGGCTTTGGGCGACCGATGAAATTTGATCTTCGGTGAGTTGGTCGCGATAGGTTTGAACGTTTAAGGAATCGGTATCGGACTTGAGTTTTTGTTTGAGTGAGCGCAAATTAAAAAATAATTTGCGTTGCGCTTTGGTAGTGGCGACTTTGACCATGCGCCAATTTTTGAGAATGTATTCGTGAATTTCCGCTTTGATCCAGTGCATGGCGTAACTCACCAAGCGCACACCTTGCTCAGGGTCGAATCGTTTAACGGCTTTCATTAAGCCGATATTGCCTTCTTGAATGAGATCTGCATGTGGCAATCCGTAGCCTAAATATTGACGCGAGTTGGAAACCACCAAGCGCAGATGCGACATGATTAATTGACCTGCGGCCTCTAAATCGTTGCTGTCTTTGAGTGATCGTGCCAGCTTTTGTTCTTGCTCAAGGGTGAGTATGGGCATGCGATTGACGGCTGATATATAGGCGTCAATATTGCCCAATGGTGGTAGGAGACCCCAAGAACAGGCGGCCAATGAATTGTTTTTTGCTAGGGCTAAGGCAGTCATAAAAGTACTCCTTTTGTGCTCGATGGTGCTATCTTAGCACTCTTGGGGTGGGAGTGCTAAATTCCTATCAAAGATAAGGGTTTTTACCAGTTTTAGTTGTTTTTTAGCTATCGAGCTCAATTTGCCTGTCTTTTGCCAATTTGGTCCAGCGCGCAATATCGGCACGCATAAATTGGGCAAAAGCTTCTGAAGTCATGGGCATGGGCTCGACAGCTTCGACCGATAATTTTTCTCTTAAATCGGGGGCTTTGAGGACGGTGGCAAGGCTGTCGTTGAGCTGTTTGACGATAGCGGGGGGAATGCCTGCAGGACCCACCACGCCGTACCACTGCATGGCGTCAAAGCCTTTGAAGCCGAGTTCATACAAGGTGGGAAGGTCTTTGACCTGGGGGTGACGTTGCATGCCAGTGACTGCGAGTGCGCGAACCCATCCCGAGCGAATGTGAGGCATGGCCGCGGCCAGTCCTGGAAACATGGCCTGTGTTTGCCCAGCGATGACATCGGTAAAAGCGGGTGCGATTCCACGATAGGGGATATGAACCATGAAGCTGTTGACTTGTTGTTTGAACAACTCCATGGTCAGATGAGTGAGTGAGCCTTGTCCTGCTGATCCGTAACTGAGTTCGCCTTGATTTTTTTTCAAGTAATTTAAAAATTGTGCAAAATCTTGCGCTGGAATATTGGCATTGATGACCAATACATTGGGCGTGCCACCGATCATTCCAATGGGTGTGAAGTCTTTGATGGCATCATAGGGCAGATTGCGTCGTGTAGCAGGACTGGTGCCGTGTGTGGCCACATAGCCTTGCATCAATGTATAGCCATCAGGTGCGGACTTGGCTGTGTTTTGACAGGCAATCACTCCACCGCCTCCACCTTGGTTGTCAACGACGATGCTTTGTCCTAATGCGCGTGACCATCTTTCACACACAGTGCGTGCTACCATGTCGCTACCACCGCCCGTAGCAATGGGCACGATATAGCGCAGGGGTTTTTGAGGATAGGCTGTTTGTGCATTTAAAAAAGGCATGGCAACCACCGATGAAGAGATCATCGCTGATTGAAGCAATCGGCGTTTAGTGATAAAAATATTTTTCATAACAACCTTTGTTTTTTTAGCTATCGAGCAGCGCTTGCGTAAATTCTTGAGCGTCAAAGCTTTGCAAGTCTTCTAACTTTTCGCCAACACCAATAAAATAAACAGGAATCGATTGACCGCCATTTTTGATGCGCTCAAGTCCCCATAAAGCAATTGCAGCCAAGACGCCACCTTTGGCAGTTCCATCAAGCTTGGTCACAATCAGACCCGTGAGACTTAAATATTCATCAAATGTTTTGACTTGACTCAGTGCGTTTTGCCCCGTGTTGCCGTCAATCACTAAAATAATTTCATGCGGCGATGTGTCGTCTGCTTTTTGCACCACGCGTTTTATTCTTTTTAATTCATCCATCAAATTCAATTGTGTGGGTAGTCGTCCTGCTGTGTCCACAATCACAACATCGCGCCCACGCGCTTTGCCAGCACTCACCGCATCAAAACTCACTGCGGCAGGGTCTCCATCGGCTTGACTCACAATATCCACTTGGTTGCGATCAGCCCATACCAACAATTGCTCGCGAGCAGCTGCACGAAATGTATCTGCAGCGGCTAATAAAACACTGGCCCCTGAATCTGAAAGATGTTTGGTAAGTTTGCCAATCGAAGTTGTTTTGCCAGCACCATTCACACCTGCCACCATGATCACAGTGGGATGGTGTTGGCCGATGCTTAAATTTTTTTGCAAGGTCGAAAATAAATCAGTTAATACTTCTTCCAGTAATTTCTTTACCTGAGCGGGATCGGTGGCTTGCGTTGTTTTTACTTTTTCTTTTAAATGTTCGAGTACATAGGCTGTTGCACCTACACCCGCATCCGACATCAGCAATGCAGTTTCAAGTTCTTCATACAAAGCATCATCAATTTGTGTGCCTGTAAAAAGCGTGGTGATGTTTTTTCCGGTGCGCTCGAGTCCTTTGCGAAGTTGAGCAAGCCAACTTTTGCGTGGACTCTCTGAGACGGATTCGCCGGAAGGTGAAGGGGTCTTTTTCTTGAAGAAATTGAACATGAACCAAGTGTTTCTAGAATGAGGGGGTTCCGTGCGATTTGCAGGGTTTAAACAAAGCTATTCTATGAAACCTTATTTTCTCTTGATTCGTCCCATTTTGCGAAACATTTCCGTGCTTTTGTGTGTCTTATCGATTGGGTTGCCTGTTTATTCACAAAATCAGACGTCGGTTGAAAGTCACACACTTCCGAATGGGATGACTTTGCTCATCAAGCCCGATCACCGAGCGCCCACGGCGGTTCATATGTTGTGGGTCAGGGTGGGTTCGATGGACGAGGTGGATGGCAGTTCGGGCTTGGCCCATATGCTCGAGCATATGCTGTTCAAAGGAACACCCTCCGTGAAGGCCGGTGAGTTTTCAAGACGTGTGGCGGCTTTGGGTGGTCGTGAAAATGCATTCACCAGCAAAGATTACACCGGTTATTTTCAGCAAATACCCGCACAAAAATTACCCGATGTGATGCGTTTAGAAGCGGATCGTTTCTCCAACAACCAATGGCCCGATGAAGAGTTTGTTAAAGAATTGGAAGTGGTTAAAGAAGAGCGACGCATGCGCACAGAAGATCAACCGCATTCATTGTTGTATGAGCAACTAAGCGCCGTTCAATATGTTGCATCTCCTTATCGAAGACCGATTGTGGGTTGGATGAGCGATCTCGATTCAATGAAGCCACAAGACGCACGCGATTTTTTTAAGCGTTGGTATGTGCCGTCCAATGCAGTTGTGGTGGTGGTTGGAGATGTCGATCCTGTTCAAGTTAAGCAATGGGCTAATAAATTTTATGGCGTCATTACATCGGGTGTTGTTCCTGATCGCAAACCGCGAATCGAGCCCGAGCAAAAAGGATTGCGTCGATTGTGGGTTAAAGCGCCTGCCGATCAGTCTTATGTATCCTTGTCTTTTAAAACACCCAGCTTCACGGGATTCTCCGCAAGTCCAAATAATCAAGACGCATTGGCTTTAACTGTCTTGGCTGCTGTGTTGGGCGGTTACAGCGGTGCACGACTGGATCGAACATTGACGCAAGGCGAGCAACGATTGGCCGACAGTGCGGGTGCATCGTTTGGTTTTAGCGGACGAGGTCCTCAAACATTTACATTGGACGGTGTACCTGCTGCAGGAAAAACACCCGAGCAACTCGAAACAGCATTGCGACAACAAATCACCCGCATTGCCAAAGAGGGCGTCACAGTGAGTGAACTCAATCGTGTCAAAGCACAATGGGTGGCTTCATCAGTTTACAAACGCGATTCATTGTTTAATCAAGCGCGCGAATTGGGCACTTATTGGATTGAAGGTTTGCCTTTAGACACCAGCGAAAAAATCATCGAATCTTTACGCGCGGTCACACCCGAACAAGTCAAACAAGTGGCTCAAACTTATTTTGGCGATGATGCGTTAACCATTGCACATTTGATTCCAATTGGAAAATCACAAGCCAATTCCAAAAAACCAACGACTAACGCGCGCCAAGCGGAGACCACACGATGAAAAAAATTCAAATCTTATGGCTATTTGTTTTATCTCATGTGGTGACTTTGTTGCAAGCTGCGATTCCCATTGAATCATGGACCATGCCCAATGGAGCCAAAGTATTTCTGGTTTCATCGCCTGCATTGCCCATGGTGGATATTCAAATTGATTTTGATGGGGGCTCTAGGCGCGACCCTGTGACTCAACAAGGTTTGGCGCAAGCGACAGCATCGTTGATTAACAAAGGCGTGCGAGCAAAAGGCAATCAACCTGCTTTAGATGAAAATGGAATTGGTGAGGCTTGGGCCGATTTGGGCGCGTCATTTTCTGCGTCGGCAACGTCAGACCGAATGAGTTTTGTATTGCGCAGTTTGACATCCCCAGATTTATTGGATGGTGCGATTTCTTTGGCTACGCGATTGTTGGCGCAACCCACCATGCCTGCAGATGTTTGGAAAACAGAAAGAGATCGATGGATTGCTTCAATCAAAGAGGCCAATACCAAACCTGCACAAGTGGCGAGTCGTGCATTTGAAAAACAAGTTTATGGCGATCACCCTTATGGCTATGAAGCCGATGCACAAAACTTAAATCGTATTCAAGGAAGTGACTTATTAAATTTTCATCGTGTGCATGTTCAAACATGTCGTGCGCATGTGAGTTTGGTGGGCGCTCTTAACAAAGAACAAGCGCTAGCGCGTGTGACGCAATTGCTTTCCTTGTTACCTCCCAACAATGTCTGCGCACCTTTGCCGTCAACTCCAGAAGTTCAAACATTAAAAGCTTCTAACGAACAGTTGATTGCATTTGATTCGGCACAAGCGCATGTCTTGATTGGACAGCCCGGTATCAAACGCAACAGTCCTGATTTTTTTGCACTCACTGTCGGCAACTATGTATTGGGAGGCGGCGGTTTTGTGTCACGCCTCACAGAGCAAGTGCGTGAAAAGCGCGGATTGAGTTATAGCGTTTACAGTTATTTTTCTCCTGCAAGGCACGCGGGCTCGTTCACCATTGGGTTGCAAACAAGACCCGATCAGGCCAAGCAAGCGATTGAAGTGGCCAAATCTGTGTTGCAAGATTTTGTTCGCGATGGCCCAACACCTTCAGAGCTTCAAGCAGCCAAAGACAATTTCATTGGTGGGTTTGCATTGCGCATCGATAGCAACAAAAAATTATTGGACAACATCGCCAGTATTTCTTGGAATGGACTGCCACTTGATTATTTGGAGACTTGGACTCAACATGTTGAGAAACTAACGCTTGAACAAGTGAAGGATGCATTTTTAAGAACACTTCAACCCGATCGCATGGTCACGGTCGTTGTTGGAGGAAAGTTTTGAAGCCAGGCCGTGTTCGCATCATTGGTGGTTTATGGAAGCGAAGCCTTATTCCTGTTGCTGATTTTCCAGGACTTCGCCCCTCGCCCGATCGTGTGCGAGAAACTTTATTCAACTGGTTGGGTCAAGATCTTATGCGCTGGCGTTGTGTGGATGCGTTTGCTGGAACGGGCGCACTGGGTATTGAAGCGGCCTCACGAGGGGCAGAGCGTGTTGTCTTGGTAGAAAAAAACAGTGCCTTGATTGAGCAACTCAAAAAAATACAAAAACAATTGAATGCGCAAGCGTTAGATATTATTCGCGGCGATGGACTGAATTATTTGAATCAACTGCCAGCAGGTCTTTCTGATTTGATTTTTTTGGACCCGCCATTTGTTAGTGATTTTTATGCATCTGCCTTACAAGCGTCTGCAAAAGCCATTCAAGCACAAGGATTTATTTATTTGGAAGCCGCCAAGCAATGGTCAGACGCTGAATTGGTCACCTTGGGGCTTTGTACCTATCGACACCTCAAGGCGGGTGCGGTTCATGCACACTTGCTCAAGCTGGTTGCATAATTGGGCTTGTCATTCGTTTTGAATTGTTGAAGGACTCACCATGACCAAGCCCATCATCGCTATTTACCCCGGCACCTTTGATCCCATTACCTTGGGTCATGAAGATATTGTTCGCCGTGCTTCGCGTTTGTTTGATCAGGTGATCATTGCCGTGGCAGAAGCACATCACAAAAAAACCATGTTTAGTTTGGACGAACGCAAAGCCATGACAAAGGAGGCCTTAAAAGATTGCCCCAATGTGGCGGTGGAATCATTTACAGGATTGATTTCTGACTTTGCATTAGCCAAGGGTGCAAAAACCATGGTGCGTGGTGTGCGATCCATGACGGACTTTGAATATGAATTTCAATTGGCGGGGATGAACCGCCGCTTGGTTTCACACATTGATACAGTTTTTTTAAACACGGTCGATGTGTACCAATGTATTTCAAGCACTTTGGTTCGTGAAATTGCAGTGCTTGGTGGCGATGTGGCGCAGTTTGTATCGCCAGGCGTTTACGCCCGGCTTCAATCCAAAAAGGCGTGAGGGTTTAACTCCAGCGCAATGAGGCCACATCGTTGACAAAGATGGGCATGTCTTTCCAAAGACCCGTGAGGCCTTTGCTTGCAACCGTCAGCCATTGCGGTTGATACAAAAACGCATGCACGGCATCTTGCGCAAGCATTTTTTGCGCATCACCTAAATATTTAACGCGATCGCTCATGCGCGGTGCATTGTTGATCTTGTCAAATAATTCATTAAACTTAGGTGATTCATAACCCCAGTAATAACCTGATTTGGCAAAGTTTCCTAAGTCAAAGGGTTCGACGTGAGAGATGATGGTCATGTCGTAATTTTTATTGGTGTAGACGCCGCTGAGCCATTGGGCCCATTCGACGTTTTGTAGTTTGGCTACGATGCCAATTTTGGCCAACTGCGATGCAATGACTTCTCCGCCTTGCCTTGCATAAGGCGGTGGCGGCAAAATCAAACTCACCTCGATGGGTGTTTTGATACCGGCCTCGGCGAGTAAGGATTTGGCTTTGTCAACATTAAATGGATTGACGCTGGTTGTATCCACAAAGCCCAATGCGCCAGGCACATAGTGACTTCCAATCGGCACGCCTAATCCGTCTGCAGCGCCCGCAATCACCGCATTGCGATCAATGGCCGCGCTGATGGCGCGACGCACGCGCACATCATCAAAAGGTTTTTTCTTATTGTTGAGTGCCAAAATGGTTTTTGCGCGCGATCCATTTTGAATAATTTGAAATCGATTGGCAGATTTGAGGGTATCTAAACTGCGAGCAGCTGCAACTCGAGGAAATGCATCCACATCTCCCGACAAAAGTGCTGCAACTTGCGCGGCAGGATCGGAGATAAATTTGAAGGTGGCTTTTTTAATTGCAATCGACGATGCAGACCTGTATCCGTCCCAGCGATTGAGAACAAGCGATGAGCCTTTGACCCAATTGCCCAATTGATAGGGTCCAGTGCCGATGGGGCGCGTTGCATTGGAGGCCGCACTTACGGGCTCAACAATGATGGCGGTGGCTTGTCCCATTAAAAATAAAAAATCAGGATCGATTTGTTTGTTGATGATGACAACCGTGTAGTCATCAACTGCAACAACAGCCTCCATTCCCGCAAATGTGCGTTTGTCTTTATTGGTGCTGGTGGGTGATATGGCGCGTTCAAACGAATATTTAACCGCTTTAGCATTGAAGGGTTCACCGTTTTGAAATTTGACGTTGCGACGAAGTTTGAATGTGTAAGTTTTGAGGTCGGGTGAAACTTCCCATTTTTCGGCGAGCAGTGGAGAAACACTGCCGTCTGAATTGATTTTGGTTAAGGTTTCAAAAATGTTGTAGTGGGTGATTTCAGCAATTGCTGAGGCGGCGCCTGCAGTGGGATCAAGACCTGGAGGCTCGAGCGTCATGGCCAATACAACCGAGTCTTTTTTGGATTGAGACAGTGCGGATAAGGGCAAGGTTTGCAATGCGCCCGTGGTGGCGGCAAGAAAGGCAAAGTCACGTCTTTTCATAGGGGCTCCTTGAAGATATAGGTGTGATTAATGGGATGCGGCTTGAACTAATGCTTGAGTGCAGGGATGCGTGGGTTGTGTAAATAATTGATGGGGCGAACCTTGTTCAACAATTTGACCATTTTGCATCACATACACATCGTCACACAGATGTTTTACCACAGCCAAGTCGTGGCTGATCAATAAATAAGTCATACCAAAAAGATCTTGCAAATCCATCATGAGATTGAGCATTTGAGCCTGCACAGAAACATCAAGGGCAGATAAGGGCTCGTCAGCAACGACCAGTTGGGGGCGAGTAATAAGCGCACGTGCAAGTGCAATGCGTTGACGCTGACCACCTGAAAACTCATGTGGATACTTTTGTAAATCGTCTGCTCTGAGCCCCACATTGGACAACATTTCTTGCGCTTTTTCACGACGTTGAATGCGTGTGATGTGATCCAACCCAGAAAGAGGTTCGGTTACGATGGCCTCTATGCGTTGACGAGGATCGAGAGAGCTGTAGGGGTCTTGAAACACCATTTGAAAATGTTGTCTTCGATCGCGAAGTTGTTCGGGGTCCAAGGCATGCAAATCTTCTCCTTGGAAAAAAACCTGTCCGTCGTCTGGTTTTTCGAGTGCCATGATGATGCGAGCCAGAGTGGATTTGCCTGATCCTGATTCGCCAACAATGGCGATATTTTTGCCAGTCGTGATCGTTAAATCAACACCTCTTAATGCATGCAATTGTTGTGGCTTGGTCCACATCGATGAGCGCGGCATGGGGTAATACCGATGAATTTGCTTGAGTTGAATCAGTGGCGAGTTCATACTTTTTTCCAGCATCTCATCAGATGCGTCTCATCAAGCGAACGTGTGGGTATGAGTGAGCGATGACATTCATGCTCTGCAAATGTGCAGCGATCTGCAAATGGGCAACCCAAGGGCATTTGATGCAAGGAGGGAACTTGTCCAGGAATATTTTTGAGTCGAGGGCGCAATTTCGAATGGGATGAATGCGTTGTTTGTTGCGCATTCCAATGTGGGCGCGAAGCCATTAAGCCTTGTGTATAAGGATGTGCAGGACGTGAGAGTACAGATGGGGTAGTCCCTTCTTCCATGATTTGACCGCAATACATCACCATTAATCGTTGCACATGACGCGCCATGACGCCCAGATCATGCGAAATTAAAATCAGACCCATTCCATTTTCTTGAGCCAAGGTGTGCAACAAGTCCAAAACTTTGTGTGCAACAGTAACGTCTAATGCTGTGGTGGGTTCATCTGCAATGAGTAAGTCGGGCGAGCAAGCCAGTGCCATTGCAATCAGGATGCGTTGACGTTGACCACCTGAAAACTGATGTGGATAAGCGTGTATGCGATGACCCGATGAATCAATGCCCACGCGATCGAGTAATTCGGCAGCACGATGAAGTGCATCGCGTTTGGACAATTGTTGATGAATGCACAAGGGTTCTGCCACTTGATGACCGATGGTGTGAACGGGGTTGAGTGCAGTCATCGGTTCTTGAAAAATCATCGCGATTCGATTGCCTCTGAGTTGACACAGTTGTGATTCATTGAGCCGCAATAAATTTTGATTTTGAAACCATATTTCACCGCTTGCATGTGAGCCTTGCGGAAGCAAGCCCATCAAGGCCAGCGCGGTTAAAGATTTGCCGCATCCTGATTCACCCATGATGCCTAAGGTTTCGCCTGCATTTAAATTGAAATCAATTCCTCTGACCGCTTGCAAATTGCCCGCGATGGTCGGTACAAGCACGCGCAAGTTGTTAACGATTAACAAAGAAGAGTGGTTGGGGTTCATCTTTGTCGAGACAGTTTGGGGTCGAGTAAATCACGCAGACCATCGCCTAAGAGGTTAAGACCTAAAACAGCCAACGCAATGGCAAGGCCAGGAAACACAGCCAATCGTGGTGTTTGAAACAACAAGGATTGCGCATTGCTCAGCATGCGTCCCCATGAAGGTTCGGGGGGTTGTGTGCCCAATCCAAGATAAGAGAGTGCGGCCTCAGCCAAAATGGCCAAAGCAAATTGAATCGTGGCTTGAACAATTAAAACAGCCATGATGTTGGGCAATACATGATCAACGGTGATTCTTAATTTTCCTTTGCCACAGGCCCACGCGGCTAAAACATAATCTCGCGACCATATGGTTTGTGCACTGGCTCGGGTGATGCGTGCAAAAACAGGAATGTTAAATATGCCGATGGCAATGATGGCATTGATCATGCCAGGACCCCAAACTGCCGTGATCATGATGGCCAACAAAATGGCAGGAAAAGCAAAACTGAAATCGCATGCGCGCATGATGATTTCTTCCGTCCAGCCTTTGGCTGCAGTCGCCCATAAACCTAATAAGACGCCAATGCCCAAACCAATTCCAACAGCCACAACGCCGACCATGATGGAGCTGCGCGATCCTGCCAAAAGCATGAGCGCAACATCGCGGCCTAAGGCATCGGTGCCTAACCAATATTGTTCAGATGGTAACATTAATTTTTGATCCATGCGAACTTCGAATGTG
The DNA here is from genome assembly GCA_009693305.1 of Limnohabitans sp. Taxonomy (GTDB): domain Bacteria; phylum Pseudomonadota; class Gammaproteobacteria; order Burkholderiales; family Burkholderiaceae_C; genus Limnohabitans. Next base: position 11,871 of record SHXN01000013.1, read on the forward strand.
GCACCCGATAGCCAAAAAAATGAAACTAAGGCGGCCGCGCATAAACAGAGGCATAAAAAAACGCCAGCCATAAAACTGGGATGACGTCGAGCGCGATTAAAAAAATATCTCATGATCGTCGACTCTTAATGCGCGGGTCAATCAATACATAAAGCAAGTCAACAATAAAGTTAACCACGACAACCATGATGGTGAGTAGCATCACACAATTGCGCACCACAATTAAATCGCGATTGGCAATGGATTGAAAAATCAAACGGCCAAGACCTGGCAAATAAAAAACATTTTCAATCACGATGGTGCCCGTGAGGAGATTGGCGAATTGAAGCCCCATCACGGTCAAAACAGGAATCAATGCATTGCGTAAAGCATGGCCCCATAAAACGGATTGAGCACCCAGGCCTTTGGCGCGAGCGGTTCGAATGTAGTCTTCGCGCAAAACTTCGAGAATGGCTGAACGTGTGATTCTGGCCAAAATAGCTGCCTGTACAACAGCCAAGGAAACGGCGGGCAAGATCAAGGCTTTTAAGCCTTCCGAAACGCCTTCATCCCATCCATCAAATCCGCCTGCTTTGAGCCAATTGAGTTGAACTGCAAACAACAGAATCAACAAAATAGCAAACCAAAAATTGGGTATAGCGACACCCAGTTGCGATAAACCCATGATGCCGATATCGCCAGCTTGATTTTGTTTGGACGCGGCATAGACGCCCGCGGTGAGCGCCAAAAGCGTGGTGATGCACATGGCCATGAGCGCCAGTGGCACGGTCACGCTCATGCGTTGCATCATTAATTCAGCCACGGGAGCGCTGTAAGCGTAACTATTGCCCAATTCCATGTGAGATAGGCCCCAAATCCACTCCATAAATCGTTCAATAGCAGGACGATCGAGACCGAGTTGTTGGGCCAAGGCCTTGACGGCCTCAGGGTCAGCATCGGCGCCCATGAGCACTTGCGCGGCATTGCCTGGCAATAAATCGAGAACAATAAATATGATGGCCGCCGCCCCTAGCAATGTTGCCAATAAGGTTAAAAATCGACGGAATAGATAGGCGATCATGGATGACGAGGATAATCGATAAGTTGACAGTTTACAGATTCATTTTTTAAGGCGAAAAAATATGGCTTTGATGATTACCGACGAATGCATCAATTGCGACGTTTGTGAACCCGAATGTCCCAATCAGGCCATTTATTTAGGCGTCGAAATTTATGAAATCAACCCTGATTTGTGTACCGAATGCGTGGGCCATTATGAAGAACCCCAATGTGTTCAGGTTTGTCCAGTTGCCTGCATTCCCATTAATCCGCAACACATTGAAACAAAAGAATCTTTGTGGCAAAAATATCAACGATTGCAAATGCAAGCCAAATCGAACTCTTAGTGCGTGGGGCTTGGTGCGGTTGGCGCTTTCGCTCGAAAAATTTTATTTTTTGGAGAAATAGAAGTGATGTTTTCGCAGGGCACCCATTGATTTTCTTTTTGACACAAGAGCGAAGGAAGCTCGGTGCGATGGCGTTGTTTGGCCAACGCAGATCCCATGTGCAGGGCGATTGCGCTAACCAGAAGAGTCATCAGGACTTGATTTTTTTTCATCATGATTTTTAACGGGGATGGAATCGGGTTTTGGATTTTTGGGACGTGGTGGTTTGCTGGTGTGAACTATTTGTGTGGCTTTGACCATTTCACCGCTGACCAAGAATGGTAATGCAGTCAGTGAGCGATCGATGCACTTTTCAATCAAATCACGTTGATCAGGTGCAGGGCTCTTCAAAACCCAGTGAATCACTTCTGACTTGACACCTGGATGACCGATGCCAATGCGCAATCTCCAATAGGCATCGCTACCGAGTTGCGCGTGGATATCTCTTAAACCGTTGTGACCCGCATGACTTCCACCGAGTTTGAGTTTTGCTTCGCCAGGCACGACATCGAACTCATCGTGGACGACTAAAATTTCTTCGGGTTTGATTTTGTAAAACCGCACCAATGCAGACACTGATTTGCCCGATTGATTCATAAAGGTTTGTGGCTCGAGCAACCAAATAGTCTCACCTTCAAACGTTGTTCTGGCAACCAGTGCGTGATAGGCGCGATCGTTTTGCAAGTTCAACTTGAGTTGACGCGCCAATTGATCAATCCACCAAAAGCCAGCGTTGTGTCGCGTCGCTTGATAGGCGTCTCCAGGATTTCCTAAGCCAACAAACAATTTAATCATGGCCTCATTATCGGTTTGGAATCGCCCATATCGAAAAAGTCGAAAAAAAGACCCGACAAGCGGGCCTTTCAATCAAAAAATAACATGATTATTTTTTGGCAGCAGGCGTGGCAGCAGCAGCTACCTGTGCGGCAGGCGTTTCAACTTCGGCTGCAACGGTCACGACAGACACGATCACAGGGTTGGATTTGCCATGGGTAACCACGGTAACGCCCTTGGGAAGTGTGATGTCGTTGGCATGCAGTGAGGTGCCTTTTTTCAGGTTGCTCAAATCAACCGCAATGAACTCTGGCAAATCGGCTGGCAAGCATGCGATTTCCAATTCGGTCATCACGTGGTTGACCAAACAAGCATCGGCTTTCACAGCAGGTGAATTTTCTTGACCGCTGAAATGCAATGGCACTTTCATGTGCAATTTGGTGTTGGCTTCAACGCGCTGAAAATCAACGTGTAAAACCAATTGTTTGAATGGGTGATATTGAACATCACGCAATAAAACTTTGGATTCCTTGCCCGCGAGTTCCATATCTAGAATGGATGCGTGAAAGGATTCTTTTTTGAGTGCATGCCACAACGCATTGTGGTCTAACTCAATCGCATGGGCTTCGCCCTTACCGCCATACACGATACTGGGCGTGCGACCGGTGATGCGCAGACGGCGGCTCGCACCCGTACCCTGCTTGGAGCGCTCAAAAGCGACAAATTTCATAATAACTCCTGTGAGAGTCCACCGCGACCAGTGTGACTCCGATTAAAAAAAGACTGACGTGCAGTCCGCTTGAATGTTCTTCGATCGGTGGCTTAGAAAAGCTGATTTTGATCGGAGAACAAACTCATGACCGACTCACCTTTTGCAATGCGCTGAATCGTTTCTGCGATCAGCGGTGCAACAGAGAGTTGGCGAATTTTTTGACATTGAGCCGCTTGCGCACTCAATGGAATGGTATTGGTGATGACGACTTGATCAAGCGAACCGCCATTGGCAATTCTCTCGATAGCTAGGCCCGAAAAAATAGGATGCGTACAGTAGGCATACACTTTTTTGGCGCCGCGTTTTTTGAGAACTTCTGCGGCCTTGACCAAGGTGCCTGCGGTGTCAATCATGTCATCCATGATGACGCAATTGCGTCCTTCGATGTCACCAATGACATGCATCACTTCGGATACATTGGCTTTGGGACGGCGTTTGTCAATGATGGCCAAATCGCAATCAAGTTGTTTGGCCAAAGCACGTGCACGCACCACGCCGCCGACATCAGGTGACACAACGATGAGGTCGTCATATTGCATTTGACGCAAGTCGCCCAACAAAACAGGCGACGCATAAATGTTGTCGACAGGGATATCAAAAAATCCTTGAATTTGGTCAGCGTGTAAGTCCATGGTGAGTACACGCTCAACACCAACGGTTTGCAATAAATCGGCCACTACTTTGGCAGAGATGGGCACGCGCGAAGAGCGCGGACGACGATCTTGTCTGGCATAACCAAAATAAGGGATCACAGCACTGATTCGCTCAGCAGACGCACGCTTGAGTGCATCAACCATGATCAGCAACTCCATTAAATTTTCGTTGGTAGGTGCGCATGTCGATTGAATGACAAAGACATCACGAGCCCGTACGTTTTGATTGATTTCGACTGTAACTTCGCCATCTGAGAAGCGACCGACATCGGCCGCGCCCAACTCGATACCCAAGTGGCCAGCAATTTCTGCGGCAAGCGTGGGATTGGCGTTTCCGGTAAACACCATGAAATCAGCGGTTGGAGTTGTCATGATGACGAAGCTTCAGGTTTCTCACAAACACAAAATGGCAGGGGAGGAAGGACTCGAACCCTCGCATGCCGGAATCAAAATCCGGTGCCTTGACCAACTTGGCGACTCCCCTACACAGGAGATCAGCTTTGGGGCTAATCACCGGTTATTTGTCGCTGGACGCCCACATTGCCAAGGGGTGAACATCCAAATTTTTGCACTGCTTGATTGACCAATCGTTGGGGGCTTTTGGAAAAGCAACCGACGATGGGGTGTGAGCAAACACTGCGCTACCCGTTCCCGTCATTCTGGCATTGAGCCCAAAGGTTTGAAGCCAAAAAATGGCTTTTGAAACATTGGAACACAAGGACTGAGCTACAGGCTGAAGGTCATTGCACCCAAAGTGAAATGGCCTTGCGGCAAAGTCCGATATTGTAGCAGGCTTAGTGTCTCTTTTTAAGTCGGGATTTTGGAAAATGCGCCTAGTTTCCAAGCCAGTGGATGGTTTTACGACAACAAAACTCGCAGGAGGTAGTTCGATAGAGGTTAGTTTTTCGCCAATTCCTTCAACCCAAGCCGATGTCCCATGAAGAAAAAACGGCACATCGGCGCCCAAACTCAATCCAATTTTGGCTAATTGTTTTGTCGACCAATGAAGTCCCCATAGTTGATTGAGTGCTAGCAAAGTGGTCGCCGCATTGGAGGATCCACCTCCCATACCCGCTTGTGCTGGCAAAAACTTTTTTAAATGGATGTGAACGCCTTGGGACGTGCCGCTGGCCTTTTGCAGCGCTAAAGCGGCTTTGACGCTCAGGTCTTGTTCAGGCAAGGCCAGTGAGCCTTCGTCACTGCGTGAAACCAAGCCATCATTTCTGATTTCAAAACTTAATAAATCCCACCAATCAATCAGCATAAAAACAGATTGAAGCAAGTGATTGCCATTGTCTTTTCGTCCCACAATGTGTAAAAACAAATTGAGTTTGGCTGGTGCGGGCGAATCGTAAATCTTATTCATGGTCGAGTGGGCGCAGGCTGTGCAGCATCAGAGTCGATTTGGATTTTGAGTTGTATGTGGGGTAAGGGCGTGTGGCGATCCAAAACCAAGCGATCGGGCGTTTCACGTTTTGCAACCCAACCGTTTAAGACTGGCGTTGACGATTTGGATTGATAAAACTGGATGACTTCGGGCAAAGAGATTGGCGTGCTCAGAAGTTTTTGTCCCAAATCGTTCATGTTGGCAAAAACTTGACGACGTTGCCCGTTAATCAAAAGTGCTTGCTCAGAATCCCAAATGGCTTGCGCAAGTATGGATCCAAAGGGTGAATAAATATCTATTTGTCCTTTTAATGCATTGCCTCGCATTTCAAACGGCGCAAAAAGAACTTGAGGTGGCGCACTGTCGATTTGTAGAGACAGACGTCCTTGAATCAATAAATCGTTATCAGACGTTTGGCTCGAATTGGGAAGTTGTGCACAGGCCGGCAAAAAAAATACAGCAAATGCCGTCATGCAATAAAAAAAAATACGAAAGTGAGAGCGCATTTAAATCGGGGCTTTGAGTCTTTTGATGACATCTAACAATGCCTGATGCTTGGAATCGAGTTTGAGTCCTTCGCGCCAAATCTGTAGGGCTTGATCGCGTTGCCCGAGTGACCAATGAACCTCTCCCAAATGAGCCGCAATCTCTGGATCGGGTCTTGTTTTGTAGGCGCGGGTCAATATAGCTAATGCTTCTTTGGTGTTGCCCATTCGAAACTCGACCCAGCCCAAACTATCGGTGATGAAGGGATCTTCAGGAGCAAACTCGAGTGCTTTCAAAATGAGACTGCGCGCTTCTTGCAATCGAATGCCACGATCTGCCAATGTGTATCCGAGCGCGTTGTAAGCGTGGTGATAGTCGGGTTTTTGGGTGATGATATTGCGCAAGAGTTTTTCCATCTCATCGAGGCGCTGCATTTTTTCGCAAAGCATGGCGAGTTCATAAGCAATATCGTGTTCGAGAGGTGTCGCGGTGAGTGCCGTATTTAAAACTCGATAGGCTTCATCGTATTCGTTGAAGTCTCTCAGCAATTGCGCTTCAACCATGGTGCGTTGTTTTCGCGCTTGTGCGGTGTTGCTGGGCAATTGAGAAATCAGTTGTCTTGCTTCTTTGATTTGACCTTTGCGGGCTAATATTCTTGCGCGCTCGGTTTGTGCGCTGACCAGCGATTGAGGGTCGTTAATTTTTGCAAGCCATGATTCGGCTGCTTTTTCGTCTTTATTTTGAATCGCAATTTGAGCCAAAATGGAATAAGCCTGTGATTTGCCGCGTTTGGTTTGCGGCGTGTTGGCGTCAGATTCATTGGCTATCTCAAGATAGCGTTGCAATGCGGATTGTGCGAGCTCATTTTTGTTTTGTTCAAATAAAACGCCGGCTTTAAGTAGCCAAGCCTCCAACATTTTTGGAGAATTTTTATTTATGAGTTCGAGTTGTGTCAAGGCTTCTGACGTGCGTTGTTTGTCTAGAAGTGCGCGCGTCCAATTTAATCGAAACGAAGCGTCTTGTTGAACAAGAAGGATTTTTTGGATGAGTGCTTCGGCTGGCGCGTGGTCACGATTGAATAATTCCAGCGCCATAAAACCAGCTTCCAGTAACTGTGGATTGATTTGCAAGGCTTGGGTTGCGGCTTGCGTGCTGGTTGTTAATTCATTATTGGCTAAACGAATCCAACCTAATGTAATCCAACTGGCCAAAGAGGTGTCGCTTGCATTGAGATAAGGTTTGAGCGCCTCTTCCACAATGGCTAAGCTCATTCTTTTGTTGCTCGCTTGTGCCAATTGGCTCGGTAGACTTGAAATCACGCCAGGTAGTTCTTTGGCGGGCGTGAGTTTGAGTTCGGTTTTCAGTGGATCCAAAATTTCATTGATTTGGTTCATTGCAATCAATACTTGAAGCACAAAACGATTAGCGGGGCGAGACTTAGGAAATGCTTGCTTCCAAGCGCGAGCGGCCTCTAGCGCTGAGGGGCCTGATTTGGCTTGCAAGGCAATTTCTACAGCGCGTTTATAAAGACGCTCATCGTCACTTTTTCTGGCGGCGTCCAAAATGAGTGAATAACCAGCGCTTGGCTCATTCATCTGCGCATTCAACTCTCCCAATAACACTTCAAACAATAATTTGGCTCTTTGCTGAGATTCGATTGGGGCAGGAAATAGGCTTTTATCGGATTGGGGTACTGTGCTTTGAGCGTAGGTTACAAATGGAATAACCAACAAAAACCCTGTCAAAAGAAAGTTTGGTTGGCGGACCCAATTGAATGCGGGTGTGTTGTTCATAGACGTATGATAATGCCACCTTGGATCTTTTTTCTTTTTATGCCTGAATTACCCGAAGTTGAAGTCACCCGACGCAGTTTTGCGGAACCCATCACGGGCGCCGTTATTCGTCAATTTCAGATGGGAAAGCCTTTGCGCTGGCCCTTGGGGTGCTCCCCAGCAAAACTGGTTGGCAAACAAATAACATCCGTACGCAGAAGAGGGAAATATCTTCTGATCGACTTGAATCAAGGTTTGTTATTGGTTCATTTGGGTATGTCGGGGTCGTTGCGATTTGCGCCCCAACTGGGTCCCTTGCAAACACACGACCACATGGATATGGTGACATCACAGGGCACGCTTCGATTGCACGATCCGCGCAGATTCGGCGCGGTTGTGTATGTGCCTAGTGAAGCAAGCCCTACCGTGCAAAAGTTATTGGGTCATTTGGGCGTTGAACCTTTGGATGATGGTTTTGATCCCTTGGATTTTTATCGTGCGCTTCAAACAAAAAAAACGGCGATCAAACAAGTGTTGCTCCACGGTGATCTGGTGGTGGGCGTTGGAAATATTTATGCCAGTGAGGCTTTGTTTAGGGCGGGCATTCGCCCCACTTTGGCGGCACAAAAAATTTCTAAGTCAAGAGCGCAGCGTTTGCATCAATCGATTCGAGATGTGCTGCATCACGCCGTTGAACGCGGTGGCAGTACTTTGAATGATTTTACCAACGCGCATGGCGAGCAAGGGCAGTTTCAAATCGAAGCCATGGTCTACGACAGGCAAGGTTTGCCGTGTCGAATTTGTAAAAACAAAATCAAAAAAATGGTACAAGGACAAAGAGCCACCTACTATTGCTCGGTATGTCAAAAGAATTAAAATCTCGTTCAGCTATTGTTAAAAATTTTGCAACTTTGTTGGTGAAGTGGCAGAGGCAATATGGACGTCATGATTTGCCATGGCAAGTCAGCTTGGATCCTTACTCGGTTTGGTTGTCTGAAATTATGTTGCAGCAAACGCAAGTGGCTACAGTTAAAGAATATTTTTTTCGATTCATGCAAAAGTTTCCCACCTTAAAAGATTTGGCGCGTGCATCCAACGACGAGGTGATGAGTTTGTGGAGTGGCTTGGGCTATTACTCTCGTGCAAAAAATTTGCATGCGTGCGCACAACGCATCGCCAAAGATTACAAGGGCGAGTTTCCAAAGACCGTGCTTGAGTTGCAAGAGTTGCCGGGCATCGGTCCCTCCACTGCGGCGGCCATTACTTCGCTTTGTTTTGGCTCTCGAGAGGCGATTTTGGACGGAAATGTCAAGCGTGTTTTAACACGCGTCTTGACTTTTTCTGGTGATATGACGTCCGCTACGCATGTAAAAAATCTATTTCAAATGGCTCAGCAATTATTGCCTGATAAAAAAAGTGATATGCCCGCCTATACCCAAGGCTTGATGGATTTGGGTGCAACCGTGTGTACGCCCAAAAAAACAAGTTGCGCAAACTGTCCTATGTCAAAAATATGCATCTCACATCGCCATCAAACGGTTGAGAATTTTCCTGTTCGAACCAAAAAAATCAAACGCAGTGCGCAGTCGATTTCGTTGCTGATGTTCCGCAACGCAAAAAATCAAATTTATTTAGAAAAAAGAAGCGCAAACGGAATATGGGCCAACTTGTATTGCCTGCCTGCATTTGAATCTGACCAAGCATTGCTCAATGACGTGCCTGCACAATCAAGAAAAGAACCATTTTTTCATGCGCCGTTTTTGCACGTATTGACGCACAAAGATTTGTATTTGCATGTGGTCGAAATTAAAAATGCCAAGCCCTTATTAAAGCAAACTGGTCAATGGTTGACGCCAAAGGAGTGGCAATTGATGGGCTTACCAGCACCAATTCGCCTTTTGCTTTTAAATGAATCAAAACATTAAACAATGTTTTCTAATTCTCGATGGCGAGTGAGTGTGACCCATTCATCTGAAAATCTTTGGGCTAATTCTTCGGTGAGGTAGACCGAGCGGTGCTGGCCACCTGTGCAACCAATTGCGACGGTGACATAACTGCGGTGATCTTGATTGAGTGCTGGTAACCAGTAGTGCAAGAAGTGAGTGATTTGGTTGAGCATGGAGGCGACTTCGAGTTGCTTAGACAGCCATGTGGTAACTGGTTGATCTTTGCCCGTGAGCTTTTGTAAATCGGGTTCGTAATGCGGGTTGGGCAACATTCTCACGTCAAATACATAGTCGGCATGAACAGGAATGCCGCGTTTGAATGCAAACGATTCAAACATCAACGTCAGTTGAGAAGAGGGCGCAGAAATGAGTGAGCGAATATAGCTTTGTAATTTGCTTGCGCGCAACAAACTGGTATCAATGATGTGCGACTGTTCGCGCAATTCGGACATGAGTTGTCGCTCTTGTTCGATGGCTGCAATCAAATCGCGCGGCTCATCAAACGATGGATTTTGTGAGCGAGACAGGGGATGGCGTCGTCTTGTTTCTGAAAAACGATGAACCAAAGTATCGGTGGTTGAGTCTAAAAATAACAATCGAACTTGCACATTCATTTCGCGCAGTTGTATTAACTGCGAAGGCACCAAATGCAAAGAGGTTGCACTGCGAACATCCATGGCGATGGCAACTTTTTCGGGTTTGAATTGATCTTCGAGTTTGAAAAATGGCATCAACAATTCTGGCGGAAGATTGTCGACGCAGTAATAACCTGCGTCTTCGAGAGCGTGCAAGGCAATGGATTTGCCAGACCCCGACATGCCTGTGATAAGTATCAGTTCGTAGCTCATGCACGAGCTCCTTTTTTGTTGGTGGATGGTGAAATTTGCGTATCAAGCATTTCGCGCGCATGTGCGTGTGTGGTTACCGATAGTTGGGTGCCGCCGAGCATGCGCGCAATTTCAGAAACGCGCGCTTCACCCGTGACTGGTTCGACGGTGCTACGTGTGCCATTGGGGTCGCTGTGTTTGGAGACTACCAAGTGATGATCGGCGCATGCGGCAACTTGTGGCAAATGGGTAACCGCCAACACCTGACGATCGCGTCCGAGTTGCTTCATGAGTTTGCCAACGGTCTGCGCAACTGCGCCGCCCACGCCTGAATCGACTTCGTCAAAGATCAGTGTTTGAGCCTCGCCGAGTTGACTGGTGGTGACGGCAATTGCCAATGCAATGCGCGACAACTCGCCCCCAGATGCGACTTTACTCACAGGCTTGGGTGTTGTGCCTGCATGACCTGCGACCAAAAACACAATATCTTCTAATCCGTATGCGCTTGCTTGTGGCAATGTTTGTAACTGAACGTCAAACACACCGCCTTGCATGCCCAATCCTTGCATCGCTCGTGTGATGGCTTTGGCCAATAAGGGCGCTGACTTTTTGCGGGCTTTAGAAATAATCAAGGCTTGTTGTGTAAAAGCTTGTTGGGCGAGTGTTGCATTTTTTTCTAAGGCTTCGATATCCGTGGCCGCGTCCAATTGTGCGAGTTGAGTTTTCCACTGCTGCAACATTTCGGCGAGTTCGGCGGGCGGGCGTTTGAAGCGACGCGACAAAGACATCCACAATGACATGCGTTCGTCAATTTCTTTTAAACGATGCGGGTCTAAATCTGTGCGACGCAACCAAGCTTGCAACGAATGCGTAACGTCTTCGCATTGCGCTAAGGCTGACGAAACAATTTGAGATAAATTTTGAAATTTGGTTTCAATATTGCTTTGATCTTTGAGCAAATGTTGCGCTTGTGACAATTGATCTTGAACGCCTGTTTTGTCAGCTTGCATGGCGTTGATGACGTGTTGTGCAGTATCGATCAGTGCTTGCGCATGTGTGAGTCGGGTGTGATTGGAGTTGAGATCATCCCACTCGTGAGGCAGGGGTGCCAGTTTGTCGAGTTCCCCAATTTGCCACATCAAACGATCGCGCTCTTGAGCAATTGTGTTTTGTGCTTGTCGAGCGTCTTCTAGATTTTTTTGCGCTTGCCGCCAACTTTGCCACAAGGCAAGCAAGCTTTGCGAATCAATTTTACCGTAGGCATCGAGTAATCCGCGCACGCTATCTGAGCGCGTGAGACTTTGCCATGCGTGTTGACCATGAATATCGATGAGTTGATCGCCTAATTCGCGAAGTTGAGTGGCCGTTGCAGGACTTAAATTAATCCACGCGCGTGATTTGCCTTGCGCATCGATGGTGCGTTTGAGTAAAAGCTCGGATTCAAAATAAAAACCGTTGTCGTCAAGCCAAGATTGTAAATGCGCGGGCGTGACAAACTCTGCGCAAATTTCTGCTTTGGCACAAGATTCGCGAACAACGCCCGCATCGGAGCGACCCCCCAAGACCATTTGCAAGGCGTCGATTAAAATTGATTTGCCTGCACCCGTTTCACCACTCAAAACAGTGAAACCATTTGAAAAATCTAGCTCAAGACTGCTGATAATGGCAAAGTCGCGCAGGCTGATTCGTTTAAGACTCATGCAACACCCTCATTCCAATGAAGTTTTTGTCTGAGTGTGTCAAAGTAACTCCATCCTTTTGGGTGAAGAAAGCAAGCTTGAAATTGTGATTTATGCACCTTGACTCGGTCACCAGTGATCAAAGAAGCCAATGATTGCATATCGAAATTAGCGCTCGCGTCACGACCCGACACCAACTCAACCACAATTTGTGCGTCATCGGTTAAAACAATGGGTCGATTAGACAAAATATGTGGCGCAATCGGCACCAAGGTTAAACCGCCAAGGCCTGGTTGCAAAATCGGGCCACCTGCAGACAAAGAATAGGCGGTCGAGCCTGTGGGCGTGGCAATGATCAAACCATCTGCGCGTTGATTGGCCACAAAGTGTCCGTCCACTTCAATACGCAACTCCACCATGCCCGATGTGGCGCCGCGGTTGACCACCACGTCATTGAGAGCTTGTGCTTCAAAGACACAACGTCCATCGCGCCACACTTGTGCGTGCATCAAGGTTCGATGGTCTTGCTCGTACTCGCCCATCAGCATCGGCTTGAGAGTTACTTCAATGCGGTCTAATGCTATATCAGTGATAAATCCCAAACGACCTTGATTGATGCCGATGAGTGGCACGCCAAAGGGCGCTAATTTGCGACCAAAACTGAGCATGGTTCCATCGCCGCCCACCACAATGGCTAAATCACAATGTTTGCCAATCGCGGGCACATCCATCACCGTGTGACCGGTGAGCCCTGAATTGGTTGCGGTTTCTTGTTCCAGTATCACGTCACTGCCTTGATCATGGAGAAAGTGAATCAGGGTCTCTAGCACTTGCCGAGAAGAGGCGGCAGAAGCACCCGAAATAGGGGCATGGTATTTGCCAATTATGGCGATTTGGTGAAAATGGGACTTCATATGCAAATTACATCACTAAAATGGGGTAAAAGGTAAGCCATGCTAGATGATCGTTCCAAGTTTCTTTTGAAAACACTGGTTGAGCGCTATATAGCCGACGGTCAGCCCGTGGGCTCTCGCACCTTGTCCAAGGCCAACGGCATCGAATTGTCGCCAGCGACGGTTCGAAACGTGATGGCTGATCTGGAAGAAATGGGGCTGATTGTCAGCCCGCACACGTCTGCGGGGCGAATTCCAACAGCCAAAGGCTACCGTTTATTTGTCGACACCATGCTCACGGTTCATCACGAGCAAATCAATGCGCCCCAATTGGTTCCCGAGCAACCTCAAAAAGTCATCGCCAGTGCGGCGCATCTGCTTTCCAATTTATCGCAATTTGTTGGTGTTGTGATGGCTCCTCGGCGGGGGTCTGTTTTTCGGCATATTGAATTTTTGCGTTTGTCCGAAAAGCGGGTGCTGGTCATCATTGTGTCGCCCGAAGGCGATGTGCAAAACAGGGTCATCTTTACAGATATTGACTTTACGCCAACTCAGTTGATTGAAGCGACCAACTATCTCAGTTCCAATTATTCGGGCTTGGCTATTGAGCAGGTACGCGAAAAACTCCAACATGAAATGGATCACTTGCGCACCGAAATTGCCAAGTTGATGCACGCCGCCGTCCAAGTGAGTACCGAAGCGCATTCGCAATCGCAAGATGAAGTGGTCATCAGCGGTGAACGTAATTTGCTATCGGTGAGTGATTTTTCTGCAGATATGGGGCAATTGCGTCGCGCTTTTGATTTATTTGAACAAAAAGCCCAGCTGATTCGATTGCTAGATGTTTCTGCTAAAGCCGAAGGTGTTCGTATTTATATTGGTGGTGAAAGCCAAATTGTTCCGTTTGAAGAATTGTCCGTGGTGAGCGCATCTTATGAAGTCGATGGCAAGGTCGTCGGCACTTTGGGTGTGATTGGTCCAACACGCATGAATTACGACCGCATGATTCAAATCGTCGATATCACATCAAAATTGATTAGTAATGCTTTGAGTCATAAATAAACACGATCCATCAAATGCGGATTAAGTAAGTTAAAATCCCTACACGCTATTTTGGCATTAACAAAATAGGGCCTATAGCTCAGTTGGTTAGAGCAGAGGACTCATAAACAAGTTAATCGCGCAGACATAAGAGAAATCCTCAATAAAATCAATAAGTTACAGCGTCGCAAGTTACTGCATTTGCTTCCACACCGCTTCCACACTTTGCTGAAAAATTAAGCAATTTATTTTGCTAAAAATTGGACAAGTACAATACGCATTTTCGGGCCTATAGCTCAGTTGGTTAGAGCAGAGGACTTAAAGAGCACATGACCTAAAACATGTAAATGTCATGGCCAAGTGCCGTT